>JBBSGA010000236.1:0-9789 GCA_038254585.1 Chloroflexales bacterium | reverse complement strand
GGCATTGGGGCACTGATACGGGTCCGAACATCCTGGGTCGAACCGGGAGGAGCCCTATCCCTAAAATAATAAGGCCACAAGACCCGCCACCTTAGGCTTGGGCAGGTTAATGCCCATATTCAGCCTTCCGAATTAATTGAGCGGCGGCAGATCTAGATCGTGGCGCCGGAGTACCTCGCTCCCGCTATGCTGCACTGCTGTTCGCTACACGCACCTGTGCCATACAGTCTACAGTCACAGGGCTTAGGTAGCGTAACATCGCGTCCTGGGTAAGTCAAGGGGAACAGATGGACGATGGACGGTTACAGCGCTCGCAAAATCTATCAGTTCTGTCATCCTGGACCGTTCCGTATGGCAAGCCGACACGATAGCCACGTACCATATGTTGCAACTAGAAGCGATCTGTTGCTACCTTCGCCAACTGAAAGTTAGAGGCGATGTGCATTTGCCAAAATGAATAGATCCTTCCCTCAGCACGCGAGTAGCGTGTAAAGACGTCATTAACTTATCAATGTTGTCATCCTGCAGGGTTAGTACGCTGCTAGAAGCCGATTTTCGGCTTTCCTTGGCCTATTTCCGTCTCGACTTTTCGTGGGCTTGTGCTATACTCATGTTCGTCGTGATTTTGCAGTGGGACTGCCTATCACTTCGTGAACGCCGGCGCTAGTCCTAGCCCTGCCGACGATGGGGGCCAGCCGAGCTTATCGCAGCATTCGAGTGGGTCTCCCGAATGAGTCTGGCTTTCGGCTACAGGCAACCTTCTCGTTTTGCCCCACAGAGGATCCGTACAACTTAGCGTAGTAGCCCGAACGATCCGTAATGCAACCCATGCTCCGAGCATCACCGAAAGCCAAGCTAGGCCACCTCAGTATGGAAAGACAATGCTTTCACGCCGACCGATTCATGGTCGACAGACTTATGAAGTCTGGAGAAGCCCGCACATGAAGCAGCTCAAGGGTATGAAGGCCCTCCAACGTGGTTCTATCGCGGCAGTTGCTGCTCTCGTCCTCGCGGGATGCGGCTCCGCGCCTACCACGGTCAGCACAGTCAAAGTTCAACGGGGAGCGATGCAGGTAACGGTCAGTGGAAATGGGACAGTTGAGCCCACTCAAAGCTCTGATCTTACCTTCGGCGTAAGTGGCAAAGTTCAGAAGGTGCTAGCCAAAGAAGGAGAGATGGTCAAGGAGGGGCAGCTCCTGGCTACACTCGATCCACGTGAGCTAGATCAGCAAGTGCTACAGGCTGAAGCCAACCTTGCGAGCGCGCGCGCAAAGCTGCAGCAGGCCGCGAGTGGCAATGTGACCGATCAAGACAAAGCAGCCGCGCAGGCCAACATAGACGAGGTGAAAGCGGAGCGGGAAAAAATCCAGAATGGCTCCGCGACGGAGGCGGATATCGTCGGTGCCCGAGCGCAGGTGCGCAACGCAGAGGCAAACCTGCAGCGCGCCCGCACCGGAAATGTGACGAAGGCGGACATCGATAATGCACAGGCGGCCGTGCGCAACGCAGAGGCAAACCTGCAGCGCGCCCGCACCGCGATCAACCCCGCCGATATTGCGAATGCACAAGCAGCCGTGCGGAGTGCCGAGGCGAATCTGCAGCGGGTCCGCACCGGAAATGTGACGAAGGCAGACGTCGACACCGCGCAGGCCGCGGTGCGCAGTGCCGAGGCAAACCTGCAGCGGGCACACACCGGCAACATCACCCAGGCAGACATCGACACCGCGCAGGCCGCGGTGCGCAGTGCCGAGGCGAAGCTCAGCGCGGTCATGCTGGGACCACCGGCCGAACAGGTGAGCACCACCCGCGCAAAGTTGACACAGGCACAGCAGAATTACCAGAAGATCGCCAGCGCCGACTCAGCCAACAAGAGCCAGGCGGCGCAAAACGTCGACCAGGTAGCTGACAAGATACGTCAAGCTCAGCAGGCCTACTCGACCGCTTATTGGAACAACCAGCAGGCTCAGGCGGGGATAGACCCACAGACCGGTAGACCTTTCGCCAAGGAGCCGATCTTAAGTCGCCTGAATAATCCGGAAGCGCGGAAACAAGCGTATGCCGCTGCGCTGAATAACGCCGAGCTTGCGCTACGGCAAGCCGAGTCACAGCTCGAGCAGGCCAAGATTGCCTACGAGAACGCGAAGCAGCAGGAAATCAACGATTTAGCCACGGCCCAGGCCCAGGTTGACGATGCACAGGTCCAGCTTGACGAGCTGCTAAAGGGACCCAAGGATGCCGACGTGGCCCAGGCGCAGGCGCTAGTGGATCAGGCACGCGCCCAGCTGCAGAAATTGCAGCAGGGCGGCACGCCCGCCGACGTGGCCCAGGCGCAGGCGCTAGTGGATCAGGCGCGCGCCCAGCTGCAGAAATTGCAGCAGGGCGGCACGCCCGCCGACGTGGCCCAAGCGCAGGCGCAGGTGGATCAGGCACGCGCCCAGCTGCAGAAATTGCTGAAAGGCGTCAATCCTGCCGACATCGCGGCGGCGCAGGCGCTAGTGGATCAGGCGCAGGCGCAGGTTGCCAAGCTGCGGCAGGGCGTCAATCCTGCCGACATCGCGGCGGCGCAGGCGCTAGTGGATCAGGCGCAGGCGCAGGTTGCCAAGCTGCAGCAGGGCGGCGCGCCCGCCGACATCAGCGCCGCAGAGGCGAAGGTCGAAGAGGCCCAGGCAAAACTTGATAAGCTGTCGGGGGGCGGGACAGCCTCGGATCGTGCGATTGGGGAAGCCGGGGCTCGGCAGGCCGAAGCCCAGTTGGCGGCGGCCCAGCTCAGCCGTGACAATGCGGCTCTCCGTGCTCCCTTTACTGGGATCATCACGGCGGTCAACGTGGCACCGGGCGACCGCGTATCGGCAACAGGTACGTCGTCGGGGAATGCGATGTTTACCTTGGTCGATGCGTCCCAGCTTCACGTCGACGTGAGCATCAGCGAGGCTGACATCGCCCAGATCAAGCCCGGCCAGAAGGCGACGGTCAAGATCGATGCCCTTGGCACGCAGGCAATCGACGGCACGGTGGGATACATTGCGCCTGCCGGTACCACGGTGCAGAACGTTACGACCTATCGTGCGCGTGTCGATCTACCGCGGAACAATAACGCGATCCGGGTGGCGATGAGCGCGACAGTGAATGTTGGCGTCGCAGGGAAACACGACGTTTTGGTAATCCCGTCCCGAGCAGTGCGCACGACAGGCGAAAAACGGTTCGTCCGCCTCCAGCAGGGCAAGACCTTTGTCGATAGGGAGATTCGGATCGGCTTAGTGAATGATCTCCAGACCGAGGTGATCAGCGGACTCGCGGAAGGAGACATCATCGCCTTGCGGAGTGCGGCTCCAACCAATACGAATGGGGCTCAAGCTCAATAGTCGAGGGAAAGTGAGCCCGGTATGGCCCGTATTGGCGTAATACCACTTGGCCCGACTAACTGGCCGCTTCGCTTCGCACGTGGTACTCTCGAGAGCGCACGGATCGCGCTCGAGAGTTTGCGTTCGAACAAGCTCCGAACCTTCCTGACGATGCTCGGCATAATTATTGGGGTTTGGTCGGTGGTTTCGCTGCTCGCAATAGGCATCGGTGCTCAGCGCTCGATTAGCTCCCAGCTGAGCAGTGTTGGCACTGACCTGCTCACGGTGTTGCCGGGTGTGCGAGCGCGCAACAATCCGCGGCAGTATGCCGGTATTCCACCGGCATTGACGAACGACGATGCCGAGACCATCAAGCAATCACTTCCCGAAGTTTCGCTCGTCGCACCCGAGTATCAGCGGGATGCACAGATTGTTGCAGGCTCCATCAACCGTAATGCACGCGTCCTCGGGGTAACCCCTGAGTACTTTACCGTACGCAACATGACCCTAGGGGACGGGCAATTTCTGACCGATCAAGCGGTCCGCTCGACGCGTGCGACGGCCGTTCTGGGAAGCCGTCTGGCGGTCGATCTCTTCGGTACTACTGATCCCATCGACCAAGATGTGCGCATCAAAGGTCAGACCTTCCGGGTCGTGGGTGTTCTGGAGCCAGGCGGCGCGCTCGGCGCGTACGATACCGCAGTCCTCGTGCCGATCACGACGGCCCAACAAAATCTCTTCGGGGGCCGCGACGCGACCTCGGCCGGCTTTCAGGTCTCCACGATCTTGCTCAAGGCCGCACACGCCGACGACATGGAGGGTATCGAAGCCGATGTCGAACAGCTCCTCCGCCGGCACCGTCACTTGCCTGGGGACGGTAGCGGCGATGATTTCACGGTGATCAACCAGGCGCAGTTACTCGCAACCTTCAACACCATTACGAGCACCCTGACCGTCTTTCTTGGATCGATCGCGAGTATCTCGCTCTTCGTCGGCGGGATCGGCGTGATGAACATTATGCTGGTCTCGGTCACGGAGCGCACGCGTGAGATCGGTCTGCGAAAAGCCGTCGGGGCGAAACGGCGCGACATCCTGCGACAGTTTCTCGTCGAATCGTTGACGATGAGCGTTCTCGGCGGGGTGGTCGGAGTGCTGCTTGGGTTTGTGACCGTGGTCATCATCGGCCGCCTCTTCTCTGACTTGATCACTCCGGTGATGACGCCCGCGGCGGCGCTTCTGGCGCTCAGCGTGTCGATGGCCGTCGGCCTCTTCTTCGGCATTTATCCGGCCCAGCGGGCCGCTCGTCTTAGCCCGATTCAGGCGCTTCGCTTCGAATAGTGCCCCGTCCACCCGCAGGTGCGGCAGTGTTCGCTCGGAGAGTAGGAGAG
Source organism: Chloroflexales bacterium (assembly GCA_038254585.1). Classification (GTDB taxonomy): domain Bacteria; phylum Chloroflexota; class Chloroflexia; order Chloroflexales; family Kallotenuaceae; genus JBBSGA01. Next base: position 5,060 of record JBBSGA010000236.1, on the reverse strand, counting down.
AGGGGAATATCATGAACCGGCGTGCCTTTTTGAGAGGTGCTGCCGCCGTGGGCGGCGGGCTGCTGGGTTTGGACGTAGGGCCGGCTTCGCTCGGTGTCCCAGCGCCAGTGCGCTCGGCCGCGCGGCCGAATATCCTGGTCGTCATGGTCGACGAGATGCGCTACCCGCAGTGGTTTCCGGAACAGGGGGCACTTGACGGTCTCCTGCCGAATATCGCGCGCATCCGTGCGGGGGCGGTCAGCTTCGGCCAGCACCATGCGGCGGCCAACCAGTGCCGGCCTGCGCGTGCGTGCCTGCTCACCGGGCTGTATGCTCACCAGACCTACTGTTTGCTCACGCTCGACTCGCCACTCCCGCCCCGACTCGATCCCGGCTTCCCTACCTGGGGCACAGCGCTGCGCGGCCTCGGATACCAGGCCGTCTGGTATGGCAAATGGCACCTGTCGTTCGGATGCGACGTCAGCCGCTATGGCTTCGACGGCGGCACGTGCCCATCACCTGACGGCTTTCCCGGCGACGGCCTACGGTGCGATGCGCAGATCGCGGATCAGTTCATTGCCTGGCTGCAAGCGCACGGCAACGGCACACCCTGGTGCACCACCGTCAGCTTCGTCAACCCGCATGACGTCGCCTCGTACTACAGGGGAACCGATATCTTCCCAGTTCTGCGTAATCCGCCGAGCGTCTTCAGCCAGCTGCCGCCGAACTTCGAGACTCCCGACGACATGGCAGCGCGGGCCAAGCCGCGCTTGCAGCGGGCCTGGATCGACATGTTCGCCAGTCAGCAGGGCGGGCCGTTGCCGTACAGCGGCGACGGCTTCGCGGCCCGCTGGTTGAAGCTTCTTGACGTCTACCTGCGGCTCCAGCAGCTTGTCGACGTCCAGATCGGGCGCGTGCTCGATGCGCTGGCGACAAGCGGCGCCGCCGAGAACACCATCATTATCTTCACCTCTGACCATGGCGACTACGGCGGCTCGCACGGGATGCGCGGCAAGGCCTATGGGGCGTATGACGAGGCGGTCCGCGTGCCGCTCTATGTAAAGGACCCGACCGGCCGGTTCATCGGCAGCACGAGCCAGCCGGAGGTCGAGCGTCCACAGCTGACGTCGAGTGTCGATTTGATGCCGCTGCTCATGACGCTGGCACGCGACGACAGGTGGCGGGATCCACAATCGCCGTATGGACATCTCGCTGGCCGGCTCGACCTCGCGGCGCTTTTGCGCGATCCGGCCGCGCCGGGGAGGAATTACATCCTGCATACGGCTGACGAACAGGTCACCGCCAGCAACAGTCCGGCTCCCAACTCCGGCGTGCCTCCTACTCACGTGATCGCTTACCGCACCCCGTCGGCTAAGCTTGGTCTGTACAGCTATTGGAAGCCGGGGACAAGCGATATCTGTAGCGACGGCGAGGAGCTCGAATGCTACGACTATAGGACGGATTCCGGGAGGAAGGAGCTTGATAACGTCGCGGGAACGTCGCTGAGTAACCAGCTCTACGCGACCCTGACCAATAAAGATAACGGCGTGATTCAGAAGGAGTTGCGCCAGCCATTGCCGCCGGCCCTGCTTCCCGTCCAGCAGGCAGCGCTCAAGGCCTATTTGGGAACGCCCGATCTAACTACGTTTTTGCCGCTGATTATGTATCACTAGCAACCTCAATCCTCCGATACAGCGCTAGGAGCACATGCAAGTATATGATCAGACCACACCGACCTCTCCTGCCGCATGGCGACTACCACCGTGTGAAGCTCAGTGGAATCAAGATGCTGGAAATGCTGACCAATGGTGAGCTCCCGCCACCAGGCATCAGCCGCCCGGAGGTTACTATGATCTTGGCCGATGGCTACCGTACCAACCCGACTCTACAGCGGGAGCCTGTCGTCGAGCCACAGCGGGTTCAATCCGCTGTCAATTCTTCTTTTCGCCGCCTGCTGGTCATCGGCCTCGACTGCGCCGCGCCGGAACTGGTATTCGATGCCTGGCGGAATGACCTGCCGACGTTGAGCCGGCTGATCGAGCACGGGGTCTATGCCCGCATGGAGAGCTGTATTCCTGCGATCACCGTGCCGGCCTGGGCCTGCATGATGAGCAGCCGCGATCCGGGCCAGCTCGGCGTTTATGGCTTTCGAAACCGCGCGGATCATAGCTATGATAACATGGTGATCGCCACCGCGCGCTCCGTCAAGGTGCCTCGGTTGTGGGACCTATTGGGGAATGCGGGCAAGCGAGTCGGTGTGATCGGTGTCCCCCAGACGTATCCAGTCTCACCCGTTAACGGGGATTTGGTCAGTTGCTTCCTGACACCGAGCGCACGCAGCCAGTACACATATCCGCCGTCGTTAAAGGGCGAGATCGCCGGCTGGATCGACGGCGAATTGCTCATGGACGTACCGAACTTCCGCTCCGAGGACAAGGCTGCAATCCTGCGTGACATCTATCGTATGTCGGAGCAGCACTTCGAGATCTGCCGCCGGCTGCTGGCGCGGGAGCGCTACGACTTCTTCATGACCGTGGATATGGGCGTCGACCGTATTCATCACGGCTTCTGGAAGGAAATGGATCCTCGCCATCCAAAATACAGTCCCGGTAGCCCGTTTGCAGAAGCGATCCATGACTACTACCGCTACATTGATCGGCAGATCGCCGAGTTGCTCAAGCTCGTCGACGACGATACTACCGTTCTCGTCGTCTCGGATCACGGTGGCAAGCCGATGCTGGGGGGGCTGTGCCTGAACGAATGGCTCATTCAGGAGGGCTATTTGGTACTTCATGAATACCCATCAACACCCTTGCCGATCGAGCGCTGCCGGGTCGATTGGTCGCGGACACGTGCATGGGGCTCAGGCGGCTATTACGGGCGGCTCTTTCTCAACGTTGCAGATCGCGAGCCCGAAGGTCTCGTCCCGGGCGCCGACTACGACCGGCTGCGCGACGAGATCACTACCAAGCTCGAGGCCTTGCCGGACCATTTAGGTGGGCCGATGGGGACACGTGTCTTCAAGCCGGATGTGATTTACCGTAAGCCCGACAATGTTCCGCCGGATTTGATCGTCTATTTTGGCGACCTCGACTGGCGCTCCGTCGGCAGCATCGGCGGCGGCCAGATTTATACCTTCGAGAACGATACCGGGCCCGACGATGCCAACCATGCACAGTATGGCATGTTCATCTTGCATGATCCGCACAACCCCGGCGGTGGCCGGCGCATCGACGACGTCAGCATTTACGATATCGCGCCGACGCTGCTTCATCTCCTCGGACAGCCGATTCCGGGTGAGATGATTGGGAAGATACGCGAACTGTGAACGGCGGATTCACGATCTGGTTTACCGGCCTCGCAGGTGCCGGGAAGAGTACCATCGCCGTCGTTTGGGGCAAGCGGTTGTGGACACGCCGCTCCGGCACTCCCGAGGAAAGTGCGGGCCGGATCACGTGGTGGGTCGCGGCGCTCGGGCGAAAGCCTTGACAGCCTTGGATACTGTGACCAGAGATCTCCGACTCGTTTACCTTAGTTGTAGCCGTTCCTGTCCGGCCCTCCGGAGATAGCTCCAGCGCTCTCACGCCTTGGCTTGAGAGCGCCGAGTAGCTGCAGTCCCCACTTGCACTACTGCCTAACCCGCAAGGTTGCTCCATAAGAAGACAGCCGTATCCTCGCACCTCGAAAGGAACGCTGGCTCAGTGTCGACTGAATTCTGAGAATTAATGACCGCGATACGTACCGGTGAGTCAAGATGGCCTTTACCTTACCGCTCACGAGCATAATACTGAGCCTCATCCTAGGCGCAATCGTGACGCACCATCTCTCGTTTAAGATCGAGGGATCTGCTCGACCATTCTTTATAGTAGCTATCGGGACTATCGCATTTACGGCTGTTAACTATTTTGCATGCTTACTGCTCTCGTTTCCTCGTGGAGTATTTGTGGGAACATTTGGAATACTTGTCTTTGAGATCGTCTATGTTATACGATATAGGTCATCCATAAAACTATTGACCCGCTCAATGGCATCATACTTCGCGATTGATGGTCCGATGTCGGCTCTTTTGTGTGGAATAGGAATAGTCCTTTTTCTGTTGTTTAGCACTCATATACTACCGGAGCGAAATAGTGATCTTTATACTGGAGAGAGCACATATAGTGATCTCGCATTTCATCTTGGCATTATTTCTCAGATAGCTTACGCCGATCACTTCCCGCCAAATAATCCGGCTGGAAGTGGTATACCTCTCGTCTATCCATATTTGATCGATTTTTTCTCATCTATATTGGTATACGAGGGCGCCTCTCTACGAATGTCCATAATCATACCGGGCATGCTGCTATCGCTGTCGCTCGTAGGTCTTGTATACGACTTCGCACACGTCTTGACCGGAGATCGATGGCAAAGCTTTTTGTCATCCGTATTCTACTTTTTCAATGGAGGACTTGGTTTCTACTATTTTCTCAAGGACGATTCGATAGACCTCGTGAAGATCTCACACTCTCTGGCAAATCCCAGCCAGCTCAAAGAGTACTCCCACCTTCCGGAGCAGAATATTCAGTGGGTTAACTTCTTGTCAAGAATGATAGTCCCCGAGCGATCGCTTCTTTTCGGGATACCGGCCGGTATTGTAATCCTTCGAGCTGTATTTTTCCGAGATGCAGAACGAGAAATGACATTTATCGATATCACTACTACTGCAATTCTATTATCGTTGATGCCACTACTTCACACACATACCCTGCTTGTGTTTGCATTTATTATGCCTATTATCGCTATAATGCGATTTAGGAGAAGATCATGGAAGAAACATCTTAGTAACTACTGTCTTATCGTTGGATTGTTTCTTGTCATGGTTCTGCCTCATGTTCCACTTTTCCTTGGACAAGTGCAAGGTTCTGGATCCTTCTTCAAGCTTCATTTTGGTTGGATGAAGAAGCCAAACGAGCCTTGGCTCTGGTTCTGGTTCAAAAATACGTATCTTTTGATTCCTCTGTCATTGTCTGTCTTCCTGATCAGAAGATATGCTAATAGGGATGTTCTTATTCTACAAGTATGTGCATGGGTATTGTTCCTTC
>JBBSGA010000235.1:0-9792 GCA_038254585.1 Chloroflexales bacterium | reverse complement strand
GCGACGCGGGCGGCGCCCTGGGTGAGGAGCCAGGTGTCGATGGTCTGGGCGTGCCAGTTCGGCGAGTGGAGCAGGTTGGCAAGGCGTTTGGTGCCGGCCGGAGCATGTTGCGGGTCGGTGAGGAAGGCGCCGAGTTCCGAGAGCAAGAGGGCGTGGGGGCGGTTGCGATCAGGGACGATGGCGGTGACGGAGGCGGCAAGCGTGCGGACCAAGCGACGGTCCAGCTGCTGATCCAACTCCGTCAAGAGCGTGTGCAAGAAGCGCTCACAGCGCTGCGCGAGATCAGCGGCTAAGGCGGCGCCAGCTGGTGCCGCGGCGGGAACGTGTGTATGATTCATGGCGAACTGCCCTCCTCGGACGCGATGAAGCGGTGAACACTTCTGTAGGAAGATCTGACTGATATGAGGGAGTCTGATAGTTACAGTGTTGTCGGGTGCTTACGATCCGTGCTACCCTGACCTCGTAGAGGCTTGAGGATGTAATAATGGCTCAATCAGTGACCTTGAACTTACCCACTTCGTTGTATGAGCGACTGGCAGAGCGCGCAAGGCAGGCGCACCGCAGCGTCGAGGATGAGCTGCTTGAGGTCGTGGCAGTGGCCGTGTCAGCCGACGGGGTCTTGCCTGAAGACCTCGAAGCGGCGATCGCACCCCTATCCTTGCTTGACGACGAGGCGCTCTGGCGGGCAGCGCGCAGCCGTCTTCCAGCGACAGCTGTGGCGCGTATGCAGGCGCTTCATGACAAGCGCGATGTCGAGGGACTGGCCTCCTCCGAACAAGAAACGCTCGCTGCGCTCCTGCACCAGTACGATCGCTACATGCTGGTGCGTGCGCGCGCTGCGCAGCTCTTGCATGAGCGTGGCCACGACGTCTCCGGCCTGATCCAGCCGGTCTAGGCATAGTGACCATTTCCCGCCGCCTACGCGATCGGATTAGGGAACAGGCGCGCAATCGTTGTGGCTATTGCTTGACACAGGAGAGCATCGTCGGCGCGTCGATGGAGATCGAGCATCTTATTCCACGGGTGCTTGGCGGGCCAGACACTGAAGACAACCTGTGGCTCGCCTGTTCGTTCTGCAACACCTACAAGCACGACCGAATCGTCGCCGATGATCCGTTGACGCGGGAGCCTGAACCCCTGTTCAATCCACGCACTATGTTGTGGCTCGAGCATTTCGCGTGGACAGATGAGGGTGACCAGATCGTCGGGCTGACCGCTTGCGGTCGTGCAACCGTGGTTGCGCTCCACTTGAATCGACCTGAACTGGTCGTCGCGCGCCGGGCCTGGGTTTCCGTGGGCTGGCATCCGCCGAAAGATTGAGGCTGCTATGCGCATTCCCTACGTCATCGACAATCAGACGCATACGCTCACCGATATGCTGCGCGAGCTCCTGCCGAGACGGTCCACCCGCAGAACTTCAACACGCTCAAGCGCATTGCCGACGAGGACGACAGTGTAATCGAAGAGCAGGAGCGGTTCACGGATCTGGTGAGCACCGAGTTTCTTGAGCAGCAGCTCCGGGCACTGCTCGCGAGCGGGGCACGTGAAAAGCTCGAATCTCTTCCCGATGGGATCCACTCGGGGTTGGCGCGCCAAGGCAGCCGGGGTCTCTTCTTCTACTTTACTGCGCCCGATCGTGAGACAGGCGGCCGCTTGCCCGCGAAGACCTGCGGCTGATCTGCTTCGATCATGTTGTCGGGTAGGGTCGAGCACGGCGACCTAACGGCGATCGCTGCTGTGGAATGCTTACGCCGGCCCAAGCTCTTCCATTAGCTCAGAGACACGTGGCAGAGGGTTTTGCCAGAGCCAGGCGGGTTTCACGTAGAACCCCGGGAGAATAGTGGAGTAAATAGTCCCCTCGGTTTCCGGTATCTGCCGATACCGCTGCCCCGGTTCGAGTGCGTAGGCTTCCATATGTTGGGCCATCGGATCGATGACCCAGTATTCGCGGACGCCCGCCGCCTCGTACTCCACATACTTGTCGCGCCAGTCACGGGCCACGCTATCCGAGGATACGATCTCGACTGCCAAATCGGGCGCGCCTTCGACGTGCGTCGGCGTCAGGATACCCAGGCGCTCGCTCGAGATGAACAGCAGATCAGGCACACGGCGGCGGGGCGGCGATCCTAGCCGGACTTGAAGCTCTGGGCCGAGCACCTCGCCAAGGGCATGCCGTACTGCGAAGGCATCGATCAGCTGGAGCAGAAACTTTGCCAGGCGCACATGTGTAACTGTTGCCGGCGATGCCACGACGACCTCTCCATCTACCCATTCGGCTCTGGTGTCTTCGTCGCACCATCGCACGAACTCCGCTTCCGTCATGGTCGACCGCGGCCGGAGTCTGGGCTCGGCGATGGCGTCCGGCTGAGTTGGCACGCCCATTGGCAAGGCTCGATTACGCTCTCTAAAGAGGCACACTCTTCAGCAGCAAGATACCACAGGAGCAGTAGAGACGTTATGTATAACGTCTCTACTGCCGTTCACATCCGGCTTGGGAGACTACTACGCGAGCTCGGTTGCCTGGGCCTGGAAGTCGGCGAAAAGGCTATTGAGCGCGTCGCCGGTGAATCCTGCCACCACGCCGAGGTTTTGGACCACGAGTCCGGCGCGCGCGTTGAGACGCTGGAACTCCTCGCTGTAGCGCACGCGATCGAGCTTCTCACGGTCGCCGTGCATGAGCACGAAGCCGTTGAGCTCCCCGCCGTGGGGCTCCAGCGCCACGACCTCGAAGCTGTCGATGTCTCCCTGCTGTTGTAGCTGCTGCCAGTACGCGACGCCCTCGTTAAAGACCTGCAACGACTTCTGCTCGCGCCCAGGCACGACCGGCCCCCAACCGACGAAAAGTGCTGCACCAGCCATGGCTTCGCTCCTTACATGATTAGACATTGCGCGATGCCAGCAGCATGGATGGCGGCTTGCTGCCGGCAGGATCCAGTATACATCTCCACCCTAAGTTCTGGCATCTGCATCACACGACTGAGCAAACACGCCACCACTGACACTCAGCTTCCGATCTAGGGACAGCACGCATTCCACGCTGCAATCAGGTCCACGAGATCCTCCTGGATAATCCGCTCTATTTCTCGGAGCTCTACGGGTCGGAAGCCGCCATTCTTTGCCAGGGCAATAGGGTTGAGCCAGAATTTCGCGGTATTCCCGTCTTTGTCGACGTGAACGTGGTGGGGTTCGCGGCAGTCGAAGCTAACGAAGTAGAATTGATACCCCTTGACGCGTAGCACTGTTGGCATTGAGCGGCTCCTGTCGGTGCAGTACACGATGCAGCAATTTTACGTGCAACTTGCATTGGTCGATCATAGGAGTGTCGCTTGATTCGACCGTACAATGTGCTACGCTAGCGGTCGTGGAGGCGTGGCATATGGCGACAACGGAGCAGCGTGGGAAGACTTTTATCGACCCGGATATTAGGATTGCCGATGTGCGAACGGATGATTCGATGCTGTGGATAAGCCTTACGGACGGGCGGGTTGTTGGCTCACCTCTGGCATGGTCTCCTCGTCTCGCCGAGGCTACCCCGGAACAACGCGCTCAGTGGGAGCTGGTGGGCGGAGGAACCATTGTCTATTGGCCCGCCGTCGACGAACATATTTCCGCCAGGGTGCTGCTAGGCCATCCGTCGTAAGGCTTCGAACCGGAGTACTCAGCACTCAATGCACCAAGCACTCCTTTTGCCCGTGTAAACCGGTCATCGATTCGAGGGACCTAATCCACACCCGCGTACTGCGCCGCAAGGCGGCGGCTGTCGCCGGCGACCTGCGCGCGGAGCTCGGGCGGGGCAAGGACTTCGACCTCGGCGCCCCAGCTCATGACCCAGTTCTTGATCTCGCGAATGCCGCCGACGCACATCGTCAAGAGGCAGCCGCCGTCGGGCAGGTCGGCCAGCGTCTGGGAGTGGTGCCAGACGCTCTCGTGGACGCGCCGGGAGACGGCGGGCGTGAAGCGGAGGCGCACCTCGACTTCATCTTCGGCCATGATGCCCCAGGAGGGCTCCAGCCACTTATAGACGTCGAAGTCTTCGGGGATCACGTAGTGGTCGGGGAGCAGCTCGGCCTCCTGGATGCGCTCGACCTTGAAGGTACGCAGCGCGTCGCGCAGCCGGTCGTGCGCCACGACGTAGGAGGCCGGCTCGGAGCGGGACACCTCGAGGAAGTAAGGCGCGATGATGCGCTCCTGCGGCTCCGGCCGGTCGGCCGCCCAGTATTGGATGCGTACGAGACGGCGGTCGGCCCAGGCACGCGTAAGGATCTCTAAGGTCTGGACGTAGCCGGGCCGCAGGGGCTTAGCGCGAATCACGTCGGCCGCGCGGGCCATGTGGTCACTCAGGGTGGCGTCGGGCAGCGACGCGGCGATCTTGTCGAGTGCGCCGACGACGTGCGGGTTGTTTTCGTCGGAGTGATGCGCCAGGAGCCGGGCCGCGAAATAGAGCGCGACCGTCTCGTTGAGATTGAGGCGGACAGTCGACTGATAGCCCTCGCGGTCGATGCCGAACTTGCCGTCGAGCTGCCAGACAGGCACACCCACCGCGTCCATCGTCTCAATGTCACGGTAGATCGTGCGGCGGTCGACGCCGCAGAAGCGGGCGAGATCGACGGCACTGAGACCATTGGGCGTATTGTAGAGCTTGTGCTCGATCTTCTGGAGCCGCGCCGCTTTCGATTGGGTGCGGGTTTCCTCCATACCGATCAGAAGAAGTACGGCCTGAGGAAGAAGAGAACGATCATGATGGCCAGAATCGCCGCGGACCAGATCAGAATGCGGACGAGATCCCGGCGGATGAAGCCAAACTCCTCCGTATGGTCCACGGGCGGCGGCTCCACCGAAAAGATGCGCCGCGGCGGCAGCGGCGCGACGGGCCTTGCGGCGGGCACATTATAGGTGCGTGCAGTCTGCACTCCGGCGCGCCGCTGGGAGCGAGTTGGCCGGTTCGCGGGCCGGCGGGATTGAGCGGGCATGAGCGGTGTTCTCCTCGACACAAAGCGAGCGGCCTGGTGCCGCATCGCCCATTATACCACTGGCGGTTCAGGGGAGAGGGGGTGAGGCCGGGGGGCGTGGCGCAAATGCTGTGCCCCTGCCTGCTCCTTCGATCCCCTGTAATCTATCGTCCACCTCGACGGGCTCTTCGTCGGGAACGGGAGTCGAGGCGTCGATGACGTGCACGCCCTCGTCGAGCTCCTCATGAACAGATTCGGCAGGCTCGGGCGCCGGCTGCACCGGAGGCTCGACAGGCATGTCCTGGAGCGCGGCGGCGAGGACTTCTTCCACACGCTCGACCGGTACGAAGTGCATCTCGGCACGCAGCTCGGCCGGAATCTCGTCCAGATCGACCTCATTGCGCTTGGGCAGGATCACCGTGCGAATGCCGGCGCGGTGTGCCGCGAGAATCTTCTCCTTGAGGCCGCCGATCGGCAGCACGCGGCCGCGGAGCGTGATCTCGCCGGTCATGGCGACGTTCTCTTTGACCGGACGGCCCGTCAGGAGCGAGGCGAGCGCCGTGGCCATGGCGATGCCGGCGGAAGGGCCGTCCTTGGGGATCGCGCCGGCCGGAACGTGGAGGTGGATGTCGATGCCGTTGAAGAAGTTGGCCGGGATGCCGATACGCTCGCTCTCGGAGCGGATGTAGGAAAGCGCTGCGCGCGCCGACTCCTTCATCACGTCGCCCAGCTGGCCGGTCAGCACGAAGCCCTTGCCGCCGGGCATCTTGGTCGCCTCGATAAAAAGGATATCGCCGCCGACCGGCGTCCACACCAGGCCGGTCACCACGCCGGGGCGGTCGATGCGCTCCGCGACCTCCGGAAAGACCTGCTGCCGGCCGAGAAACTCACGCGCGCGTGGCACATCGACGAGGATCGGCGCGCCGTCGTTGGCGCCGCGGGCGACTTCCATCGCCACCTTGCGGCAGATCGCGGCGAGCTCGCGCTCGAGGTTGCGCACGCCGGCTTCGCGCGTGTATTCCTCGATCGTGACGACGATCGCCTCGTCCTCGACGCGCATATCGGCGCCGGTGAGCGCGTGCCGCCGCATCTGCTCGGGCAGAAGGTACCGGCGCGCGATCTCGAGCTTCTGGAGCAGGGTATAGCCGGAGAGCTGGATGATTTCCATGCGGTCGCGCAGGGGGGCCGGAATCGTTGCCAAGGAGTTCGCCGTGGCGATGAACATGACATTGCGCAGGTCGAAGGCCACGTCGAGGTAGTGGTCGCGGAAGTTCGAGTTCTGCTCCGGATCCAACACCTCGAGCATCGCCGAGGCCGGATCGCCGCGGAAGTCTGAGCCTAGCTTGTCGATCTCGTCGAGCATGAAAAGCGGGTTATTGACCCCGACGCGGCGCAGGGACTGGATGATTGTGCCGGGCATAGCGCCGATGTAGGTCCGGCGGTGGCCGCGGATCTCCGCCTCATCGCGCAAGCCGCCAAGCGAAATGCGCAAGAACTTCCGATTCATCGCGCGGGCGATGGAGCGTCCAAGGCTGGTCTTGCCCACGCCGGGAGGACCGACGAAGCAGAGGATCGCGCCTTCGGTCACCTCGGCGCTTCCCTCGTCGCCGAGCCGCGCACGGCGCAGCTCGCGCACGGCCAGGAACTCCAGGATACGCTCCTTGATCTCTTCGAGATCGAAATGATCCTCGTCGAGCACCTCGCGCGCCACGTTGACGTCGAGCTGATCCTCGGTTCGCTTCGACCATGGGAGGCCGGTGAGACTCTCCAGGTAGGTGCGGATGACGCCATAGTCGGCCGCGGCCGGGTTCATGCGGGCCAGGCGATCAACCTCACGGGTGGCCTGCTCGTGCGCCTCGGGCGGCATGTGTGCCTCGGCGATTGCCTCGCGCAGGCGGTCAACCTCGGCGGCATTCTCATCCGTCTCGCCGAGCTCGCGCTGGATTGCGCGCATCTGCTCGCGCAGGATGTACTCGCGCTGATTCTTACCGAGCTCCTCGTTGACCTGCCCCTGGATCTGCTGCCCGACACGGAGAATCTCGAGCTCACGGGTCAGGATTTCGTTCAGGCGCTCGAGGCGGCGATGGACGCTGGTCTGCTCGAGCAGGGCCTGGCGCTCTTCGAGGCCGAGGCGCGTATAGAGCGATAGCAGGTTCGCGAGCCGCTGCGGATCGTCCTCATTCAGCACGACCGTCTGCAGCTCTTCGGGGAACTGGGGGATGAGCTGGGCCATCTCGGCCACGCGCCCCTGCAGGTTGCGCACCAGCGCCGCCACCTCCAGACCGGCCTCGACGACGTCGGGCACCACCCGCACACGCGCCCGGAAGTAGGGCTCGCTCTGGATGATCTCGACAATCTCGATGCGCTCGATACCCTGGACCGCGACGCGGAGCGTGCCATCGGGCATCTTGACCAGCTTATGAACGTTCGCGGCGGTCCCGATCGTATAGAAATCCTCGGGCTTGACCTGGTCGGGACGCTCGTTGGGATCGCGCAGCGCGACGAGTGCAATCATGCGGCCGCTGACCAGGGCATCGTCGATCAGCTGGATGCTCGGCGGTTGGCCGACCGCCAGCGGCATCATGGTCATCGGGTAGACGACGTGATCGCGCAATGGGAGGACGGAGAGCTCTTCGGGAATCTGGGGAGCGTTCTGCTCCTGTCCGGTAGCTTCGTCTGGTACGGTTGCCATCTCTTCTCTCCTGGCGGCGCGACGATCTAGGCCGGCCGGCTCGTGACCTCGATACGGAGCGGCTGGGGCCTACGCTTCGGCAGCGTCACCGTCAGCAGCCCATCGTCGTAGTGGGCAGCGATGCCGTCGTCGGCGACAGGTCCGGGCAGCAGAATCGCGGCCTGGAACGGGCCTTCGTTGATGCCGAGCTGGTGAAAGCGCAAGGTGCCCTCGCGGTGCAGCTCCGGCCGGCGGCCCGAGATCAGCAGGGCGTCGTCGGTGAGCGTCACCTCGATCTCGCGGTCGCGCATGCCGGCGAGCTCGACGAGCACAAGGAAGGCGTCGTCAACCTCATAGACATCCACCTGGGGCTGCCACAATCCATCCTCGTGGCGCACCCCCGCGGGCTGTGGCCGGCCCCACTGCCGTCGAAACAGATCTTCCAGCTCGCGCTGCATCGCGTGCTGAGACGCGGGCCGGCGCAGCAAAATCACACGATTCATAGCACTTCCTCTGTTGGCGCGGTCCGGTCTGCCTGACGGCCGCCGAACCACGGCACGCTAGCAATCTTTGTACCGGCTACCGGCCGCCGGCGACGGCCTTGAGCTCGCGATCGAATGCTGTCTTGAAAACTGAGTACGGATGCGCACCTGTAAGCAGCTTGCCGTTGATGATGAACGACGGCGTGCCAGTAACGCCCAGATGCTCTCCCTGGGCCATATTCGCCTCGACACTCGCCTGATAGCGACGACTGGACATACAGGTCTTGAAGGCCGCCGGATCGGCGCCGATCTGCTTGGCGTAAAGGGCAAACACCGGGAGCGCCACGGTTTCAGTCGTATCCCACTCGCTCGGGGCGGCAAAGAGGGCCGTGTGCATCTCCCAGTACTTGCCTTGCTCGCCGGCGCATCTGGCTGCCTCCGCGGCCAGCTCCGCCTGGGGATGCGACTGCACGATCGGGAAGTCCTTGAAGACGTAGTAGACCTTACCGGTGTCGACATAGCCGGCCTTGACCTGCGGATACGTCGAACTGACGTATTGGCGGCAGAACGGTCAGCCAAAGTCCGAAAACTCGACGACGGTCAGCGGCGCTTTCGGATCGCCCTCGGCGGCGAAGGGCTCGCCGGTCAGATCGAGCTTGGCCATCATGGGCGTCACTGGCGCCGCGGCGGTCGCCACCGCCGGCTGCGTCGCCGTTTCCACTGCGGACGCAGCCGGCGGCACAGAGGTCAGCACGGTAGAGCTGGACATCCCACTCCCCGGCTGCTCGGCGGCCGTCGGACCGCAGGCACTTATGGCCAGGCCGGCGAGAAGCAGTACGGCCGGAAGCATCGATCGCCGCATCGCTGCTCCCCTCCGGCGCCGTCTACACGGCGCAACGTTTGCCAGGTGCTGCTCGAACGAACAGTCCGGGTCACGGTTGAGCATGCGCGCCGCCAGATCCTGATAGGTGGCAAAATCCACGGCTACGTCCCCTGCTCCGTCCCCTCGCGCAGCTCGGCGACGGTCCGGCTCACTCCCTCCGTGTCGCAAGCATAGCTTTCGCCGAGGGGCAGCGGGCGCTTCATCAGCAGGCTGCCGCTGTCGGCAAAGCCGAAGCGGCCGTACAGGCGTTGGGCGGCGCGGTTGGCGGCGCGGACGTCGAGTCCGATATAGTCGGAACGCTGTCCGTCGGCACGCTGGAGCGCGTAGTCGAGCATTTTGGTGCCGATGCCGCGCGCGCGCGCCTGGGGAGCGAGGTAGAAGTCCTCGATATAGGCGTAGGGCGCGGCGTGCCAGGTGGAGAGGCGATACGCGATCTGGAGACATCCAACTGGCCGTTTGTCGATGGTCGCCATCAGAAAATCGCTGACCCCGCTCTGAAGCAGGGCCGAGATAACAGTCTCGATCGATTCCAGGTCGGCCGGCTGCTCGCCTTCTTCGAGGGCGAGCGCCCGCACCAAGGGTGCGAGGAGCGGCGCGTCTTCCTCGTGGCAGAGCCGTATGGTGAAAAGCTCTTCGAAGTGCATCTTGCCTCGCGATAGTGCGGCCGCGCTCCAGGGTGCGGGCTCCCATCAGAGGCATTATAGCAGTATCAAAAGCGAGCCCTGGGGATGGCGGGCCACCGATTGAAATCGGCGTCTGGTACACCAAACGCGCTGAAGCGCGTTGAGCGCGAGCACTCGAGGGCTC
>JBBSGA010000234.1:0-9819 GCA_038254585.1 Chloroflexales bacterium | reverse complement strand
GGTGATACATGGTTGGAGGCAGCGGAGCAGTGCTAAAATGTCGCGCATGGGCTTTTGTAGCTCCTGAGTTGTGGTGTTTGGCAACACACAGCAACTCTACTACAAAAGCCCTTTCACGTCTCCGGTTTGGCGACGGTATTGACGATAGAGGAGGTGCTTAAATGAATAGAAAGGGGCAACATCGAACGTTGTTTTTGGGATAGGGCCGCCTTTGATAGCCTTCTCGGAAGCCGGATGCACACGGCTCTGAGCAAATTTCGCGGCGTTGGGCACCAATTACTGATGTGGTTCTGTTTCTCGTGCGTTATTCTGGCCACATATGGCTCCGATCAAGGGTCATCTTGTGGCTCACGACAGCCAGAAACGCCCGGGAAGGCCTCTTCCTTGTCAGGACCAGGATCCGCGCATCCGGCGCGATGTCGCGGATCGCCCGAATCGCCTCCGGCCCGTCTATCACCGGCATCTGCAGATCCATCCATGACCTCCGCGGTGTTGCTTGCACATGGCTGGTCTCCTTCCTGCGAATGCGCTCGCGCTCCTCACGAGTCCATGGCTCTATCGTAGGCCGTGGATCCACGGAACACATCGTCAGGGCGGGTTAGACGCGCGTGTCAGAAGGGGCTATCGGCCGGATAGGCCGAAAGGACTAGCCGGCGCGACCGGCATTGCCGCGCGGATCGGTGGGAGCTTCGGCAGCGCACCTGGCCGGCTCTGTCTGCCGGCCGCTGCCAAGCCGCCCCGGCCCTCGGCAGATGGTGAGCAGCAGCAAGCAGAGCAGCGGCACTACGAGCCCGATCAACGTGATGCTCCAGACCTCCCTGGTCCAGTTGCCGAAGCCATTGACCGCCATATCGTCGATCGGCGCGACCAGGCGCGAGCAGAAGCTGACCACGACGACCATCGCTACGAAGAGGCGGTCGGGTGAGAGCGCCATCAGCGCGACCGGCAGGACGGCATACCATGGCCAGTAGCTTGGAGCGGCGACGAGCAGATAGACCACGCCCGCCTGTCCTACTGTCCGCAGCAGGTCATCCCGCTCGCGGATGCGCAGAGCGACAATCAGCAGGTAGCCGGCGAAACACGCACCCACCAGACGCCCCGCCAGCGTCGAGGCGGCCTCCTCAGGGCGTGCGCGCTCGAGGTAGGTGAAGAGCAGCATGGGGGTCGAGGCATAGAAGCGCACCTGTGCCTGCTCACGCAACCCGTGAAAGGTTTCCGGTCCGGCCCAGAGGGGCCTGTAGAGTAGCACGCCCAGAGCGGCGCTGGCGGCAAGAGCCAGCCCGAACTGCACGACAAATTGGCGCCACGCCGTACGCGTGCGCCAGTGAAACACAGCCAGAAGCGGAAGGATGATCAGCGTCACAAACTTAGCATACGCGCTCAGCGCAAGCGCCGCGAGCGCGAGCACCGGACGGTAGCGTACTGCGAGCAGCAGTGCGAGCAGCGCCAGCATGATCATCACGGCGTCGTTGTGCCCTTCGGCCGCGAGCTCGACGACGACCATCGGGTTCCAGAGGTACAGCAGCGTGCCAAAGAGCTGATCGCCCGGCCGGACCTCGCCCAGGATCAGCCAGATCAGCCAGCCCGATAGGAGGCTCGCCGCGACGACCAGGCTTTTGATCAGCAGCTGCGCGGAGGCGACGTCGAGCGTCACGTGCCCCACGGCGAGCTCGAAGAGCGTCCACAGTGGCCCGTAAGGCGACACGTCGTGAACAGGGTTCCACCCGACGGCCACCAAACGCGCCGCGAAGGGCGTCGCCACGACGCTGCGCGCCGGGGCGAGGTAGGGATTCTCGCCGAGTGGAACAGCCAGGTAGCTGTGGGCGATGTAGGTCCACAGGTCGATCGACAGGTACGGCCGCCCGATCAGCAGGCCGAGGTTGAAGAGAACCGGGAAGAGCAACGCAAGCCGGCGTGCCCCGCGGCTCAGGACGCGACCGCGCCGGCAGCTCCATAGGAGCCATCCGTAGAGCACGAAGAGCGCGAGCGTCGCGACGTAATAGGTCCCGGCTTCCCAACGGAGCCGCGCGGCGTCCGCGGGGACCACCGGGCCACCAAGCGCGACAAGCTCCGGTGACCGGTTCGAGGCCAGATGCCCATTGAGGAAGATCGCCCGCTGGGCGAAGTAGACGACGCCGTAGAGGAGCGCAGTGGCGCAGCCAAGACTAAGGATACTGCCGACACCCTTGCCAAGCCGCTCACGCATGACGTCTCCTGCTTTGCGTGCCCCGCGGCGAGCCGCTCGCCGCGGGGCAGGTCCGATTCCGCAGCATAAGCCACCCGGCCCTATGGACGTGGTGGACCTTTGCGAATGCGCTCCCGCGTCCGCGTACTGCTGGATCAACTCCGCTGCCTGCTGCTACGCGGGGGCTTTGAGACGGCTGACACTTTACGCGGCCGTCGTCCCGTCCAGCCCGGACGGCCGTGCCTGATAATGCGCAATCGGCAGGTCCAGTACCGTCCGCAATCCCGGCTGCGCGCTCATGATCAGCGGTACCGCTCGCGTCACCAGCGTCGCCGTTGCTTGGTCGCCGTGGATCCCGCCTCGGATCAGTACGTCCAGCGGCGGCACCCCCTCGATGTGCACCGCATCGTACGTCTCCGGCAGGCCCACGGCTGTGCGCCACTCCAGCTCGATCACGGACTGTCGCGCCGCCAACCCGTGCGCCCACTGATGGATCCCCGCTACGTGCCCCGGTGCGGCATATACATGCGGCGTTTCCACCCACCGCTCCGCGATGATCGGCTCGATCCCCTCGACGATCTGGTCAAGATGCCAGCCGAGGGCTCCCGCGATCATCTGCAGCGACTGGCGCAGCCCCACGTGCGGCGTCGTGCGCTGATGCGCCCAGTCGCGAAAGGCGCCGCGCTCAAGGCCTACCCCCAGCCGCTGCTGCAGTGTCCAACGGTAGGTGCTTGCATCCACCGCTCGCGTCACGCTCACCTTGCGCACCGCGCTGCTCGGTCCCGTCAAGAAAATCGGCAACAGATCCATCGCAAAGCCCGGATTGGCGCCCACGCCGACCACGGCCACGCCCGCCGCCCGTGCCGCCTCGTCGATGCTCGCAGCCACGTGTGGATCGTCAGCGAATGGGTAGACCAGTTCTTCGCAGGTCGAGACGACGTGGGCGTGGGCGGCAAAACAGGTACGGATCTGCGGGAAGACGTTATGGAGCAGGGAGGTCGTGGCGATGACAACCACATCGGGGTGCGCCTGTCGCAAGACCGCCGCGGCATCGCCACGGATCCGTACACCCAACGGCTGTGGGAGCGCCAGCAACTCCCCCAGGTCCGCCCCAATCTTCCGTTCATCCTGGTCGATCCCCCCGACCAACGCCAAGCCGGGCTGCCGGGCGATCAGCCGGGCAATGTCGACGCCGATGGCGCCGAGTCCGAACTGCACAACGCGCAGGGTGCGCTGAAGCATAGCGAGCCTCCCGGATAAGCTACGCCAGTAGCCGCCATCAACAGCGGGCAGACTGCGATAGCATGCGGTTAAGCATATCATCCTATGCCAGCGGAACCATCCGCCGCTTGCGCGCGGCGAATGTGGCGAATTCCCGGTAGCCGACGGCCTGCAGGAGCGCAATCGCGTCTGCAAAGCGATAGGCAACATCGTCCGGCGTGTGTGCGTCGGAGCCGAGCGTGACCGGGACCCCATAGTGGCAACAGCGTGCCAGCAGCTCTGCCCGCGGGTAGCAATCGTTGCACACCTTGCGCCAGCCGGAGGTGTTCAGCTCTACTGCAACACCAGAGGCGGCCAGGATCTGCACCGTCTCCTCCAGCAGCGTCGTGATCGCCAGATCGGGGATATGTCCGCTAGTCTTCAAGCAGTCAAGGTGCCCGATGATGTCATAGGCACCGCTGCGCGCGGCAGCCTGCGTCGTGTGGAGGTACTCGGCATAGACCTGCGCAGCATCCCGATTCGGAGGCAGCAACGTTTCGAAGATCGACCACCGGTCCAGCCAGTGCACCGATCCAATCACGTAGTCCAACGGATACTGCTGCCAGAGCCTCCGGTAATGGCTATCCCAGCCAAGTACATAATCCGACTCGACCCCGAGGCGCACGCTTATGCGTCCGGCATAGTGGTCGCGGACCCGCTGCATGTCGGCGATGTAGGCGGAGAGCTCAGTCTGAGACATCGCGCCCTGGGGCCGTGGCTGCGGATCGTCGCCGAGATGGTAGATGGGGCTATGGTCACTCAGGCCGATCTCGTCCAGGCCCGCGGCAACCGCTGCCTCGACATAGTCGTCCATCTGGCCCGTCGCGTGCCCACAACGGAAATGATGCGTGTGATAATCAGCCAACATCGACCGTTTCGTATCCTGTACAAATTCGGTTCATGATCGCGCTGATTGTACCATCGAAGTGCCGGGACATACCGATGCACGCGAGCGCCCGCTCATTCACACCTCCTAGTGCCCTGGACGTGCCGAGAACTGCTGGCGGTTGCCCGCCCGCCACCCCTTCCGGATCGGCTCGGCTTCCGGTATACTCCACTACACGCCCGCTCCTCACCCTGGCCAATGGCCGCTGCTCGTAGGCGATGCGTCTGGCCCACACTGCCCTACGCATACGTGCAGCATTCGCGGCACGGCATGTCTGTCGACGCGGCGCGTCGCACACACGGCAGGATTCCCAGACCTTACGGAGGACACGAACCATGTCGACACCTGAATGGCCCTCCGACGAAGTAGTCCTGGATAAACCCAACTCGGCTCGGATGTATGATTATTTCCTCGGCGGCTCGCACAACTTTGCCATCGATCGCCGGGCCGCCGACGCCGCAATCGCGCTCAATCCCGATACGCCGCGCTCTTTGTGGGCCTGTTTCTTATCTTATGGTCATGGAGACTACGAGCCATGGATGAGCCGATTCGACCCGATCTCTCGCTGCCCCATACAACACAGCCTGACGCAACACCCTGCGCGGCGTGCAGCGGAACCGGTACCTGTTCAGCTTGCAACGGGACCGGACAGATCGCGCAGGCTGACCTGACCACCGAATGCACAGCCTGCCGCGGGAGTGGCCGCTGCTCAACCTGTAATGGCACTGGACAGGCAATCGGCGTCACATGAGCGACCGAACCACTTCACCATAAGGGTGGCGGGGAATGTAGAGGACCTCACATTCCCGGCTCCTAGGTACGGCTGAGCTCTGCCACCATTTTACTCATCCAGCGTCATAAAGAGGTTGTTGAGCGATTCGGCCAGCGTGGGATGGGCAAAGGTCGCATCGCGGAGCACTGGGTAGGGTACATTACCCATCATCGCCATCTGCAGCACCCCCATCACCTCGCCACCCTCGACGCCCAGGACGGCGCAGCCCAGGATCTGGCCTGTCTGTGCGTCGACGACCGCCTTCATAAAGCCGCGGGTTTCGTCCACCTCCAGCGCGCGTGCCACTTGATTCATAGGCAGCTTAGCTACGCGGATTTTGCGGCCCTTCTCGCGCGCTTCTTGCTCGCTCAGCCCTACGCGTCCGAGCTGTGGGTCGATGAAAAGGGTATATGGCACCAAGCGGTTCGCGATGGTCGCAGCGCCGTGCTCGAGGAGGTTAGTGCGGATAATCCGGAAGTCGTCGTAGGAGATGTGCGTGAAGGCCGGCCCCCCCTTGACGTCGCCCAGCGCATAGATACCGGGGACGTTCGTCTCCAGCCGCTCGTCGACGGTAATGAACCCACCCTTACTCGTCGCCACACCGGCTGCCGGAAGGTTGAGGTGGTCGGTGTTCGGGATACGACCGGCCGCCACCAGGAGGTGCGAGCCGCTGAGGATCTGCTCGCCGCCAGGGGTACGCACATTCAGCTCGATATGGCCGTCGGACGCGCGGCAGGCACGCTCCGTCGTCGTCTCCAGCAGCACGTCGATGCCGTCGTCGCGCAGAATCTCTGCCACGGCCTCGGCTACATCCGGATCCTCCCGGGCAAGTAGGTACGCTGAACGCTGCATGATCGTCACGTGGCTACCGAATCGGCGGAACATTTGCCCAAACTCGAGCCCGATGTAGCCGCCGCCCAGCACAAGCAGATGCTCCGGCACGCTGTCGAACTCCATGATCGAGGTTGAGCTGAGGGTCGGCACGGTGTCCAGCCCCGGGATCGGCGGATTTGCCGGCCGGGCGCCGGTATTGATAAAAAAGGTGGCGGTGGTCAGATGCACGGTCTCGCCGTTGTCGAGACGCACCTCGACGGCCTGAGGGCCGGTAAATGACGCCTCACCCACCAGCAGATCGAGGCCCTCGGTACTCTTTATGCGCTGCTCGCTTCCGGATCGGAAGCTCTCCACGATGTCGCGCTTGCGCTGCCGCACCGTGAGCAGGTCGACGCTCACAGGTGCGGTGTGAACGCCGTAGTCGGCCGCGCGGCGATCTAGTGGTCCACCACAGAAATTATGATGGATACAGACGCTGCAATTTTTCACGCGCGTGGTTGGTCGTAAATTGCCACTGCACGGTGGCGTGGGCCGTGTTCCGTCGGGCTTCCCACGCTGCGACCTCCCGCTCCAGCGTCTCTCGGTCCGGGATGCGCCGATCCAAGCACTGCCAGGCCAGGATCGACAGTTCGACCTCCGCCATGTCTAACCACCTGCCATGTTTGGGCATGTAATGCCACTCCAGCTTGCACGCGATCCGGCGCGCTTCCTCCGCCGGGAACGTCGCGTACAACGCCGCCGGGGTATGCGTGGTCAGGTTGTCCGTCACCAGGCGGATCACCGCCGCCTCCGGGTAATGCGTGTCCACCAGATCCTGCAAGCAGTGGGCGAAATCCTGCGCCGTGCGCCGGTCGGTCACTTTGACGTGTCGCCAGCCCCGCTGCGGCTCAAACAACATAAAGAGATTGGCAGGTCCCGTCCCGCGCGTATGCGTAGTCCCCACGCGCTGGCTGACCAGGTGCGACCGGTTGGGAGGCTTGCACGTCGCTGCGCAGTTGATAGGGGCACGCGTCCAAGCAGACTTGCGGGTGGGCGGGGTCGTACGGTGCGGCATAGAGATCCAGCACGTCTTCCATGCGCCAGACATCCTCTGGACTCACCGTTGGAAGACACCATTCTGCGCGGAGCCAGGGCTTGAGGTCGTTTTTAACCGTCAGGGCAAGAGGGACGTTCAGGAAGCAGCAGCCGTCCAGCGCTCCTCCAGTCCCTGTAGAAACGTCACTCGCTTGTGACGGAAACGGTACTGCTTGAGTTGATCCTCTTGCCGCGCTCGCTGCTCTGCTCGTCCACCGCGCCACTGCTTGGGTGTCACCTGCCCGACCGCGCTATTCACGCCTGCCGCTCCGCCCGCGCTCCGCACTTGCGCTTCGTCATACGCTACCCGCCGCCCGTACCGCAGCACATACCGGTTCCAGTTCTTGCGCCCGCTCACCCCTCGATAGCGCGTTTTGATCGCCCGGATGAACCCTTCCATATCGTTGTTCGTCCGCGGCAAGCCCACCACCTCATAACACTGGATCAGATGAGGGCGCAGGCTCGCCGTCACCTGCAGAAAATGGCGCAGGCAACTCTGCTCTGTCTCCGTCAGCTGCTGCCGCGCTCGCCGCTTCCTTCAACGTGGTGACCCAGGCGTCGAACCGGAGCGCCACCCCCGCGTTCGTCACCTGCTCTTCCACTCCTGCCCAGCTTCCTGACAAGATCGCCTCCGCCTCCACGACCCAGCCGTGCATCCGACGCACGCTGTCCAACGCCGCGCGCCAGTATCGTCTCAATAAGTAACGGGGAGACCGGCGCGCTGTCTGCGCAACAGGCCTCCGCTCCATTCGGTATACTATCAGAACCCGACGCAGCCTGACACGTTTTCTGCCTTGCTGGCCGACCTCGACTTGAGCGGCCTCCCCGACGAGCGCTCCCGTGCGCTCGTCAGCGGCCTGCTCAAGCTTGTTGAGACCCTTGCCGCCGACCTGCGCGCGGCCCAGGCCGAGAACCAGGGCCTGCGCGACGAACTCAATCGCCTCAAGGGCGAACAAGGCAAGCCCAACGTGAAGGCCAACATGCCCAGACCATCTGCCCCTGACCTCTCGTCTGAGCAGGAACGCCGCCAGCCGCGTGAACGGGCCAAGCGCCGCAAACACGATCGGCTCCTGATCGACCGCGAGCAGACCTTGCTGGTTGAGCGCACACTGCTGCCCGCCGATGCTGAGTTCAAAGGCTACGACGAGGTGCTCGTCCAGGACCTCGTCGTGCGCACCGATAACGTCCTCTGCCGCAAAGAGAAGTTCTACTCGCCCTCTGCGCAGCGCAGCTATCTGGCCGAACTGCCACTGGGCTATCACGGCGCGTTTGGGCCGGGGGTCCACGCGCTCGCGCTGGTTTTCGCCTTCGCTTGCCAGATGACCGAGCCCAAGATCCTCGCGTGGTTTGCGCATGTCGGTGTGCAGATCTCGGCCGGGCAGATTTCCAACCTGCTGATCAAAGGTCAGCAGTGCTTTCACCAGGAGAAAGATGCGGTCTTTGAGGCCGGCTTGCGCAGCAGTCCCTGGCAGCACATCGATGACACGGCCACACGGGTCAATGGGCAGAACCAGCACTGTCACATCGTCGACAATCCGCTGCATACGACCTACCTGACGCTGCCGTCGAAGGCACGCTTGAGTGTGATTGACGTGTTGCGCAATGGGCAGCCACGCTGCTTCCGCTTCAACGAGGACGCGGAGGCCTGGCTCACTGCCGCTGGAGTCTCGCAGCGAACCATCCAGAAGCTGCGGGGCTTGCCCTGGGAGCGGGATGTGGACCAGGAAACGGTGGAGCGCCTACTGGCGGAGCAGGCGCCGGGGCTGGGCGAGCAAACGCACACGTGGGTGCTGGACGCGCTGGCGGTGGCGGCCTACCAGGCACAGGAGGAGTGGCCGGTGGTGCGCTTGCTGCTCAGTGATGGCGCGTTGCAGTTCAGCTGGATTACGGACGAATCGGCGCTGTGTTGGGTACATGAACTGCGCCATTATAAGAAGCTGACGCCGAGGGTGCCGCTGCACCGTCAGGAGCTGGAGCACGTTCTGACGGACGCCTGGGCGTTCTACCGGGAGCTGCTGGCCTATCGCGAGCAGCCGTCGGTGGCGGAGTGTGCACGATTGGAGGCCCGCTTTGACGAGGTGTTTGGGAAGCGGACGGGCTACTGGGCGCTGGATGAACGCATGAGTTTGACGCGGGCGAAGAAGGCGACCCTGCTGATGGTGCTGAAGCATGCGGAACTGCCGCTGCACACCAATGCCGCGGAGTTAGGGGCACGCCAGCGAGTGCGGAAGCGGGCAATCAGCTTCGGGCCGCGCACGACCGAGGGCGTGCAGGCGTGGGACACGTTCATGTCGTTGGCGGCGACGACGCGCAAGTTGGGGGTGAACTTCCTGCACTACGTGTATGACCGGATTGCCGAGGTCAAGCAGATTCCGCCGCTTGCCGACCTGATTGCGGAGCGCGCGAAAGAGCTCAACCTGGGGGCCTCCTGGGCTCAGGCGTAGTCCTGCCCGCGATTCATGAAGAAGATACGCGCGCCACTGCTTGCGCCGCGCAATCAACTCGTTCAAGCGCGCAAGCTTGGCTGCACAGCGCCAACGTCGTGCGCCCCCCCCTTTTCCAGTTCCTTCAGGCTGGCTGCCACATCTGTTAGCGCATCATCCACCGCCAAACTGGCGTACTTGAAGGGGTGTTGACCATCCAGATTCAAGGCTGTCTGGACCGCCACCTGCCCCGGCCGCAGCGGCGGGGCGGGCGCAATGCGTTCGAGGGCTTGCATCCCGGTGATCGCATCGCACCTGACGATCTGGGCGCCCAGCGCCTGCACGCGGGGGGCAGAGGCGGAGACGGTGCAGAGGGTCGCGACCT
>JBBSGA010000233.1:0-9849 GCA_038254585.1 Chloroflexales bacterium | reverse complement strand
GGCATCGTGAAGCGCAAACGCAAGCAGCGGTCGGCGTTGAACGAGTTGTTAGACTTGACAATTCCTGCCGATCCTTACCTTGGGACCAATGCTCTAAGCCCACGTTGTGTACATTACGATCCCGGTTCAGACACCGGCCTGGCCATTCGCTCTTTCGCGTCTTCGAGAAAAGCGATGACCTGCTCGCGCTTGGCCGTGGGAAAACCGTCCAGAAAATCATCGATCGACTCGCCACCTTCCAGGCAGTCGATCAAGGCTTGCACAGGCACCCGCGTTCCTGCAAAGACCGGGGTACCGCTCATCACGTCTGGAGAGGACGTAATCGGCGCTGTTTGCTTGGCCTGTGTGTTCATATCGATCATGACTCCTCGTGAATTGGCATCGTCGCTACTACCCTCATCATCCGCTCAGCTTTGATCGTGCAATAGGTTTTCCAGCGGGACACCCTTTAACCCGATTATACCGGCAAGCGCTCCGGATTCCATCTTATCAGACCAGCGGCCTCCGCGACCGGATGCGACGGTGCTGCGCAGGGCTTTTGCGTTCTGGCTAGACTGGCAGGCGAAGCCGCCGACGGCCCCCTAGACGCTACACTGCTACGCTGTGCTGTTCAGGTGATTGGGATGCGGCATATAGCGTAGCAACCACGATGCTACGGTGTGCTACGCTGCTACGCTGTCAGCCGCAGAAGCGCACCCGAGCTACCACGTCTCGCCCCTGACCCCAAGGCCGGGCTGATCGGCCACGCGAGATCGTAGCTGCCACAGCTCTGTGCTAGCCTGGACCAGCGTGCGGCCGCAGCCCTCTGGGAGGTGCCAAGAATCACCCGCATCCATATCGAAGCGAGGAGGCGAACCTATGCTGCTCAAGGACAAGAACGCCGTGATCTATGGGGCAGGAGGACACATCGGCAGTGCGGTTGCCCGTGCCTTTGCGCGTGACGGGGCGAGCGTGTTCCTGGCGGGCCGCACGCTGTCGAGGCTCGAAGCCGTGGCCGAGGAGATATCGGCCGCGGGAGGAGCGGCAGAGGCGGCTCAAGTCGATGCCCTCGAGCCAGAGGCCGTCGAGCAGCATCTCGATGCGATCGTCACGAAGGCAGGCAGGATCGATATCTCGTTCAATGCGATCTGGATCCGCGGCGACCTGCAAGGAACCCCGCTCGTGGAGATGCCCTGGGAGGATTTTACGTTGCCGGTCCTGACCGGCGTCAAAACGCACTTTCTGACGGCGACGGCCGCGGCCCGGCACATGGTGCAACGGCGATCCGGCGTGATCCTCACCCTCTCGTCATCCTCGGCCGGGCTGTCCGGGCGTGACCGCAGATACCATCTGACGGGCGGCTTCAGCACGGCCTGCGCCGCGATCGAAGCCCTCTCGTGCAGCCTGGCGGGGGAGGTTGGTCCGCGGGGGATCCGCGTCGTCTGCTTGCGACCCGATGCCATTCCCGAGACGTGGTCCGCGGACGCTCCTGAAGCGCGGACGTACATGGAAAACGGCACGGTCCTGGGACGGCTCCCAACGCTGGACGAGGTCGCCAACGCCGCGGTCTTCATGGCCTTGGATCGGGCCAGCGCGATGACCGGCACCATCGCGAACCTGACCTGCGGCTCCATCATGCATGCAACGTAGAGGATGCCGAACAAGAGCATGCAGCGCTCAGCAGTGCGCGAGAGCCGCGTAAGCCGTGATCATTCACGGCTTACCCAGTTCAAGCCCCCGACATGCCGACTCGCGGAGATCATCAGGGTCCAACGTTCGCGGAGCAGGTTCTGAGCCTACGCATCCGGCTCGATCGGCAACGTGCTCGACGGCGGTGGCGGGGATGGCGGGTGACGCCGGGCCGAATCATCGACGGCCGGATCAGGAGCGCCGGACAGGCCGCGCCGAGGTATGTGCGGGCCAAGCGCCTGGCTGGATCCAGACGATGGCGCGGTCACTCATGCTCGGCCGCTCTCGGTTTGACAAGGCCTCGAGCGGATCGGATCGGATCCATTCGGCATGTTCGTGAACGAGAGCGAGACGCCGATCGTTTACCTCTCTTGCTCCTCTCCTGGCGGATGCTGATGCATGCTGACCCAGATCGCGCGTGCGGCGACGACGAGGGGGCGATTCAGCCGCAGGGCATCAATGGTGGCGCGACCATGGGCGGTCAAGCCGATGATCTGTGTGCCATCGTCACTCCAAGCAAAGTGATCGTGCCAGTGTTGGCTACGTGGGTTGAAGAGCGCGACGGTCTGCCCTGTCTCGGTATCGCGCCCGGTTATGCGGTCGAGCTTGAAGCCATTGCAAGCTGCACAGGCCAGGCACAGGTTGTCGAATCGGGTGGCGCCGCCGCGGGCGCGCGGCACGATGTGATCGATCTCCCCGGATTGCCCGGTGAGCCGTTCGGACGTAAGGCAATATTCGCAGCGGTGATGTGCACGGTCCCGGACACGATCAGCGAGGCGTTTCGGGATTTTAGGCGCAGGCATCCGCGCTGGCTGAGGGGCCCACGTGGGCGGAGATGTCGTAGCCGCGCTGGGCGAGCAGCGCCAATGCCTTTGCCCGCCGTAAGACGGCGCGATCATAGGCGTCGATGAGCTGCGTCAGTTCGGCGTCCTCCGCCGCGGTCAGCTGGCGCATCTTGCCATCCTGAGACAATTGGCTCAGGTGCCGCTGTTGCTCAGGTGACAGGGCCAGCTGTGCAGCGGACCACAACGCTGCGTCGCTAAACACGGCCAGGGACGCCAGATCATCGGCGACCTCAACCGGCACATTTGGGGCGGGCGGTAGGGCCGCGTCAATCGTCGTGGCCAGCACCTCCTCGACCGAACGATGCGTCACCTCCGCAATCTGCTGGAGCCTGCGGAAGATAGGCGCAGGAAGCTCAACGCTGACCGATTCTCCATGATATGCCATAGATCATCTCACTCGTACAACCTGTGCCTGCAGTATAGCATTGGCAAAGCCGTGATCGTGGGGATCCATCGACCATCTGCTTTAGCCGCTATCGGCTCAACGGCGACGAAACCAAGCACTGAGGGGTGACGAAGGTATCCGGCGCCCGCAACCGTAAATGCCATCTGCCGGGTGGCTTCAGGACCGCCTGCGCCGCCGTCGAAGCCCTCTCGCGCAGCCTGGCGGGGGAGGTTGGTCCGCGGGGGATCCGCGTCGTCTGCTTGCGGCCCGACGCCATTCCGGAGACGTGGTCCGCGGACGCTCCTGAAGCGCGGACGTACATGGAAAACGGCACGGTCCTGGGACGGCTCCCAACGCTGGACGAGGTCGCCAACGCCGCGGTCTTCATGGCCTCGGATCGGGCCAGCGCGATGACCGGCACCATCGCGAACCTGACCGGAAACTGATCCAGAAGCGTGTAGGATGTGCTTCAGTGTCCCGAACCGGCTCTCTTGGCCTCGTCTGCAAGTGCATGCAGCCGTGCTGCTATCAGGACTCTCCCGCTCCGCTGAGAGACCAATGTCTGTACGGTCAACCGTTGGATAAGCTGCTGCGCATCCTCTACCCTGATACCCTGTGACGCTGCCACTTCTTCGGCGGTCGTACCGAGGGGCTCGGCCGCGAGCAGCAGGACCATCGCTTCGTCCTTGCTGATCTTGGCCCCCAGCCTTTTACTCCAGAACTCGTCTGAGACATCCGGTACCTCGCGCCAGTCGAGGGTAAGGGTAAATGTGTTCGCGCTTGAATTGGATTCGATCGTGGGCGGACGCCGCTTCGCCTGTCGCCAGGCCACGTTCCGGGATCCATTGGCTGGAGCGTTCCCGACTGCAGCAGGCGCGGTACGAGCGCCTGAGGGGATGTATCCGAATCGAATGCCATGCCGCTGATCGGCCGGTAGAGCACACCTGTTTCGTGGATCGAGGCCCCCACAGTCCCGCTCCAAGCCGCGCGTACCCATCCACGGTACGCCTCACCACTGCTCACGATCTCACGAAGCGGCCAGGCTTTCAGCGCCAGCTCCGCCACCAGCGTGCGCTGGAGATCAATCGGCATCACGTCCGCGGCGTCATGATAGCCGTCGAGCCACCCGACCAGCTCAGCAGGACGCAGGAACGGAGACGGCGCGACGCTAAAGACGTGCTCGAGCAAGGTACCGCCGTGTGCCGTCCGGAGATAGCTGTTCCGAAGGAGATCCCGGTCCGGCCTGCGCCGCGCTTAGGCGACGGCGCTTCGCAGGCCTGAGGGAGCGCACGACCTGGTAGTCCAGCAGAGGAAAGAAGGTGTGCAGCGCCAGCACGACGTGGCGCCCCTGCTGCCACAGATCGTAGGGCAGCCGGTCGAGGCGCTCCGCCGTCACCATTACCACCGGCCGATCTACGGTCCATGGTCGCGCCCGCTCTACCTCATACCGCAGCCGGATCGGATCCATCTGCTCGATCACCTGGAAGCCGCGCTCGCCGAGGGCCGCCCGGATCTGCTCGTCCACCAGCACGCCATCGGGATCGCTGGCCAGCGTAAGCGGATGCGTATGAGGCGGGAAGTGGCGCAGAACCTGGTCGAGCATCACAGCCTTCACTAGCCTGGCCGGGGCTCAGTTCAAGGCGTTATGAGATCGCGCACCACCCGGTACATACTCTGGGCGCCTCAACCCATCCGCCGCCTCGGCATACAGCGCATCAGCCATGGACCCGCACTCCCTCACGCTCGGCCGTACGAGCAATGTGCCCGGGGAGCCGCAGGCCACGTTCCCACTCCTGCTTCGTGAGGACGACGATGTCGAGCGGAAGCAGCCAGCCGTCAAACAGCGCGTGGAGCTTGCGCGCCATCTCACGCGCCGGCATGCCCTCGGCCAGATCGAGCACCACGAGCAGATCGAGGTCGCTCCCCGACCTCGTCTCGCCACGTGCTGCCGACCCGAACACGATCACCGTCTCGGGCGCGCATGCTTCTACTATCCGCGCAACCACCGACGCAACTAGCGCATCGTCGATCGGACGTAGTGCCGAGGTAGCCATTCGGCTTCCTTCCATGAGGCCTCTAAATCGCCGGCGGCGTGTAGCACCTTGGCGAGCAGTGTCGGAGCAAAGTACCGCCCTTGGCCGATCATTGTTTCGATCGCAGGGTTGACCGCCGGAATCAACCCGTGCTGCTTCGCACGCAGTAGCACGGAGAGTGCGCCTACTACGTGAAGCCCGAGTTGACGTGCAACGTTGCGAGCCCTCTCCTCATCAATGAGCACTAGCCGCGCGCCACTCAGCTTCGCCAGCGAAATAACCGCCTGCTCGCCGCTGCCAAGCCCACCAGGCAATGCCGGGTCAATGGCAACCGTATCGACTACGGTGAGCCAGGCCTGCGTCGCCAGATCGGGCTCATGCGCCTGCTTCCCTGGCTCATACTCCGTAAGGACAGCTCGTGGAATAGAAACCGCGCCGTAGAGGCGCGGCAAGAGGTCGAGATATCCGATACCGGTCAGGTTGATCAATGGGCTCGTGTCCGAAACGAGCGCCGGACTACTCATACGTCGCCTCAGCCGCGACATCTGTGTCCTCTAGGAAGAGCGAGACCCCGTACTGGCCAAGGAGATCGAGAAAGGCGCGGCGAGAGATCCCAAGCACCTCGGCAGCATACCCGGATGAAATCTCACCCTGCTGGAACAGTTTCACCAGGAGGGCCTCCTGCACCAGGGACTCGAGCTGGGCGCGACTCTTCGCCGCAAGGAGATCATCTGGTAGCTGCAGGTGCAGGGTTGTCATATCATCCTCCTGAAATGATCGCTCTCCGTATCATACATCACCGCGCTATTTCATTCGGCACCATCCACCTTTTGCCGATGCTGCGCTCGTAGTTTGTGGTCAGAACGAACGCGCTGCGCGACGCCCCGTTCCAGTTCGATATCGGGAGTTCTGAACCGTGTGGCCTACGTGCCGCTCGTCGAGCCTTTCCCCCCATGACGAGTAATATAGGGCATCCAACATGACACACGATTCTCGAACCTGGCCCATCACGATGGGGTTTTGCTCGGATTTGATCACGTGCGAAAAGATCATTCATGGACTACTTGGCGCTACCGGGAATTCCCTCCTAAGCTAAGCGGAATTCAGGCCCATGTACCTCGAAGCACCCAAACTGCTGACTTAGCCAACGAATCCATGCAACGATTGTCTGCCGCCGTCGAGGAATAGTCGAACTGGTGTATCTCTGATTTCCACGAAGTCTAACAGAGGCTATGGTATCGTCGACATCCTTGAGAGTAAATGTGGCGGATGGCCGTCGTCGTGCACGATCGATTAATTCGGCGAAGATCCACGAGTTAACAATGCATCGTGCAAGCATTGCGCGCTTATCATCGACAGTCGCAGCTCCGACCCGCTCCCCACGCTCAGTTAACATGTAGAGCTCGTTTTGTACACGTACGAGTCCCAGGTACTCTGCTGCTTCACGATAGTAGCTACTCTGGCGTAAATGGAAGCCGAAGGAGTCTGCAACGTCCTGGGCTGTCTGCCGCCCGCTACTAATGATGTCTAACAACTCCACGATCCGATTGATGTCATCGGCTTGCGGAACTACGTAGGATTGTGTACCAAAACGAACGTCGATCAAGTCGTCAATGTGCGAGACGTGCATGGTCTGTAACTGATAGACGCGACATGCAGGGAAATGCCAAGACGTTGGATCTTCCTCGGAACGGAACGCCACCTCGTACAAGTGGCAGTGATTAGCCGCCAAATCGTAGGCTAGGAAAATGAGCCGAACTCGTTTGACTGGCACCAACTGGCGAAAATGCCGAAACGGATAGTAGAGCTGCCGGACGTTGAAATGGCTCCGAGCCCCGATTTTCGCCTCTATCAATACGATGTCACGGGCCGCCTCGTACCCTGCGTCTACTTCAATCTGGACACCATCAACCTCGAACAGACGTTGAGATAGCCGAAAGGTAAACCTGCTTGTTCGCTCACGGCCCCGAATAGTAAGGAACAACTCCGAACGAGAAACTCCGACAAAGTCCGACAGCACTCCAATGTTATACGCCTGGTCGATATATTGGGACTCACCCTGTCCTCGTCCTGCCGTCTCCAGGCGAAATGGAGTAGTCGACGTGAAAATCTGCCGGTGGGAGCAGTCGCTAACTGGCACAAACAGATTGCCAGGAAACAGAATATACTCGCCATTTCGAACGGGTAGAAGCGTGTATCCAGCTCGCGCGAGCGGCTGGGGCAATTGATTAGGCTCATCGAACTTGGCCATCAGCCGCGGCTCGCGCCCCCCCAGCTGCTTGAGCTCGTCAGCAAGTACCGTGTAGTGCGAGCCGTCCAGGGGGAAGCCCTTAGCAGCCAGATAGCGCTCCCAGGCAACATCAGTCTGTGACTGCATGTGGATATGCTCAGTGCGAAGACGACCAGGCTAAGGGCGACTGATCAAAGGCCTTTCATGGCCAGCACTTCGTCGGCCGGCGTCCGGTCACCGGTACAACTGATTCGCCGCGGCGCGCTCAAATTACTGATCCGAAAACCAAGATCGCTATACAGGTCGACAATGCGTTCGGTTGCCTGGTTCGAGAGCACGACCGGACCAGGGTGGCGTATTAGCCACTTTGCTAGACGTACCTGCTCGGTCCAACCGAAGTCCTCTTTCGAGTACTTTGTAAATTCGACGTCATAGGGTGGGTCGGCATAGACGAAGTCGTCGGGGTCAAGCTTCACGTGCTCGAAGTCACCGGCGGTGAAGTCCCACCCCGCCAAGACATCACGGTAGGCAAGAAAGTCGGTCGCGTAGTTGATCGTCTTGTACCGACCGAAGGGTACATTGAACTCGCCCCGGCTGTTGAAGCGACATAAGCCGTTGTAGCCCGTTCGATTGAGATAGTAGAAGAGCTGTGCTGCCTCGGTACTCTCAGTGCCACCGTCGGCAATAAGCTGATTGAAGCGATCGCGGTAAGCGTAGTACAGTACCTCATCGTTGCGCAGTGGGATCGATATAGTAAGTCCGTTTCGCACCCAGCGATAGAAGTTAATCGCGTGAGGGTTGATGTCGTTCAGCAAGGCCCGAGAGGGCATCATGGCGAGCGTCACTGCTAGGCCGCCGCTTAGTGGTTCAACTAGTCGTCTATGACTATGTGTTGCCCATAGTGGCCGCAGATATGGAACGAGCCAGCGCTTGCCTCCAGCCCACTTGAGCGGCGGCGCGAGTGGAGCGCGGTTATGTGTTCTGGACACGCCACCACCATCGATGTCGGCCACAGCGATTTCTGTCTGCTCCATAGTGCTAATCTCGTATCCATGTGTACAGGTAGCTGTGTTGTCCCACTTCCTCTACCAGCCAGATCACGTCTTCTCCCTCGACCATACGAACAACCGCTTCGACAAACAGATTGAAAAATAGCCAATGGACGAGGGCAATCTCTTCTCTAACGGCAGGTTCAGATTCGGCATTCTCGAAGCTGATGTCATCGAAGGTCGCTTGTTCACTAGTTCTCGTTGATACCAATGGGATGAAGAATCGAGCTGAAGCAGTCGTCTCGTCAATAATGTATCGCGCGTCCTCCGCCAACATTCGGCCGCCGTCTTCCCGACTCGCAAGCACCTCAGCGGCAAGGTATCGTCCAGAAACATGGTTGATCGAATAACCTCCGAATTTGCCCGCGATTAGCTGACAGACTCGGTTGGCGAACTCATCATCAGATTCGCCATCAATGCGCGGAATCCGTTGCTCTACATTCGGGATCTCTATTTCCTCGAGCCGTTGTCGGATTGTATCTGCATAAAAGAGATCATCCAAAGCCTTGCGGAGCTGAGTCTCCCGAGTCAAGGGTAAGAGAAACTCGTATGTTACGAGCTCGGCATACATAGACCGACGATAGTCGGTAAAGATTCTTCGATTCTGTGTCGCGAGCCGCAGGAATGCATCTTCACTGAGACGAAGAATTTCGGCCTTTACACGAATCTGCCCCCGTGAGCGGCGTTCTACGATCTGCCGCCATTGCTTTGAGATGTACGTATCTACAGTTCTTGGTGCACAGCCAGTGACCGTGATCAGGTCTTCGACATTAAACGGGGAGTTGGAACGGTATTGGTCTGTGAGGAAGCGATAGGCAGCCTTGGCCTTGTTCTGGGATGCCATAATTTAGCGCACGCCTTCCTCAACTCGGCAGCTCGGCCAATGGGTCAATAGCATATGGCTATCCTATACGTGAGTGCGTCAAGACGCAAGGCAGACAAACCTACGCAAAGCTGCGTAGTAAGTGGTTGATTGGCTACTACACGTCAGCACAGACCACGTCGTTACGCTAGCGCCGAGTAGATATACCGGTAGTACTCGACCCTGCAATCGCGTGTTCACGGCCAGCGTTCATTGCTAGACCACGACCTGGATGTCGGAGGATACGGGGACAGAAGCTCACGTCGAGCGCATGCTGGCTTCGTCGAAGTGGGATCGCGATGGCGATTGGCGTACCGAGAGATCAGTGCATCTCACACCAGGCCGAAAGGGCACGTATCGTCAACCGGCCGACGAAGATCCAGCACGCATACGTTGGATCAGGCTAAGGCGCAGAAGTTTCCGGTTCCAGCGTCGAGCTGGCCTTCGATCGCTTCTTACGCGGTGCTAGCGGCCGTGTAGCGCCCATCAGTCGTCACGCCCTACAACGCAGAACCCGTGGTGTAGCACCAGGACCTCATGCGATACTCGCCCGTGCCGACTCGCTCCACGGGACTGACATGCCGAGCAGATAGCCCGAGCGGGTTTTGCCATGTGCGTCGAGTGCGAGCGAGGCCGTGACGTCACTGCGGAGGCTACCGCGGACGACCATCGCGCCGAGGTCAGGGCAAAGGCAGCGCCTGACCTGGTCGGGTCGGAGCTGCCCGAGGTGCTGGGCGACGTGCTCGGCACGCACTATGTACCGAGGATGACGAGCTT
>JBBSGA010000232.1:0-9871 GCA_038254585.1 Chloroflexales bacterium | reverse complement strand
CAGGCACGGGGTGCGCTGGAAGAGATCCCGGGTGTCGGCAGCGCGATCGCGGCCAAGATCGCGGAGCTCCTGGAGACGGGCAGCCTGCAGTTCCACGAACGGCTGCGCACGAAAGTACCGGACGGCCTGCTCGACGTCATGCGTGTGCCCGGGGTCGGCCCGAAGACCGCCTGGCGCCTTTATCAGGAGCTTGGCATCGACGGGCTGGAGCCGCTCGAGGCGGCGGCGCGCAGCGGACGCATCCGCACGCTGAAGGGGCTGGGAACCAAGCTCGAAGGCCGGATCCTGGCCGGCCTCGAACACCGGGAGTCGGGTCCCGAGCGGTTTCTGCTGGGCGACGCCTTGCCGCTTGCCCGGGAGCTCGTCGCCGCGTGCCGGGACGCGTACCCGGCCCTGGTAGACGTTTGCTATGCCGGCTCGCTGCGGCGCTCCTGTGCCACCATCGGCGACGTCGACCTGGTCGCCTGCGCGTCCGACGCCGTGCTGGCCCTGGACGCCTTCGTCTCGCTGCCGTACGTTGCGGCGGTAGAGCGACGGGAGGCGCGCCGGGTAGATGTGCGCCTGCATAGCGGCAAGCCCTGCTCGCTCTTCATCGCGGCTCCCGAGACGTGGGGCGCGGCGCTGGCGACGTGGACCGGCAGTGCCGCCCACCGCGAGCGGTTGGCCCGGATCGCGGCGGAGCGCGACCTGACGCTTGCCGAAGATGGCCTCCGGCGCGGCGCGGAGCTCGTTCCGACACAGACAGAGGCGGAGCTTTATCGTGAGCTTGGCTTGGCCTTTGTCGAGCCCGAGCTGCGCGAAAACTGGGGCGAGATCGAGGCGGCGCGCGAGGACCGGCTGCCGGTGCTGGTCGAAGCCGGCGATATCCGCGGCGATTTGCATACGCATACCGGGTGGAGTGACGGCAGCGGCACTGTGATGGAGGTGGCCGAGGCAGCGGTGGCGCGCGGCTACAGCTATTACGCCATCACCGACCACAGCTTTTACATGGGCATGGTCAACGGGCTCGACGCCACCCGGCTCAAGGCGCAGCGTGCGGAGATCGACGCCGCCAACGCCGATTTCGCGCGCCGCGCGATTCCCTTCCGGCTGCTCCAGGGCAGCGAAGTCGATATCCTTCCCGACGGCACGCTGGCGCTCCCGGACGAGGTGCTTGCAACCCTCGACTGGGTCGTCGCCTCGCTGCACGTCAGCTTGCGGCAGGACCGCCAGACAGTCACTCGCCGGCTGCTGAACGCCATCCACAACCCACACGTCGACTGCATCGGCCATCCCACCGGCCGGATCTTGCTGCGGCGCGAAGGCGCCGACCTCGACATGGAGGCGGTGCTCCAGGCCGCCGCGGAGACCGGGACGGTGCTGGAGGTCGACGGATCCTACCCGCGTCTCGACCTTGACGCCGAGTACGTCAAACGGGCGATCGACCTCGGCATCAAGATCAGCGTCGACAGCGATGCGCACCAGCCGGTCGAGCTTGCAGGCGTCGACTACGGTGTGCTTACCGCGCGGCGCGGCTGGGCTACAGGTGAGGATGTCGTCAACACGTGGGCATGGGAAGAGGTCGAGGCCTACGAGGCAAGGCGAGCTACGCGGAGATGAGAAGGGAGCTCTCGTCGTCCGCCCGGACGCGTGACGGCTTTAGTCATGGGAGAGGGTCGCGGCGAGAGCACGAGGCATGAAGATGCTCTCGACTGGAAACTGCAAGCCTGGCAGCTGGAGCGATGGGATCGAGGCCTGCCCTTCGACTAGGCGTAGGGGTCGATATTTACCGGGTGCATCGAGCGTTAGCACCTCAACGGTACGGCTCGCAGGATTGACCCACCAATATTCTGGTACACCGCTCAGAGCGTACGCATCTTGCTTTTCGCGTCGATCGTAGGCGGCCGTTCCGGGCGATGCAATTTCGATCAACAGATCAGGCACCCCTGTGATACGCTTTTCGGTAAGGATCCGAAGATTTCGCACGTGAAGATACACGATGTCCGGGATCACGGGACCGGTCGGAAGGATAACCCCGGTCGCCGAGAAAAGCATTCCCTTGGGTGGTTTCTGTTCGTCCAGATACGTTCGCAGGAGGTAAACGAGCGAATCGCTACACCATTGGTGCAGTGGTGAGGGCGCGGTCGTCACGTAGAGCACTCCATCGATGATCTCGTATCGGTTGCCATCGTCGGGCAACTGCTCCCACTCGCCAGCGGTCCACGCTCCTCGCTCAGGCCACTTGCCGGGCGGGAGGCATTCCGGGAGTGCCGGCTCGGTAATGGCCAGACTACTCGGATGCAAAGTTCTTCCAACAGTCTCAGCATTCATAGACAGCACTCCGAAGCAGGCAGCTCGAGCCGTATGCTTCTCATCTCCGGCTCAACCGTCTATCATTGTACGCCATACTATAATAACGAGCACCCGTAGTAGCTACGGGCATGGAGATGACAACGCGTCATATAGGTGAAGATCGCCATGGACTGCCTCTTTTGCAAGATTGTCGCCGGAGAAATACCGGCGCATATGGTCTATGAAGACGAGCGCAGCCTCGCCTTTCTGGATATTCGGCCAGCGTCGCGCGGACATACGCTGGTTATCCCCAGGCAGCACGCGGCGACGATCGCGGATATCAGCCCTGAATCGCTGGCGGCGACGATGGTGAGCGCACAAGCCGTGGCCCGCGTCCTGCGATCCAAGCTGAAGCCGGATGGCATGAACGTTTTTCAGAACAACGGGACCGCGGCCGGCCAGGAGATCTTTCACTATCATCTGCACCTGGTCCCTCGCTGGGAAGGTGTGCCGGCCTCGCTTGGGAGGCGGAGTGAGACCGATCATGCCGCCCTGGCGGCGCTGGCGGCGGAGCTGCGTGAGACGTAGGACGTTGTAGGATGGCCGACGAGCGACAATTCAGCCCGGAGGACCGCGCCCTCTTCGACGCCGAGGTCGAGCGCCTGCGGCGCCAGGAATTGCCGCGCGCGCGTGAGGAAGAGATCAAGGCCGCGGCCCAGCGCGCCGTGCAGCGTGACCTGGAGGAGGACCGGGCGAACTACCGCGACGGATTGGACGCCGAGGTGGCCCGTACCACCGCCGAAACGGCTGCCGAAGAGCGCGCCGAGGCCCGGCGCGAGACCCCCTCCAAAGTTCTGATGCTCGCGATCCTGCTGATCCTGCTCATCTTCGTCCTCGCCGCGACCGGCCAGCTGCGGACACTTTTTGGCAGCGGTGACCGGGCGGACGGGCGGCTGGCAGCAAAGGGGTTGCTGACGGGAGCTCTCGGCGGTCCGACGACGACGCCGGTGGGTGGGGCAGGGAGCCAGGCGGTGGGGCCGCTCTTCAGCGGTCGCGGCAATCCGGCGGCCGGGGGCGTCGACGCTCCCGGCTCGATCGTCCCGCTCGTGGCGGGCGTCGATCCGTTCTTCTGGCCCTACTACTCGCAGCACGACGGTATGCGCGTCTTTGGGCTGCCGATCAGCAAGGTCGTCGACGTAAACGGCCGCCGCGTCCAGTGGTTCGAGCGTGCTCGGCTGGAGTACTGGCCCGAACATGCCGGTACGCCCTATGAGATCCAGCCCGGGCTCCTCGGGCGCGAGTACACCGACGGGCGCGATTTTCCGAAGCAGACCTTTTTTCCGAGCCGTCCCGGCCTGATCTACTTCGCGCAGACATCACATGGTCTCGGCGGGCTGTTCCTCCAGTACTGGAATGCGCACGGTGGACTCGACATCTTCGGCTATCCGATCAGCGATGAGATACCCGAGGTGCTCGAAGACGGTCGCATCCATACCGTGCAGTACTTCGAACGTGTGCGTATGGAGCTCCATCCAGAGTTCGCCGCCGGGGATAACGAGGTTCTGCCAGGTCTGCTCGGCCGCGCGCTTTTCCTGAACGAGCCGAAATCCCAGCTCATTCCCCCTCCAAAGCCGACCCCTGTGCCCCTGCCCTAGTACCGTCCTACCGTTGCCGCGACAATTGCCGTCGTCACTTTTGCACAGGTCGAGAGATATGTGCAAAATGTACAAACCCGGCCAAAGATCTTTGGATACTCTGTACATAGCTTTTCGCCTGAGCGGTTGCTACACTAAGGTGGCAACAACGCTGGGTTGCACTTCCCCTGGCTCCAGGAGCATACAGATGGGTTACACGAAGGATCAGATCCGGGATCTGGTCAAAGAGCAGAACGTCGAGTTCCTCAACCTGCAGTTCACCGATATCGTCGGAGTCATCAAGAATGTGACGATCCCGGTCAGCCAGATCGAGGATATGCTCGATCATGGTGTCTGGTTCGATGGATCGTCGATCGAGGGATATGCGCGCATCGCCGAGAGCGATATGTACCTGGTCCCAGACCTGGACACGTACGCGGTGATTCCCTGGGACAGCGAGCCCGGGATGCAGACAGCCCGGCTGATCTGCGACGTCTACACTCCCAAGGGCGATCCTTTCCCCGGGGATCCGCGCCACGCGCTCAAGAATGTGCTCGCCGAGGCGGAGGAGTTGGGGTACACCTTCAATACCGGCCCTGAGCTGGAGTTCTTCCTCTTCAAGCCGGGTCCGGATGGCAAGGTCGTTCCAAACCCGCAGGATGCGGCCGGCTACTTCGACGTGTCGACCGACTTCGCCACGCACATCCGGCGCCAGATGGTCAAGGCGCTGCAGGCGTTCGGCATCGTCGTCGAGGCGAGCCATCATGAGGTCGCAATCGGCCAGCATGAGATCGACTTCCAGTACGGCAACGCTCTGACGACGGCTGACCAGGCAGTTACGTTCCGAATCGCCCTGAAGGCGGTTGCGCAGACCAACGGCCTATATGCGACCTTCATGCCGAAGCCGATCTCCGGCATCAACGGCTCGGGCATGCACGTCCATCAGAGTATGGCCGACAAGAAGACGGGCAAGAATGCCTTCTACGACGGAAACGACGAGCGTGGCCTTTCCGACCTGGCCCACAACTACATCGCGGGTCTGCTGGAACATGCCCAGGGGATGGCTGCCGTCCTCGCGCCGCTGGTGAACTCCTATAAGCGCCTCGTACCGGGGTATGAGGCACCGGTCTATGTCAGCTGGGGCCGCACGAATCGCTCGGCGCTCGTTCGCGTTCCGCGCATCAGCGCCGGACGCTCGCAGGCCACCCGTGTCGAGCTGCGCTGCCCAGATCCGTCGTCGAACCCGTATCTGGTCTTCGCGGTCATGCTCAAGTCGGGCCTCGACGGCATCAAGCGCAAGCTGACGCCGCCAGCCGCCGCCGAAGAGGATCTCTATCACATCGATCCGCGCTCGCGCTCCTTGACCACACTGCCCGGCTCGCTGGGCGACGCCCTCGAAGCCCTCAAGAATGACGAGGTCGTACAGTCCGCCCTGGGCCCGCACATCTTCGAGCGCTACGTCGAGGCCAAGCAGCAGGAATGGGACGAGTACCGCCTGCACGTCTCGCAGTGGGAGATCGACCGGTACCTTCCGATCTACTAGCTCGATCGGCAGCCCGTAGCGGACCGAAACAGAAAAGTGCCCGTGGCAGTTACGCCGCGGGCACTTCCCTTTCCCCTACCACCTCGATCTCGTCGCCGACGTGTATCTCGCCGCCGTGCCGGACGACGGCCATCATGCCGCGGCGCCCGCGCATGGTTTCCGAAAGCCCCGCGCGAATCTCCTCCAGCTTGTGGCAGGCGGGCCGTTCGATGGTGATCTCGAGCAGGACATCTCCGATGCGTATGCGCTGCCCCCGGCGGAGATCTGCGATTGCCAGGCCGGCGGTCGTGATATTCTCGTCTAGATCACCCGGCCGGAGTTCGAAATCGCGGATCGTCTCCGAGTCCAGCAGCAGCACCTGGCGCTTCGAGCCCGGCTTGGTCTTCCGGTCGCCCTTAAGGCCCAGGTTCTCGATCGCCTCGGCCGTGTCGAGCTGCTCCATGGCCTCGCCCTTTGTTCCGGGACGAAAAAGTGCGACGATGCGTCCTCGCTCAACTGTATCCATACGCTTCACCCATCGCGACGATAGCTGTTTTGTTGCCTACTGAACGTGATACTTCTTCTTCATGAAATCGTGGTACTTGGTCTCGAACTGATCGAGCGACATTCCGAAATCCTCTTTCACCGCCTCCTCGATGTTCTGGGACTTAGCGAAGATGTCGACGAAATGCCACCAGCCGTCATAGCCTCCCTTTTCGATATAGATGAAGTCGACAAGCTCTGATCCCTGAGCCTGTCCGAGAAAGTGCTTATCGGGATGGAGGTAGAAGTTCTCGAGGTCGTCCTTTTCGATCGCACCCGACTTATCCTTGATCGGCAGCAGCGTACCCGTCTGAATCGCATTGATAATCGTGGACGGGTAGAAGTTGCCCGCGACATGCTCCGCGATCCCCTCGCTCATCCAGCCGAAGCCGCCTGCCAGGCGTGCGTTGCCGCCAAAGAGCCGGTCGACCACGAGGTGTGTGAACTCGTGGGTCACGGTATGTTCGAACTCAGGCTGGAAACCTTCTTGAGCGTCGTACGCGCCGAAGCCCAGCGATTGCGGCGACCGCATCATGAGCCGATCGCGGTTATGGTCGCCGCCCGGGCCGGCAATGTAAAACGCAGCGGTGAAGGCGCCGGAGCCGAAGAGGTCGTTGGTGGGAGCGATGAAGGCATGCACTTTTTCCGCGGGGGCTTTGCCGAGCTTCTGCTTCACCGTGGTGTACGCATCCTCGACGACCTTGTCCATCTGGGGGACAATGTCCTTATCCCACTCATAGTATTCGACGATAAAGTGCTCGGTCTCACTCGACAGCTTCTTGCCTAGGTCGCTGCGTTTCGGCTCGGTGATCAGCCACTTGCCGTCTACCTTCCTGAAGACCATCGTCCGCACGGACTGTCCCTTCCCATTACCCTGTGGAGCCAATGCCAGAATGGTCGCCAGGTAATAGTCCTTTCCATGAGCCTTGATTGAGTCTATCTTCTCCTGGAGATCAAAGGCGCCGGACGATTGTCCGCTCGCAGCCGCCTGGAAACGCTCGACGAGAGCTCGTCTAAGCGCCAGGTTCTTCTGGTCGAGGGCTGCGAGAAGTTTTGCCTGGTCGACCTCATTGTAGGCAGCATCATAGCTGTCCACGGTTTTCTGGATTGCTGCTTTGATCTCGCCGTCGCTCTCAGAGCCGGTGCCGGGCGCCGTCTGCGCCAGAGCCGTCGTCGCCGAGGTCGTGGCTTCGGTCGCCGGCTGCACGGTGGCCGTAGCGGTTGGGGCCGTGGGCTTGGCGGTACTGGAAGTGGCCGGAGCCACGCTTGACGACGTTGGCGTCGACGTTAGGGTGGCGGCGGGTGCGCCGCCGCACGCGGCGAGGGCTAGGCTTACGAGCAGGCAGGCGGTCCAATTGCGAAGTCGAAACATGCAGTTCAAAGACCCTTCTGTTTGGGTGGCCGAAGACAATCACCCATGTCATCTCATCCGAGGTACGCATCCAGGGCGAGGAAGGTTTTCCTCGGCCCGGTCGGGACGCCTAGTGGCCGGCCGGCGGCAGCTTCAGGCTTTCCACGAGGCGTCGGAAGTCGAGGTTCGCGGCCGCGAGCCGGCTGAACCGCAGGTGCATGTCGCCGCGCCCGAAGCGCATACGACCGAAGAGGCCTTCCAGGCGTTGGACGACGCCCAGCGTATCTCCCGCCGCCATCAGAATCGGGACGCCGCGCTGCTCGGCGCGGCGTACTACCGTCTGCGCCGGACGCACATTGCCCGTGAGCACCAGGCACGATGTCGACGTCTCCAGCGCCGCGATCTGCAGATCGGCCCGGTCGCCACCGGTGATGACTGCCTTGTTTGGCTGCCGGCGGAAAAACTGGAGCGCCGTATCCGCTCCCATCGCCCCGACCGAGAGATGCTCGACGAGCCGATCCGAGTTTCCCCGGCTGACGACTGTTGCGCCCAGCACCTCGGTCAGCTCGGCGACGCTCACCGCCTCGAGTTGAGGATCGTCGGGGATAACACCGATGACCGGCACCCCGGCACTTTCGAGAAAAGGCGCGAGCGTGCCGCGGACGAATTCGACCTGCTCCGGTAAAACCTGATTGAGAATGACCCCGAGCAGCCGGCTCTGCAGGTAGCGATGGACCGAGACGATCGCATCGGCGGCGAGCGTCGAATGGTAGCGGGAGATCAGCAGCACCGGGACGTCCAGCATCTCGCTGACTTCGTGCGCCGAAAGGTTGAGCAGCGCTCCCTCCGCCCAGGTGTTCACACCTTCGAGGACGACGACATCCCGGCTCTCGACGATACGCCGGTAGGCATCCTGAACGGCATTGCGGAAATCAGGCTGCTCGCCGCGCAAGACTCTATCGATAACGCGCGGCGTCGCAAGCACGGGCGCGAGGACTTCGGCGGGCTCCGGGAGGTCGAAGAGCCGGCGCATGACGTTGGCATCCTCGTCCACTGCGCCGGCCTCTCCTGGAACGGCAGAGACGCTCACCGGCTTCATGTAGCCGACCCGATAGCCAGCAGCGCGGAATTGCTCCAACAACGCCGCACAGACCGCCGATTTGCCGACAAAGGAATCGGTTGATGCTAGATAGACTGAAGCCATGAACGGCCTCCTAGGGGACGCTTGTAAATGCGCTAATGTAGCGCTGAGCTACATCATTCGGCAGGCTGTGGTCCAGGATCAGCTCACGCGTGCCTGAGACATTCACGTAGTCTAACTTCGTGACCGGCCCGGGCGCGCCGAGTAGACCATAGAGGCGCCGATCGGCCTCGGCCGATTTCTCGGCCTGGAAAATCCGGATTGTGCCGGCCGGCTTATCCTTGATCGTAATGCCGGGAATATCGAACCCCTGGCTGTCGATAATCTGTTTGGCGCGCTGCTGTGGTGGTGCGATCGGCCGCAGGTTGACGACCTCGACGCCGTGGCTGCGCATCCCCTCGGCAATACGTCCCGCTTCGGAGGCGGGAGGCGTCGTCGAGGCGCAGCCGGTAAAGGCGAGCACCAGAAGCAGACAGAGGACGAGCCCACGACAAATTAAGCGGCATGACCAATCGTGAGTACAGTTCATAGATACGAAAGAAACGCTCCTCTTAGTCCCCCGCGAGGATGATCCGGGCATCCAGCACGATCGATCCCTGGCCCTCGTCATAGACCATCAGCGGGTTGATATCCATTTCGACGATCTCCGGAAAATCGGTTACGAGCTGCGATACGCGCAGAACGGTCTCGACGATGCTCGGGGTATCGGCGGGCGACTGACCGCGCGTTCCCTGTAGGATTGGGAACGAGCGGATCGCACGCACCTGCTCCTCGGCTTCCGCCTGCGAGATCGGTGCGAGACGGAAAGCCACATCCTTGAGCACCTCGACGTAGATGCCGCCCATGCCGAAAGCGACCAGTGGCCCAAACTGCGGATCTCGCGACACGCCTACAAGACACTCGCGCCCGCGGGGCGCCTGCTGCTGGACCAGGATGCCGCGGATATCCGCATTTGGCTGGTAGCGTCGCGCACGGTAGTCGATCAGCTCGAAGGCGTCGCGCACGTCGTCCGCCGTCCCGACATTGACCCGCACGCCGCCGATATCGGACTTGTGTAAGATGTCGGGCGATGAGATCTTCATGACGACGGGGTAGCCGATCCGGTTCGCGATTTCGACGGCCTCCTCCGGCGACCGTGCGAGCTGGCTGTCGGGCAGACGCATACCGTAGGCGGCCATGACCTCGCGCGCCTCGAGCTCCC
This sequence comes from Chloroflexales bacterium, assembly GCA_038254585.1. Taxonomy (GTDB): domain Bacteria; phylum Chloroflexota; class Chloroflexia; order Chloroflexales; family Kallotenuaceae; genus JBBSGA01. The sequence continues at coordinate 208 of JBBSGA010000232.1, read as the reverse complement.
CGAGCTCGAGGCGCCCGCGGGCGCGAACCTCGGCGAAGACAGAGCGGACGCGCTCGTGGTCGACCTCGAAGACCACGTATTCGCCCGGCGGCCGCTCGCGCCACTGCCGGTGGACGACCATCGCCTTGAGTGCCGCAACGGCCCGCTCCGGGAAAGCATAGACCGGAATGCGGCGCTTATTCAGAATATCGAGCGCCGGTCGCAAGCT
>JBBSGA010000231.1:0-9875 GCA_038254585.1 Chloroflexales bacterium | reverse complement strand
TGGTGATGGAAATCAGTGAGGATTGGGAGACGGGCAAAGCCTATCTCACCTTTGATCACTAACCACCACCACCAGCAGGTATCCGAAAGGGAATCCACGACTTTTACAGAAAAGGGGTTGCATTATCTGGACGGCATCGTTCTAAAAAACCATGCCTGCTATTAATTGTTAAATGGCCTCTGACACTTCCCGGCCGATGAGCATGTCCCCCCGACGATCCTTCGGCCATGCTCCCGCGTGGCTCAAGGGCACACGGCGCAGTGTACAATGCAGGGCAAGGCTTGTCCCGCCGCCGGGCGTGGTCCGATGAGAACGATTGCGGAGAGGAGCACCGTATGGTACAGCCGCTTGCTGACGCTCAAGCTGCGCAGGAGCAGCACCTCACCATGAGCTACGAGGAGTTCCTCGATTGGGCCAGCGAAGATATCCACGCCGAGTGGGTGCATGGTGAGGTAACCATCTTTATGCCGCCGAAAACCGTTCATCAGCGCATCGTCTTCTGGTTGTCCACGCTCCTCGCCCTCTATGCACGCCATTTCGATCTTGGCGAGGTCGTCATGGCGCCTTTCGAGATGCGCCTCTGGCCCGGACGCTCCTCGCGTGAGCCCGATATCCTCTTCGTCGCACGCGCGCATCAGGATCGCTTGACTCCTCAGCGGCTTGAGGGACCGGCCGATCTCGTGGTCGAATTGATCTCCGACAGCAGTGTGCTGCGCGACCGTGACGACAAGTTCTCTGAATACCAGGAAGCCGGTGTGCAGGAGTACTGGATCATCGATCCACGTCCGGGCACCCAGCAAGCCGATTTCTACCACTTGGCGCCCGACGGCACATACCAGGCCGTGCTCCCTGATGCGCGCGGCCACTACGCTCCAGCAGTGCTGCCCGGTTTCTGGCTTGATCCGCGGTGGTTGTGGCAGGAACCGCTACCAGAGCCGATGCTGCTGCTCGCCCGGATCGCGCCGCAGATCCTGCGCGACGCACTCGAATCGACAGGGACTGATACCGATGCGGCCTAACAGACGGTACTCCATTTGAACATCGTGGATAATTCGCCCAGCTCCCGCTGACCGACTTCCTAACCGGATTTAGACCGATTCAGTACGCAGAACCGCTGTCAGATGCGCCTTGTCGGCCTGCCAGACCCCGTTTCGAGCGAGATGGGAGATGCGCGCGTATGGCGTGCCGCCGCGGCAGCACAGCTTGCCGCGCTGCGCAACCCCCAGCTATTCAACGTGGTGTTGACGATCTGGGAGCGCGTGCTGGCGGCGACGGCACACATCGGCATGGCGCTGATGGTACTGCGTGCCGTCCGCGAGCGCAGGCTCGCCTGGCTCGGCCTTGCAATCCTGGCGCACACCGTCATCATCTCTCGACGTAGCCTTCACGCTTTTCTTCTTCGTAGAGCCGTTCAACCACAAATTGCTTGAGAAGCGTCTGATACCCTGTATGCCGCTTCGCGGCGAGTGCCTTAAGGCGACGCAGCACGTCCTCGTCGAAGCGCACCGGAATAGGCTTCGTGCGTGGACGAGGAAGCTCCTCCTCCGGAACCGACGGCAGTTCGTCCCAAAGCTCGTCGGCAATCTCGTGGGTCTGCCAGAAAAGATGCTCCTCGTCCTCCGAGACGAACGCCGGAATCTCGTCCACGCTATGGATACGTGTTAAATCGGGACCCTGCTTTGTATGGGACATGGTCACTTTCCCTTTGTGCGGTAACGCTGCCGCTCCGTGGTAGTTGCATCTCTCGCTGTAACCACACGGATTAGTCCTTGCCTGTGAGTGAAGACGACAAAGAGCAGGCGACGGCTAGCCGGCGCGCCCACGATTGCGGCGCGCCGGTCGCGAGCGGTGTCAAGGCTGGCTGAGGAGTGTGCGACGAAGCCACTCGCGAGCAGAGCGACGGCCTTGACGCCAGCGACGGCTGGTGTCACGCTATGGTGTGCCCAAAACAACCATGTTGTTTTGGGATGCCCGCGGCAGGCGCGTCCTCATTGCAACGCAACGTGCGGCATGGCTGGTTGACAGCCACCATCCGATCCCCCGAGGGCCGACGAGTGATCAATGCCGCCCGTCGCGTGACCGTTGGCCTCTACCACACTAACACAGCGGAACAAGCCACAGTGGTCTGTCGTCTTAATAGGGAGTGGTCGAGGGGTAAAACATGGTATCACACCGACGACGCATCCGTGACATGGTGTGCATCTGCAGCGTGCTGTACGCCGCTTGCCTGGCTTTCACACCGGAGCTCACCCGTGCCTCGTGTGCTGCATTGCCACTATCTACCTTGAAAGCGCATGCTGATGTCATTGTCCTCGGGCAGGTGACACAGACAACGGGGCAGGACGCGCGCGTTGTGGTGCAAACCTATAGCAACGGTCGGGGACCCCACGAACTCAATGTCACCGGCCGTGTCTCACCTGATCCAGGCGTGAACACCTCGGTCGATTTTATCTTCAAGCCGGGCCAACGGTATCCGCTCTTCCTGACCGGATCACCACCCGGTCTGTTGCGGACGAATGAATGTGCGGGTAATCGTGAAGGTGCGATCGCGCTGACGCCCGAGGAACTCGCGGTGCTCGGCCGGGGTGCACCACCCGACCCAGCCGCCTCTGACCCTGCGCCGCTGCCAGCACCTGCTTTGAACGACGAGAGACCGTCGTTCAAAGCAGGTGCCCCAGCCTTCCTCCTGCCCATTGGCATGCTGCTCGTTGGCTTTCTGCTCCTCATCGTCACGCGCAGGTGGCGACGCGTGCATTGAAAGTGAAGTGGAGGCCGCACGGCGGAGCCGGCCGTTCTTCACGCAGGCATGGTCGTGGCTGAACCCGTATTGCCGCCACGACGGTGGAGTTTCAGATTGGGGCTTGACCGGGCATACGGTATCTGACACGCAGCGGTCAGCCGGCTGAGCAGCCGCCCGCGCGCGACGATCGTCGCCTGTAATGGCGGCGCGTGCACTTTGGTGGCGATGATCGGATCGGGCGTTGGCGGAGGCACGATCGACCTGGCCTATCCGACTCCGGGCAGCATTGGAGACTGAGATGAGCCAGTCAAGTCATCCCGGTAGCTGTGCGGCCGATGGCGGTCGTTAGGCGCCGTCGCACCCACCTGCGGGCTTCAGGGCAGCCGCCCGGGCGGCCACGCCACCGCGGCCGCCGCGGCTCCGCCGATCCACGCGAGAGGCACGGCGTAAAAACCTCGGCCTGGGCCCCCAATTGCAAGCAGCAGTGTGGCGACGGCCACGCCGGCTACCGCCAGCAGCGCCAGCCGAGGGCTGCGATCGAGGGCCATCGCCAGCAGCAGCGCCAGCGCCGCCCCGACGACGAAGGCAACTGCATCGTAGCGCCGCTCGTCGTGAAGGCGCAGCTGCGGCCGCAGCAGGCCGAACGCCACGTACGCCCCCACGACGTGGGCAACCAGCGCCGACGGCAGCGCCCTGGTCCACGCAATGCCCAGCGCACGCGCCGGCAGCGCGCCGCCTAGAGCCACGAGCGCCGGGAGCACAACGTACCAGAGGACGAGCTGGCCGAGGGAGGGCGGATTTCCGCCGCTCATCGGCGTTAGATTCAGGCTCAGCGCGATCGCTCCGTAGAACGCTCCTGCGACGATCAGAAAGGCGGCGAGGCCCGCTCCCGCCGCCAGCGCCACTCTCGGCCAGTTCATAAGACCTGTCCTCGCATCGGATACTCAGCCGCCGGTGGGAACACTGTGGTCCCCACCCGCCCACGTACCTACCGTCCTAAGGTCTGAAGCTGGAGCTGGTAGTGATGATCAGGGTCCCAGGCACCGGCATATCCCGACACGCGCAGGTAGTAGCGGCCGGCCGGCAGGGCTGCGCGTATCTCCTCGGATGCGCGGCCGCGCCGCGCCGGTGCCATCAGCTTCTGGCCTGCCGCATCGTAGAGCTCCAGGTCATAGTCGGCGGGCAGGCCCATCAGCTGTGCCCGGTAGGTCGAAACCCCGTCGGCGTCGAAGGAGAACCAGTCCTCGTCGCCCTGGGGGTCGATCGTGCGCCGGATGTGGTCGCCCTCCTTGAGGGGCGCCGCGGTTTTGAGCGTGTTGGGCGCGTCGTCCACCACTACCGATTGGACACGCTCCACGTTCCCGGCACGATCCACCGACAGGTAGTGCACGATCGTGCCGAACGGGACGACAAAGGGCCGCGTGTAGCGCTGCGGCGCGGTAGACGCGCCGTCCAGGAGGTAGTAGGTCGCCGCGACGCCCGAGCCCCGCGCTCCGTCGCCGGCCGTCAGCGTGACCTCCGATTGCCTCGGCGCGACCGCCACGAACGCGACCTCGGTCGCGGGCGGCTGCGTGTCGTCGGCAGCTGCGCCCGTGACGGTCGAGTCAGGCGCCAGCTCCTGATCGACCGTGCCATCGGCGTCGCGGTCGATTTGCAGGCGCAGGCCGGCGAGATCCTGGCCCGTCGCGAACCCAAGCCGCAGCAGCGCGCCGGCCGGCGGGTTGACGTGGAAGACGGACTGGCCGTCTAACTGGTTGCCGGCGTAGGTGCGTACGCGGAGCCGGATCGTTCCATCGCCCGTGACGCGCAGCGTGCTCTGGTACGTGCCGTCGTCGTTGAGGAAGAACGATTGCGTATCGCCGATCGCCGTGTGGCTTCCGTGCGGGATACTGTCGACGGCCGAGGTGGGCGGCTGCAGCGCGGTGCCGAGCACGCGGCCCGCATGATCCTGGACCGCACCGCTCACGGGACCCAGCGTCTCGAGCTCGATGCCGCCGAACGGTTGGGGCGCCGTCCCGAGACCGAAGTCTTCCGGCGAGACCCCGCTGCCGGCCGTCGCGCTGGCGGCGTTCTTGGCCGTCAAGCCCGCCGCCATCGTCGTGCGGGGCGGATCGCTCCACGGGTCATGCTCGACCCGCGGCGCGCCGGTTGCCTCCGTCGCCGCGGCCTGCACAGCGCCAAGCGCGCTCACGGCGCTCTGCGCCATCTGGACCTTGCCGCCGAAGAACGCGACGGCGAAGCCCATCACGTTCCCGTCCTTGGGCAGCTCGCCATGCTCGACCTTGTGCGCGTAGACGTTGGGAACGCCGTTACGCAGATCGAAGCCGCTGCCCGCATTGTAGAGATCGGCCGAGTGCAGCGGCACCGTGCCGTCGCCACCCGTGCCGCTCGTGCCAGACGAGTAGAGGATTTCATGCCGGACGACCTTGTGGCAGTTGAAGAACCACAGAATGCAGTCGTCGGTCTCATATTCACGCACTTGCTGCGGTGTCGCGAGGCTGTCGCCGACGACGCGGTAGAACTTCACCGACGGATCGGCAAGCACCAGGTTGTCGTAGCGCTGGTGATAGCCGTCGGCCTGCGCCAGCACATTCGCGTTGCGATGGGCCGCCACGATCTGGCTCCACTGAGCATAGCGCTGGACACCTTCCGGCTTGCCATCGCCGTTCGTGTCGCGGTCGATCACCAGCGGCGGCACTTCGGCCTGGTCGAAGCCGCGGCTGGGCAACAGCTCGTAGGCCCCTGGAAAGTTCGTCAGCACCTCTTGCGCCGTGGCCTGGTTGAGCAAGCAGCCTTTGATCGGCACTTCTTGTGTGAAGCAGGGCATCTGGTACTCCAGCACGCCCAGCGCCTTCGTGGCGCCGAGCACGGGGGTGCCCATCGTCAGCACGTGCCGGATCTTGCCCACACTGGCCGGATTCGCCAGCGCCGCGCGCGTGACGAGTCCGCCCTGCGAGTGAGCCAGAATATCTACCTGTGGCGCGCCGGTCTGCTGGCGTACCTCGTCGATCCTGGTGAGCAGCCGCCCGGCTTCCGCGGCCATATCCTTGCGCCAGTCGAAGGGGAAGACAAAGAGGTCCGTATTCTCCTTATAGCCGGCTGCCTGCAGCAGCTCGATCGTCTTGGCATAGACGTCCGAGGTCTGGCTGATCGGCCCGATGACGTCGACGTGGAGCGTGCGCAGGATGTCGCCGAGGCGGACGCTCGTGTAGCGCGCGTCGTTGGGATCGAAGGGCGACACACCATCCGGCGCCAGGCGCAGAACCTCGAGGAATTTGTCGTCGTCGCTATCGAAGAGCCTTTGTGCGTCGACCCATTGCACGCCGTCCTTGTTGACGAGCTGGCTGCCGCCGATGCCCGGAAGGAAGATCAGCGGCGTCCGCTTCTGGCGCGCGCCCGGGCGGCAATCGGTCGCCGGATCGGCGACGTGCTCGAAGCGCACGTTGTCCACGAACGCGGCCGAGTCGTAGATGTGATCGCCCTGGTCGAAGATCGACAGATAAAGCGCGTGCCGCCCGGCTGCTACCGGTGTCGCCGCTTCGAGCAGCGCCGTCGCGCCGTCGTAGGTCGTCCCACCGGCGTTGACGTCGTTCATGCTGGTCGCGCCGGTGCTGTTGATACTGACGACCTGGCCCTTCGGATCGAAGGCAAAATTGTCGGGGGCGCTGATCGTTTGATTCGCGCTCCACGTGCTCCGATCCAGCTCGGCGATAAAGGCGTCGTTGTACGGCGTGCCGACCCACTCGGGAAATTCCTCCGAGTAGAAGGCGAAGTCGAGGCGCAAGCAGTTGGCGCCGGACGGCGCCACCAGGTCAAGCTGCAGCACGCTGACGTCAAAGGCGGTCGTGCCGCGGCCCGGCGGCGTGGGGCCGCCGATGTCCGCGCCGGCGTTGCCGCTCGTATTAGGCGCGTCTGCATAGCTGGCGTTGCCCGTGGTCAGCATGGCGAAGCTCGGCCCGCCGGTTGGAAAGAAGCTCAGCGACGATGCGACGCCGTGCGGAGTGCCGAAGGGCGGCGCGCTGGCGAAGCGGGCTCCGACCAGGGTCGCCGGGTCGGCGATCGTCGCCTGCGCCAAGGCGAGCGCACCGGCATCATCGTTGCCGACCGGCGAAATCGACGAGGCGCGTGCGCGGCTGGACGGGAACGCGGCCAGCAGCAGTGCAAGGACGCCGGCGCCCAGCATAAGCGTAGCCCGCAAGCGGAGAGTCAGCCGCCCATCTGTCCTATGGCGTGAAGACATCGACGTGGTCCTCCTCAGAACGTTGCCTCTGGGGGTCACTGTGCGAGGCCGCCGGAACGCGAGCGGGAGACGATCACTCCCCGCCGGGTTAAAACGGCAGCCGGTCGGGATCGCTTCGCGCGAAGGGCCGGGAACCGGCGACAGCGATACCGGGGCTTCGGGCACTCACGAACGCGTGCTGACCTTTTGACGCTCAGGTAAAGTGGCGCAGTGGCGCCGGAACCGGTGGACGATCGTTGCCGGCGAGATATGAAAGCGCCGGGTGGCGGTTATCATAGCACAAGGCGAGCGCGCGGCACAAGTGGCAATCCGAGCCCGGTAGGGCCGCGCCGAGCGCCGCGATCTTCTTTACGCCGCGCGGTTCGGGCGCCCCTTGTCCGTTCAACATAATGCCGCCGGCAACCGTGCTCGTTGTCCGTGCCATGGTCAGCCTCCTGGCCGTGTGTGAGGGAGCGATGCTCCCTGCTGGAGCTCCGTCGAAGGGCGGAGCCGTGTTCCTACGGGTGGGGGACGCGGGCCGGGCTGCAGCGCGATATGCTCGCTCCAACAACGATTGGTTCGGGCTCGGGAGGGCACACTGGCACAAGAGTACGCGGTTCATGCGCCACACGCGGAGGCGCGCCGGCACGGCGCGGGACGGCTTGGCACGACGCTGCTGCGCGTCCTGGGAGTAGAAGTGACGGCGCTCCTGGCGATCGGCATGGTCTTCGGCGCGGTGGCGGCGCTGGGGCTGGTCGATGCCGTGACGAACGATCCGGCGGTGGCGGCAGCAGGGGCTGGCGGCTCGACAGCAGAACGAGCGCCGCGCCGATCCCCGCGGCGTGCGTGCGCGGTTGCTCGCGCGACGTTCTACCGACGTGCGATAAAGCATGCCGCGTCTCCTGGCCGTGAGAACTTCAATAACGATATTGTTCGCGCGTGCTGCGGCGAATCTGCTCAGGTCCGCGGCAATGCCCTCCATGTCGCCCAATTCACGCATGACGCCAAGACACTTTACGTGAGCGATTCTTGCGCCCGCGCGGTAAGCAGAAAGGCGTCCCGCGCTTCGAGCGGAATGTGGAAGTGCTCGGCCAGCCGTTCGGCCACCTAGCGCGAGGGGCGCCGCGCTCCTATTGAGCTATGCGCCGGCTATCAACCGCCGCGTGTGAGACCAACGCTCATGTATGCTCGTAACCAGGCCGATGTGTGAGGGATGGTGCAGCGAACCCTGTGCTCGTCGCTGCACGGTCGTTTCAGCATCCTCTCCAACCGCATCGGATTGCATCACAGTCCGTGCTATGGCGCCTTCAAATGCGATTTCATCCGGACTGCATCGACTACCTTCCGGATTGCCGTGACGATGAGGTCCGGCTGCATACCGGGAACACCATGCCCGCTGCGCTCGGCCTTGATCTGGATGCTATTACTCGACAGGCCGAGCAGATCGGTCTGGAGGTCCTGCCAGATCCGTTCAGCTTTGCCTGCCAGCTCCGGCGGCTCGATCTCTGCCCGACCGCGCGAGATCACAACCAGCGGGATCGCTCCCAGGGAGCTTACGCGCCGAACCTGCGCCACACTGGCGTCGATATCGACGCCTTCGGGGTTCCGTTCCGGGTGCGTGATATCGTCGACGAAGGCGGCGCGGAAGTCGTGCAGCTGCCGGCTCTCGCCGGCACGCGGCGCCGGAATCACCGCCCCGATCCGGGAGAACTGGTCCGGATGCACCGACTCCACGAGGACCATGCCGGCGACCTCCTGCGGGTACTCGCCAGCATAGAGACGGACGTTCATGCCGCCGAAGGAATGGCCGACCAGCACGTAGGGCGGACGGATCGCCGCTTTCGTGAGCAGGACGTGGAGGTCGGCGACAACCTGCTGGCTGGTCCGGGGCATCGGTGCTGGATCGCTGGACCCCAAACCGGCGCGGTCGTAGAAGCAGACCCGGGCGAAGGCGGCCACGCCGTGCGACACATTCCCCCAGGCGAAGCCGCTATCCCCGAGTCCGCTGTCCAGCACGACGGTCGGACTCCCAGTGCCGGTGCAGTAGATGAACAAACGGTGGCCGCCGACGTCGATCTGCCGGGCATCGTAGCCGCGGATGCGCATGGGCGGTGCAACCGAGAGTGGGGATGCTGCGATTGTGGGACCTGGTGCGGGCGTTCCTGACGGCTGTGGCGATGCCACAGCAACAGGTACTGATGGAGCCGTACGGCTGCAGGCGACTATGATGCTGAGCATGAGCGCGGTCATCGTCGATCGGAGGATTCGTTGCGATAGACTCATCGTCCACCTCTCAACTGACGGAGTTCAGGAAGGGAGATGTTGCGCATGTCTTCCCTCCTGAACTCGACAATGACAGAATGTCCGCCGCGGTTTGCGAGATGCAGGTTACCGGACCGCCTGGCCGTTGTAGGCCGATCCCAGGGTCTGAAAAGACGAGGTGGCCGGCGCTCCTACCAGGGTCTCGAGGTAGGCAGGCGCCTGGTTGATCGCGCGTCGCCGGAGCAGCGGGCGATATGGTATGATCCCGCCACTGCACGCCCGCTTGCTGCTTGGCTCCTGACGTGCGCGGCGCCGCAGCTTGCGTCTATCAGGCTATTGCCGCTCTGCGCATCTGGAGCATGGATGGATGGATCGCTCTCGTTTGGGCAGTGGCTGAAGCAGCGGCGCAAAGACCTGTTGCTGACGCAGGAGGCACTGGCGAAGCTGGCGGGTTGCGCCGCCATCACGATCCGCAAGCTCGAGGCGGATGCCATCCGGCCGTCGCAGCAGATCGTGGAACTGCTGGCGCGGCATCTGGACCTTGAGCCCGCTGAGCGCGCCACCTTCGCCACCTTCGCGCGTACCGGACGATGGACGGCCAAAGCCGCCATATCGGCGCCTGCTCCGCTCACCTTCCTGCGGAACCTTCCTTCC
>JBBSGA010000230.1:0-9895 GCA_038254585.1 Chloroflexales bacterium | reverse complement strand
GAGGGGGGCTGTTGCTTGCGCTTGGCCGCGTCCCTTAAGCAACTTTCGCCAGCCGGCGCGGCGCCGCGACGCCTGGCCGAGTCGAAAGGAGCCCGTATGGTGCCCGCCACGCCAAGCACACCGCAGCCGCCGGCGCGCTCGAACCATCCGAACGTCATCGTCTTTTTTACCGACCAGCAGCGCTGGGACACAACTGGCGTCCATGGCAATCCGCTTGACCTGACCCCGAACTTCGATCGCCTGGCCCAGCGCGGCACGCATCTCTTCAATACCTTCACGCCGCAGCCCGTCTGTGGCCCTGCGCGCTCCTGTATGCAGACCGGGATGTATGCGACGGCGACCGGCTGCTTTCGCAACGGCATCCCGCTGCAGCCTGAGATGCAGACGCTCGCCCACCACTTCGCCGCGGGCGGCTATGTCACCGGCTATATCGGAAAGTGGCATCTCGCGGACGCGGACCCGGTGCCCGAGGCGCGGCGCGGCGGCTACCAGTACTGGCTGGGCACCAATACGCTCGAGTTCACCTCGGACTCGTACGATACCGTGGTCTACGACAACGACTGCCGGCCCGTAAAGTTGCCGGGCTACCGCGTCGACGCGCTCACCGACGCGGCGATCCGCTTCGTCGACGCGCACCAGCAGCATCCGTTCTACCTCTTTCTTTCGTTCCTCGAGCCGCACCATCAGAACCACCTCGACGACTACCCACCGCCGGAAGGCTATCGCCAGCGCTACACCGGGCGCTGGATCCCGCCGGACCTCGCTGCCCTGGGAGGCTCGGCGCATCAACATCTCGGCGGCTACTACGGCATGGTCAAGCGGCTGGACGAAGGGCTCGGGAGGCTGCTGGATGCGCTGATCAGCCTGGGATTGCGCGACAATACGATCGTGCTCTTCACCTCCGATCACGGCTGTCACTTCAAGACGCGTAACGCCGAATACAAGCGCTCGTGCCATGAGAGCTCGATCCACGTGCCCTGCGCGCTCCAGGGACCGGGGTTCGACGGCGGCGGAGAGATCCGCGAGCTCGTCAGTCTCGTCGACCTGCCGCCGGCGCTGCTCGACGCGGCCGGGCTGCCGGTCCCGCCCACCATGCAGGGACGTTCCGTGCTGCCACTTACCAGGCGCGAGAACGCAGCGTGGCCGGAAGAAGTGCTGGTCCAGATCAGCGAATCACAGGTTGGACGAGCGGTGCGTACGCAGCGCTGGAAGTATAGCGTCGTCGCACCCGACAAGGACGGGTCGCGTGACGCCAGCTCCGACCACTACGTTGAGGAGTTCCTCTACGACCTAGAAGCGGACCCGTACGAGCTGACCAATCTCATTGGACTCCGCTCACATGCCGAGGTCGCGGCGGTGCTGCGGGAGCGGCTCATCCGGCGCATGGTCGAGGTGGGCGAGGTCGCGCCTGAGATCCGGACGGCCCAGCCACGCCCCGGTGGCCAGCGGCACGTCACGCCGGCCGAGACACGCCGGTGATGCCGAAGTGCCGAGCACGGGGAGGTGACGGTGGTGCGGACCTCGCACCGGCGCCGGGAGGCACACCTGAAATCCTCCTCCAATCCACCACCTACTATCCAGAGAGGTAGCGCCTGCTCAGGTCAACAGATACCCCTCAGCCAGCGCGCGGTACTCGCGCACCTGGTCTTCCTGCCAGGCCGCGTCGAAGCCGAGCTCCGCGGCCAGCAACTGCGCTACGCGCGGCGCGGCCTCCTGGCTGGCGCGCGCGTCGAGGAGAAGAGCGCGCGTGCGGCGCGCCAGGACGTCCTCGACCGTGCGCGCCAGCTCATGGCGCGCGGCCCAGACAACCTCCCCGGCGCAGTAGGGCAGGCGCGGGTGCAAGGGCCGGTCCCAGCCGGGCTGCTCGCGAAACAGCCGCTCGAGCGCCGGCGTGTCGGAGCCGTAGACGTTGAGGCGATCTTCGGCGCCGTCCGGCTGCCAGCCATGCAGCTTGAGCGTCGCGGTATGCGACGGGCGGCGTGAGAGGCCGCCGGCACGCGCCGCTATATCGACGGCGTCGGCGCCCATGCGGCGGTAGGTCGTCCACTTGCCGCCGGTGATCGTCACCAGACCGCCGGTCGAGACGACGACGACGTGCTCGCGCGAGAGCGCGGCGGTCGCCTTGCTTCTGCCGGTCTTCACTAATGGGCGTAAGCCGGCGAAGATGCTGAGGACGTCGGACGGCCTGGGATCTTTTGAAAAGTAACGCGCCGTGTGGCTCATCAGATAGTCGATCTCTCGCGGCAGGGGTCGAGGCTCGACCGGCACGCTCTGGACCGGCGTGTCCGTGGTGCCCACGACGACGCGGTCGTGCCAGGGGATCGCGAAGAGCACGCGGCCGTCGTCGGTGCGCGGGATCATCACGGCGCTCTCGCCTGGGAGGAACGCGCGGTCCAGCACGAGGTGCACACCCTGGCTTTGGGCCAGCATCGGCGTCGCCCGCGGCTCGTCGAGGCGCCGGAGCTCGTCGACCTGCACGCCCGTGGCGTTGACGACGACCCGCGCCCGGATCTGCAGCTCCTCGCCGGTCTCCGTGTCGCGCGCGTGGACGCCCGTGATACGCCCGTTGGTCTTGAGGAAGCCTGTGACTGGCGCATAGTTGATCGCCGCCCCCTCTTGATCCACGAAGGTACGCAGCAGCGTGATGGCGAGGCGCGCGTCGTCGAACTGGCCGTCGACGTAGGCAATCCCGCCGCGTAGACCTGCCGGCTCGAGCGTCGGCGCGCGCTCCAATGCTTCGTCACGGGAGATGAGTCGCGTCGAGCCGATGCCCAACTTGCCAGCAAGCAGGTCGTAGGCTTTCAGCCCGATGCCATAGTAGGGGCACGCCCACCAGGAATAGGCCGGCACGACGAAGGTGAGCACGCGCACGAGCTGCGGCGCATTCTGTCGCAGCAGCCCCCGCTCGTGCAGCGCCTCGCGGACCAGGCCGATGTTGCCCTGGGCAAGATAGCGAACGCCGCCGTGGACCAGCTTGGTACTCCGGCTCGAGGTCCCCTTGGCGAAGTCCAGGGCTTCGAGCAGCAGCGTCCGATAGCCGCGGGACGCGGCATCCACCGCGCTGCCGAGGCCGGTCGCCCCGCCGCCAATCACGACGACGTCCCAGGACTCCGTCGTTCGGATGCGCTCCAGCATCTCGCCGCGCAACATCACAGCTTTTCTCCTGCGTGAGCTATAAGACGGGGCAATGCTTATCGCCGTGGCTCTTTTCTGACTCTCTCGGCATTCTTCGTCTCTGATCAGCTCCATCCGTCTCCGGCTACACAGGCAGCTCTATCGCGGCACGCAGCACGCCATCGGCGTAGCCGGCCGCCGTCGCGAAAGCCCGGTTGGCCTCCTCCAGCGGAAAGCGATGCGTTACCAGCCAGTCAAGCTGGATCAGGCCGCGCTGCACGAGGGCGATGGCGCGCGGGTAGACGAGAGCCGCGCGGCGGAGGGGCACAAGTGTGACGGCTTTGCGCCGCAGCATGCTCGCCCGGAGCTCGAAATGATCGTCCGGCTGGATGCCGATCAGCACGACCCGCCCGCCGATGCGCGCCATCTCCACGGCCTGAGCGGGCGTGAAAGAGGAGGTGGCGGCGTCGAAGACGACGTCGACCCCGCGGCCGTGCGTGCGCGCGGCGAGATCGGCCGCGGCGCGCTCCGCCGGATCGAGGGCGACGGTCGCGCCTGCCCGGAGGGCGGCCTCGCGCCGGTAAGCCAGCGGATCGGAGGCGTAGATCTCGGTGGCGCCGGCCGCGCGGAGCAGCTGGATCGTGAGCAGCCCGATCCCGCCGCAGCCGATGACGGCCGCAGTCTCGCCCACGCGCAGCTTGCCGAAGTCCAGCGCTTTGATCGCGATACACAGCGGCTCCAGCAGCGCGCCGTCGACGAAGGAGAGATCCGGCGGGAGTGGAAAGAGCGCATGCACGGGCAAAGCGATGTACTCCTGTAGGGCGCCGTCCACCGGCGGCGAGCTACAGAAGCGCACATGGGGGCAGAGGTTGGGATAGCCGTGCTGGCACTGCTCGCAGACTCCACACGAAATCCCCGGCTCGGCCGCGACTGCCGTCCCCTCGGCCAAGCCGTGGACAGTTGCCCCCACACGAACGACTTCGCCCGCGAACTCGTGCCCCAGGACGAGCGGCCCCGCCAGACGCATGCCGTGATCGTAGTAATGGAGGTCACTGCCGCAGATGGTACAGGCACGCACCCTCAGCAGCACCTCGTCCGGGCCGATCGCGGGCACGGCCCGCTGCTCAAGTCGGATATCGCGATGTCCATACAACACCGCGGCACGCTGCGTGGCGCCCTGAGCGGGAGGTGGGTGATAGGAACGATCGGTCAAGCTGCGGCCTCCTCGACCATACCGGTACTCTGCGTCGCCGCGAAATCGACAGAGTTACTCATCCCGCGGCACCTCCTTTATGGTACTGCACATGCGGCGAGTCGTTGCTGAAGCTCCGGGCGCTGGGCCGAACGACGTTATAATCGGCACAGTACCGGCTGCTCCAGAGTGGAGCATAGTCGTGTGAGGGAGGGAGACCCGGGATGGAGCAAAGCATACGATGGGGCATCCTCGGCACCGGCAACATCGCGCACCAGTTCGCGCGCGGACTGGCGGCGCTTGCAGACGCCAAGCTTGTGGCCGTCGGCTCTCGGTCGCAGAGCGCGGCCAATGCATTCGGCGACGAGCTCGGGGTCGAGCGGCGCCATCCGACCTACGAGGACCTGGCACGCGATCCCGGCGTCGACGCGATCTATATCTCGACGCCGCATCCGTTCCATAAAGCGAACAGCTTGCTGTGCCTCGAGGCAGGTAAGGCCGTGCTGTGCGAAAAACCGTTTGCGATCAACGCGCGCGAGGCCGAGGAGGTCATCCGCTACGCCCGGCGGCACAGGCGCTTCCTGATGGAAGCCATGTGGACGCGCTTCCTGCCGGTGCTCGTGCGCACGCGGGAGCTCCTCGCCCGGCACGCCATCGGCGAGGTGCGGATGCTCACAGCCGATTTCGGTTTCCGTACCAGCTTCGATCCGCGGGGGCGCCTCTTTGACCCGGCCCTGGGAGGCGGTGCGCTGCTCGACGTCGGCGTCTATTCGGTGGCGCTTGCCTCGATGGTCTTGGGGGCGCCTATACAGATTGCCACGCTTGCCCACCTGGGCGAGACCGGGGTAGACGAGCAGTCGGGCACGGTCTTGGGCTTTGCGGGCGGCGCGCTGGCGCTCCTGTCCAGCGCAGTCCGGGCCAATACTCCTCAGCAAGTGGTCATCAGCGGGACGGAGGGCTCGATCACGCTCCACTCGCCATGGTGGAAGGGCGACAAGCTCACCCTTGTGCGCTCGGGCAAGCAGCCGGAGCAGATCGACCTGCCGTATACAGGCAACGGCTACAACTACGAGGCGGCCGAAGTTGCCAGGTGCCTGCGCGAGGGCAAGCTCGAAAGCGACGTGATGCCGCTCGACGAAACAATTGCGATCATGAAGACGATGGACCAGATCCGGGCGCAATGGGGTTTGAAATACCCCATGGAGTGATCAGCCACGTATAACCGAGAGCGAACTACCCGAGCAAGGAGACCTCGCCATGCAATATGGAAACGTCCCAGGTGTCGAGAAACGCATCTCGCGCGTCGTCCAGGGCACGATGATGATCAACTCGAAGGAGCTCGAAAAAAGCTTCGCCTTGCTCGACGGCGTGCTCGAGCTCGGCTGCACCACCTTTGACACGGCACACGTCTACGGCAGCGGCGACAACGAGCGTACGATGGGCCGCTGGGTCGCCGAGCGCGGCGTGCGCGAGCAGATCGTGATCATCGGCAAGGGAGCACATCATAACCAGGACCGCCAGCGGGTGACGCCGTTCGACATCACGGCCGACCTCCACGACTCGCTCGCGCGCTTCAACTTCGACTACGTCGATCTCTACCTGCTGCACCGCGACGATCCCTCGGTGCCGGTCGGGCCGATCGTCGAGGTCTTGAACGAACATTTACGCGCGGGCAAGATTCGCGCGTTCGGCGGCTCGAACTGGACGCATGCGCGCATCCAGGCGGCCAACGAGTATGCCACGGTGCACGGCCTGACGCCTTTTGTCGCCAGCAGCCCCAACTTCAGCCTCGCGGAGCAGGTCGAAGAGCCATGGCCCAACTGTATCAGCGTCAGCGGTCCGGGCGGGGAGACGGCGCGCGAATGGTACGCGCAGCAGCGTATGGCGCTCTTCACGTGGTCAAGCCTGGCAGGCGGCTTCTTTTCCGGCCGCTTCCGCCGCGACAACCTCGGCACCTTCGAAGGCTATTTCGACGAGCTCTGTGTGCGCTGCTACTGCTACGAGGATAACTTCAAGCGGCTTGATCGCGCGGAAGAGCTGGCGCGCGAGAACGGCTGCGCGCTCCCGCAGATCGCGCTCGCCTACGTCCTCAGCCAGCCGCTGAACATCTTCGCCCTCACGGGCGGTGCCACCCGCGACGAGGTCAAGGCCAACGTCGAAGCCAGCGAGATGAAACTCTCGCCGGCAGAGCTCAACTGGCTGGACCTCAAGAGCGACAGGTGGTAAAGCATACCGGCGTCGCCGAACGCCACGCGCACGCCGCGTCATCGTCTCTACAATGCTTCAGGAGCCCGGCTCTTCCACGTAGATGATTTTGCTGCCCTGTGGCTCGAATCTGAACGCCGTGGGCCGGAGATCGGCAAGGGATGAGACGATCTCGGCATGTCGCTCGGGCGGCGCATACAAGAGGAGGAAGCCACCTCCGCCCGCTCCAAGGATCTTTCCGCCCAGCGCGCCGTGCCGCCGCGCCTGCTCGTACCACTCGTCAATGCGATCATTGCTGATACCCGACGCCAGGCTGCGCTTCATGCCCCAGCCCGCGTGGAGGATCTCGCCGAAAGCATCCAGGTCGCCGCAGCAGAGCGATGCTTTGAGGTCGCACGCCTGCTGCGTCATCGCTCGCAAGATCCGGCGGTGTTCCTGGTCTGCGGCCGTATTATGGCGCTGCTCCTCGAGCACCTGGTTCGCCGAGCGCGTCACGCCGGTATAGAGCATAAGAAGGCATTCCTGCAGCCGCTGCTTGGTCTCCCGGCTGCAGACGATCGGATCGACAAAGACGCTTTCGTCCGGGTTGAACTGGATATACTGCAGGCCACCGTAGGCCGCAATATACTGATCTTGCTTGCCGATCGGCTTGCCGCACCGCTCGATCTCGATCTGGCAGGCCTCGCGCGCTAACCTTTCGGCGCCCGCGTACCGTCCCGTATGCGCGTACAGCGCATGTAGCAGCCCTACGGTATAGGCGCTCGACGAGCCCAGGCCGGTTCCCTGGGAAGGAATATCCGAGATCGATGTGATCTCGATACCACCTCCCACGCCGGCGAGGCTCATCGCCTCGCGGATCAGCTCGTGTTTCAGATCGGCCACCCGATCCACGATCTCCGTAATCGAATAGCTGGCCCGAATCTGCCGGTCGAAGTTCGGATGGACGTTGACGTAAATGTATTTGGCGACGGCGGTGCTGACCACGGCACCCGGTTCGTGCCGATAAAACGCCGCGAGGTCACTGCCGCCGCCCGCAAAACTAACACGGAGGGGCGTTCGTGAGATGATCATGCGCTACATAACCCCGGATATTGTTATCGGCGTAGGTGTGGAGGTGTGGCGAATCTGCACGTATCCTGTGGCGCTGTCGACCGCAAGAGTGCTAGGGCGTGAGGAGTTCCAGCGCCTCACGCCCTCCCTGAACGGCCGCTGTCGCGATCCGATGATCGAAGGTTGCCAGCTTGTCGCCGTGGTGAACTGCGAGACCGAGCAGGTAGACATCGGTGATCTGACTTTGGGGGATGAGGGTACCGGGCTGGAGTATGGTACGAATACTTGCATTCGCGGCCCAGAAATGATGCCCTTGAACGGCACAGAACTGATGCAGGATGGACAACACCGCCGAGACATCGCCAGGGCGATTGGGGTAGCTCGGGTGGCTGGCGATCCGAACAAAGCCGTTTTCGGTGATGGGACAGGTTGCCCAAGCGGACCGGCCTCTCGCAGCGAACCACCGATGTGCTGCTTCGTGATGGACATGCATGGGATCGCTCAACGCGAGCAACAGATTCACGTCAAATAGATAGACGGTCATGGTGCTTCGTCGCGCAGTTGGTTGACGAGCTCCAGCGAGACGACGCGCGCCTGCGGCTGGATCGGAAACAACGGCACATCATTGCGCGTCGTCTCGCCGGCCCGGCGCGAGAGCGCTTGTCGAGCCAGGTCGGAAAGCACTTTGCCGATAGAGACGCCGCGCCGTCGCGAGAGGTCCTTGGCAGCAAGGAGGACATCTTCTTCAAGATCAAGCGTCGTGCGCATTGTGAACTCCAGCATGTATCGGGAGGCAGTGCAGAGCATGTTTGATGCTAATACATCAAGGGATAGATGTCAAGTCATCACCGCGCCGTCTGATCCGGCTCGACAGCTCCAAGCACTAGCAGCGCTGCTCACTTCACCTCGGTCACCCCCGGTCAGGCGCTCGGCGTCGATACCGATGAAGAGCGCTGCCGCGGCCTCTGGGCATACATTTCCCGCAGCACGCGGAGTTCGTGGCGCGCAGTCGTGAGTCATAGAGCAACGCGATGATGGCGTACATCCGGGGCTCCGAGGAAGGTTTTCGGGTTGAGCTGGCCGAATAAGCGCTCGATCTCGGTGACGGAGAGCACCTCCTGATACCGGCGCTCGAGCTTCGGCGGCTTGAGCTTCGCTAGCGGGTTTTGTCCAGGTATTCCTCACTTTCGAGCCAGTGAAAGAACGCCCACAGCGAGCGCGCATACAGATGGCTCGTGCGATCCGAAAGCTTGTCGGATGGTCGGGGTAGAGCGCATCGCGATGTTGCTCGGCTGGGAGAAACGCCCGCGCATCGGCCAGTGTGATCTCGGATACGATCGTCGGCCGGCTCTTCGCGGCGAGCCAGGCCCGGAAGGCGCCGATCGCCCAGCGATAGATCACGATCGTCTTGGGGGAGTGGCCGCTGACTTCATGCCAGACGGCGTAGTCCGCGAAGGGGGCGTTCAAGGTCCATACCGGTCTCCTTTGCTGCTCCGAGCGTAGCACACGTGTACGGTTTGAGCAGTAGTCCGGCAGACCTACGATGCCGACAGGCAGTTGGTCACGAGCCAAAACAGGCAGTTGCTCGTGCAGAAGCACGTTCCCCGGGGCGGTGACGTACAGATGCCTGGAAAGCGCGCAGCGTGGGGAAGAACGAGCACGCAGGGACGAAGATGGGGACCTTCATCCCTATTTTACGGGTGCTGGCGCGGGCGGCGGGACTCGAACCCACGACCGACTGCTTAGAAGGCATCCTGATGCGCTAAACCGGATTCTACCTGTTGTGACCGGTTGCCTACGGGTTTCGCCTCACTGGTTAACTGCTTACCATTAGCAATTTTACCGATGACCGCACGAACCGTCAACTCATTGGCTTGCACGCGGCACAATCTCACCTGGCTCGACCGTGACAATCTCACGAAACTGCCGAAAGTCATCACGATTGAATGTGAGCAAATGCGAAATACCGTGCGCCAGCATCACCGCCACCAACCTGGCATCATGCACACGCCGGCCAGTCACCTGATACATCGTCACTAGGGCAAGCCAGTGGGCAAGGACTGTCGGCGTGTCCTCTAGCATCGGGAAGTGGGCCTGCATACGTTCGAGCTCCAGCCGGACCAGCTCCACTGTCCAGCCAAGGCCATTGGCTGCGATGGGCCGGCTGGCGACGGACCAGAATTCAATCAGGTTCTCGACTGTTGTGTTTTGCCATCCGAGGCACGATGTGCTATCTTCACCTATCGGTACACCACCGCAGGATAAGGGGAATCGCTGATGCAATTGCCGATTGTGGCACCCGCGCCCCTCGTGACGATGCACGCGGCCGCCTTC
>JBBSGA010000229.1:0-9918 GCA_038254585.1 Chloroflexales bacterium | reverse complement strand
GATCACGTCCAGATCACCGTCGCGGAAAACCTGGGTGTCGAGGGACGCGGCGGCTACTACGAGGAAGCGGGTGTTGTACGCGATATGATCGCCAACCACCTGCTCCAGCTGCTCACCATCGTCTGCATGGAGCCTCCCGTCGCCTTCGACGCGGACGCCGTGCGCGACGAGAAGGTGAAAGTGCTGCGTGCGGTGCGGCCCTTCACTCCGGAGCGGATCCAAACCGACGCGGTGCGCGGCCAATATGGCGCGGGTTTTAACGCGGCGCAAGAGGTGCCCGGCTACCGCGAAGAAGAGAAAGTATCGTCGCACTCCTCGACCGAAACGTATGCTGCTCTACGCTTCTACGTCGACAACTGGCGCTGGCAGGATGTCCCATTCCTGCTGCGGTCGGGAAAGCGGCTGCCCAAGCGCGTTACCGAGATCGCGATTGAGTTCAAGCCGGTTCCGCATCTCCTCTTTGAAGAGAGCACGCCCGACGTTCTCACGATCCGGATCCAGCCAGACGAGGGTATTTCGCTGCAGTTCGATGCCAAGGTACCTGGCCCGCAGATGCACCAGCGCCCGGTCTTGATGGACTTTCGCTATGGCACCTCCTTCGGCATCGCCCCGGCTGAAGCGTATCAACGTTTGCTGCTCGACGTGATGCTTGGAGACGGCACGCTCTTCACCCGCCGTGACGAGGTTGAGGCCGCCTGGAAGCTGCTCGACCCAATCCTCGATACGTGGTCGACGATGCCAGCCGAGGATTTTCCGAACTATGAGGCTGGAACCTGGGGGCCCACGGCCGCCGACAGGCTGCTCGCCTCTCCAACCCGGCGTTGGAGGCGACCATGACGACAATGCCAAGCGCAGCGATAGCCCCTAGCGGCGGCGCAGACCTGAGCTCCGAGGCGATCGAGCGAAGCTTGCGTGAGCTCTGGCGTGAGATGGAGGATACCGGGACGCGGGTAACGCAGGTTCGCACGTTGAACCTGATCGTCTACCTGCCCGAGGCACCCGCGCCGGAGATTCGCGCTGCGATCGGCGCGGTCGCGGTCCAGCATCCCGGGAGAACTATCGTCCTTCTCGGCGGTGACGGCGCGCCCCGGGCGGAGGCTACGATCGCATGCCGGGTTGGAGAAGGGGCGCGCCATGCCTGTGGAGAGCAGATTACGCTGCATGGCACAGCCGGCGGCCATGCGCTGCACAGCCTCGCGGTCGCTCTGCTCCAGGCGGGATTGCCGGTGACGATCTGGTGGCATGGAGCGGTCAATTCCGACGATCACGTCTTTCATAAGCTGGCCGAGGTTGCCGACCGCGTGATCCTGGACTCGCGGTCCTGGCCCGATCCGCTGCCCTTTTTGCCGCGACTTGCCCAGATGATCGAGCAGCGCGGGCCGAATTTGCGCTTCAGCGATCTGCAGTGGGTCGAGCTCATGCCCTGGCGCCGGGTGATTGCGCATACGTTTGACGTGCCCGCCGCGCGAAGCGCGTTGCCGGAGCTCGGCGATCTGATCGTCGAATATGGAGGCCCGGCCCGGCTCAGCGTTGCGGCTCTGCTACTTGCCGGCTGGATCGCCAGCCGGCTGGGCTGGACGACCGAGGGGGCGATACCTATCCGGGATGACACGGGCTACATCATTCCGCTTCGCCGCGCTTCAGGTGAGGGCGACGACAGGCTGATGCTTGCGCTCCGGCGACGCGACACTCGCGAACGTATCTGTGCAGTGGAGATGCGGACAGGCGGCGACCACCCGGCGCGCTTCTACTTTGATATCAGCCCGGACGCGCTGCGTGTCGAAACCCATATCGAGCTGGCCGACTCTGCGCCGTTGGTCCAGCTGTCGCACCTTCGCACGCGTGAGCCGGCACAGTTGCTGAGCGAAGAGCTGGCGCTCGATAGCGGTGATCCGGTCTATATCGCGGCGCTAGCATCGGCCGTACAGCTCACCGAGACGTTGAGGGGGACCATATGAGCGCGCCCGATATTCGCATTTTGCCCGACGCGGTCGCGGTCGCCCACACGGCTGCTGAGCTGTTTGTCGCCTCCGCCGAGCGGACGCTGGGGGAGCACGGGACATGGACCTGTGCGCTCTCGGGCGGATCCACTCCACGTGCTACCTTCAATCTGCTGGCCCAGGCTCCCTTTGCCGATCGTGTCGCCTGGCGCCGGGTGTATCTCTTCTGGGGAGACGAGCGGCATGTGCCGCCTGAGGATCCGGATTCGAACTACCGCATGGTCGCTGAATCGCTGCTCAAGAACGTGCCGATCCCGCCGGATCATGTGCATCGTGTCCTGGCCGAGCTTCCTTCGGCTGCCGCTGCTGCCACCGCGTACGAAGCGACGCTCAGAAGCGTCTTCAAGCTCGCTGTGGGGGAGCTGCCGCGCTTCGACTTCGTCCTGCTTGGGATGGGCCCCGATGGGCACACCGCCTCGCTCTTTCCCGGAACACCAGCCTTGACCGAGCAGGACGCCCTGGTCGTAGCCAACCCTGTTGCGAAGCTTCACACCGAGCGCGTGACTCTGACGACCCCCGTCCTGAACAATGCACGGGAGATCGTCTTCCTGGTCACAGGCGCCGAGAAAGCGGACGCGCTCGCGGCGGTGCTGAGAGGAGAGCGCCGGCCCGAGGAACTGCCTTCGCAGCTCATCAATCCGGCGAACGGCACGTTGACGTGGCTCGTGGATCGGGCGGCCGCCGCGAAGCTCACCTAGCGCCGCCCGATCTACGCGTCGACCCAGCGCCATAGCCGCGCGGGTCCTCATATCCTTCTAGGAAGAAGCCGATGGACCAGTGGATCGCCTCCCTCCAATCGCTCCGCTGGGACCTGGCCGGTCAGGTGCTGCTGGCAGCAGTACTGGGGGGGATCGTCGGCTTCGAGCGCGAGTGGACCGGCCACACCGCCGGCCTGCGCACCACGATGCTCGTGACGCTCGGCGCATGCGTGTTTACGATCCTCTCGATCGAGGGCTTCCCCGTCAAAGGCACGTCGCAGGATACGGCCCGCGTCGCGGCACAGATCGTGAGTGGCATCGGGTTCCTGGGTGCGGGGACTCTCTTCCAAACCAGGAGCCACGTCAAGGGCTTGACCACCGCCGCCACGATTTGGCTGGTAGCAGCGCTGGGCATGGCAATCGGCGCCCGTATGTACTTCCTCGCCATTACTACGACGTTGATCGCCGAAGTGATCCTCGTGATCCTGAAGCCGATCAGCGATCGCTTGAACGCTCGCAACGCGCGGTCGCCAGTGCCAGGCCAGAAGAAGCCGGCCGGGCCGGGGCAGCGGACTCCCGGTAACTACCCTGAGACTCCCCACGTAGATCCCGACGAGGACTAGTGGTCCGCCAAGCATCAATTGACGGGCTCGTGTCGCCGTAGAGACGTTCTATAAAACGTCTCCACAACCGTTCAAATCACCTTTGACAGACGCTTAGCCCCCCGCGATCCGCGGTATTTGTGCGCTGTCGAGCGGTTTGGGATTGAAGAAGGTATAGATCGTGTGTGAGAAATCGCCGAGATAGGGGGACGGGCTCGCGTTCTCGTCGGTAACGTATCCTTCGCGCCAGATGTAGATCGCGGCGACGTAGCGCCCGCCCGGCGAGTCGACGATGCCGACATCCGACTGCATATCGTCGATCCAGCCGCCCTTGTGGGCGACCGTGGTGCCGGGCGGAAGGCCCGCGACCATACGCTCCTGGTCATGCGGCTGCTGCAGCCAGCCGATCATCTCTTTGCAAATCTGCGGGCTCAGACGCCCGCCCACCTTTGCCAGGAGCGGTCCCGTGCCCCGCGAGCATTGATCGAGCATGGTAAAGAGCTCGCCCATCTCGCGCGGCGACGTGAGGATTTAGGGATCTGGATCTGTAAAGGGTGGCTGGCCTTCCTGTGCCGGGCCACCTCCGGGAAGCCGCGATTGCTGGATCAGCCAATCGCCCGACTCGTAGGGAATCAGCTGATAGGTGTGCTCCAGGCCGAGGCTCTTGAGCATTGCCGTCATCTCATTCACGCCTTGAAGCGCCGCCTCGGTCCCGCTGCCGCTGACCGCCGCCGCCAGCAAGCTGTTGGCCTCCAGGTTCTGTGACTCGATGATCATCTTCTGCATCCAGTCGTGCTGCTCGTCGTCGAGCTCGCCGAGCCGAGAGTATGCGAAGATCATGATCGGCACCTTCATGATGCTGGCGCCCGAGAAAACGGTGTCGGCGTTGTAGCTGATCGTCTCTCCGGTCAGCAGGTCGTGTACGTAGAAGCCGGCGACGCCGTTCCAGAAGGTGGCGTGCTGGCGCAGCACGCGCTCGAGCTCCGCCATGGGCGGTCGGCGGATCGCGGCGGGCTCGAAGACAAGCTCCACTTGCTGCGCGCCGTTGGGTCTGATGATCTCCCGTGCGATCTGGTTGACCGAGCGCGGAACGTCGAGCTTGCGCCCGGGACTCATCGCAAATGTGAAGGTTTCCGTCAGCGCCTTGGCATCGGAGATCACAGAGGTCGCGGCAGGCTGCGCGAGCCGCGGAGCCAACTGATCCACAAAGGCAGTTAGGGCCGGGTGGTCGACCGAAACCTGGAGCGGCAGCCTCACCGGCGCTTGGCCCCGGACGTTAGTGCGCGCCCGATCTACCAGCTGGCCGGCAGATGGAAGCTTGAGGTACTTGTCGGTCTGCAGCGTCGTGGCATAATCGCCCGCGTGCAGCGCAATCGTGCGTTTATGCGCGTCGATCGCGGCCGCGACGTGCTGCTTCGCCATCTCAACCGTCAGGCCACCGATGTCGACGCTCGCAACCTGGCTACGCGGCGGAAAGGTGAAAGGCGCGGGCGTCGACGTCGGCAGCGCCGTGGCCGGGAGATCTGTAGGCCGCGGAGATGGTGCTGCTGTCGGCGCCGCGACAGTCGCGGTAGGTGGATCGGGCGCCCGCGTGATGCGCGCGGCCGGCTTGGCCGAAGGCAGCAGCGCCAACATCAAGAGCACGACTGCTCCGGTGAGGATCAAGAGTGTAGTGCGGCGTTTTCGCATCTGGCGTCGGTCTTTGTCCACGTAATTGAGTGCGGATCCGATGAGGATCCGCATCCTGGCTCGCCTGCTCCTCGCATGGGCGTACAAACGATCGCGGTAGAGCAGCACTCTACCAATTAAGATCAGTAGTTTCGGATGCATCCCTGTCACAATATGAGCCCACGTCCGGGCACCTATCGACAGGGATAGGTCGGCATGTCCTGGCCCACCGAGACTGGCAAACAGCGGGTAGTATAATCGGCTGAGGCCGAAAGAACAAGGAGACGGAGGTCCGATGTCCGAGCCGCTCATCGAATGTGTGCCTAACTTCAGCGAGGGGCGGCGTCCCGAGGTCGTAGCGCAGATCGCGGCGACGATACGTGCCGTGCCGGGCGTGCAGGTGTTGGACACCGCGCTGGACCCGGATCATCATCGCTCGGTCATCACCTTTGTCGGTTCCCCGGCGGGTGTTGTCGAAGCCGCGTTTCGAGCGACGGCGGCGGCGGCAAAGGCCATCGATCTCGACCGGCATCGGGGCGAGCACCCGCGTATTGGAGCGACCGACGTGGTGCCTTTCGTACCGCTGCATGGCGCCACCCTGGACGATTGTGTGGCACTCGCGTACCAGCTCGGAAGCCGGATCGGCGCCGAGCTCCAGATCCCGGTCTACCTCTACGAGGCGGCGGCGACGCGGCCCGAGCACCGCGATTTGGCCGACGTTCGGCGCGGTGAATATGAGGGACTGAAGCAGAGCATCGGCGTCGATCCGGCGCGTGCGCCGGATTTCGGCCCGGCGCGCGTTGGAAGCGCCGGCGCCACCGCCGTCGGTGCCCGGCCGCCGCTCATCGCCTACAATATCTATCTCAATACCGGCGACGTTTCCGTCGCAAAGCAGATCGCCCGCGCCCTGCGCCACTCCAACGGTGGCCTCCGCTACTGCAAGGCGCTCGGTCTCCTCGTCGGGGGCCGCGCCCAGGTTTCGATCAATATGACGGACTACCGCGTAACGCCCTTGCACCGAGCGTTTGAGCTCGTACGGGCCGAGGCAGAGCGCTATGGAGTGGTGCCGACCGAAAGTGAAATTGTCGGCCTCGTCCCCGAGGATGCACTCCTTGCCGCCGCCGAGCACTACTTGCGGCTCAACCGCTTTCGCCGCGATCAGGTGCTCGACCGCCGCCTGGCGGCGGTGCTGGCGGGTGAGAGTGGAGCAGGCGATAGGGGCGACCCGGCTGGGGCGGCCTAATTCTTGCAGATCCTACCGGGCGAGGCATAGCGATGGAGCTGGGACATAGGCGCGTTCCCGTCCACAGATGGTGGCAGCCTGATCTGTTGATCGTGAAGCAGACCGTGCGGCGCGCCCTCCGGCACGACATCAGCGCGACGGCGACGCAGCTGGCCTACCACTTCACCTTTACATTCTTTCCAGCCTTGATGCTCTTAGCCTACTTTCTTACGACGATCGATGCGCCGTCTCTCTTCGCGCGCATCATGCTCGCCCTGCATACCCTGCTTCCGCCTTCGGCTATAGCGCTGGTCGTCCAGGTGCTGGACGAGGTTCGTAAAGGCAGTGGCTGGCACATCTTGTTGGCCGGGCTCAGTCTGTCGCTCACCTCTGCCGTCAGTGGGCTGCAGGTCCTGATCTGCGCGATTAACACGGCCTACGGTGTCGACGACGACCGGCCCTACTGGAAACGATCCCTGCTGGCGCTGCTGATGACCTTTCTGCTGGCGGTCTTGCTCTTTTTCGCGCTCGTGCTCGTGATCTGGGGTCGCTGGCTTGGCGTTCGGCTGACGAACTGGCTTGGCCTGCAAGACTGGTTTGCTACGCTCTGGACGCTGCTGCGTTGGCCTACGATCCTCGTAACGGTCACGGGCGGTCTGCTGGTGCTGTACACGGCGGCGCCCAAGCTGCCGATTTCGGCGTGGCGGGCCTTGCCGGGAGCCATCTTCGGCGGTTTAGGCTGGGTCGTCGCGACCGCCCTCTTCGGGTGGTATATCACCAACATCGCTTCGTATAACCGCGTCTACGGCTCAATCGGCGGCATGATCGTGCTGATGGTCTGGCTCTACGTTGGCGGGCTCATCATCCTCCTCGGCGCCGAGCTCAACGGAGCGCTCTACCGTCGCCGCCACGGCCTCGACTAGGGCATGGCGTGACACATTCGCGCTGGGCGCGGCGTAGCGTCGTTCTGCTCCTGCTTGTCCTGCTGATTGCGGGGGGGCTTGCGCGACTGCGCATCACGCGCCTGGCCTTCGACCCGGCTAGCATGCGTGATGAGCTTCGCCACCTCGACGCAATGAGCGGCGGCGTACCGGTTGCGCCGGTCGCGCTCGTCATGGCCCTGGCATGCATTCTGGTAGTGCCCATCATACCGGCTTCGGTCCTGCAGGTTGCTAGTGGTCTCGCCTTCGGACCCGTCTGGGGTCTCGTCTACGCCATGCTGGCGGATGCCTTGGGCGCAGCCATGGGTTTCGCCCTAGCACGGCGCTGGGGCACGCGACTGCTGAGGCGCTGGCTCAAGCCGGGGGTCGTCGCACACGTCGAGCGCCTCGCTCAGCGGCTGACATGGCAGGGTGTGATCCTGTTGCGCTTGTTGCCGGGCCCTGCCTATCCGCTCGTCTCCTTTGCAGCCGGCATTTCACGGCTCAGCCTTGGACGTTATCTTCTGGCCTCCCTGGCCGGAGTCCTGCCGGCGATGGCACTCCTGGTCTACGCCGGGGATGTCGCGACCGGCTCGCCGCTTCTCGCAGGAGCTCTCGTAGCCGCCCTCGTCGCGAGCCTCCTTCTTGCCGGGAGACTGATCAGAACGAGCCGGACCGTGGCAGCCGGCGAGGAGCCCGAGAGGCATTAGGGGCGTCATGGCTTCCCGCGGGCGTAGGCTTGGACGGCATAGTAGATGGCTTTGGGAGTGCCGTCCGGGCCCAGAAACGTATAGTTATCCTGGTAGGAGTGCGTTTCCGGCAGCTCGAGCTGCCACATACAGACGGCGATAACGTCGTCCCAGTGCTCGCTGATGCGATAGGCTTCGACGGTCCACTGGAGCCGCTGGGCCGGGGTCACGGCGCCGTTCCAGCGTGGGTGATCGTTCCAGCCGGCCTCCGTGACAATGATCGGCCGCGGCTGCCCAAGGCGGCGGAGTGCATCGCGGTAGACCTCCACGCGCCGAAAGTTAACGCGATCCGGATGCGGCTCCTCGTCCGCGGGCGAGCGCGCTCCATAGGCGTGCACGCCAAGGACGTCGAAGGCGGCGCCCGCCGCGATCATCGCGTCGAGGTACTCGATGTCGCCCATCCGCGTTCCGGGAATGGCATGCCCCGGCGAGAAGCTGCCTGCAATCAGCTGGGCGTCGGGGTTTGCTGCCTTGACCAGTGGGTAGACGGTGCGCAGGAGCGCCGCATACGCGGCGGGGTTGGGCTCGAGGCCGGCCCACTCGAAGTTAAGGTTCGGCTCGTTCCAGATCTGGATGTATCGCACGCTCTTACGGTAGCGGAGTGCGAACGCCGCGGCAAAGCGCGCGAAATCGCCGTAATGCTGTGGCTCGATCAAGCGGTCGCTCGTCTTGAGCGGGCGCGCCCAGGCCGGAACGATGTCGAGCCGGGCGATCATCTCGAGGCCTTGGCGCCGCGCGTGGCTGATCAGCAAGTCGGCGCCGCGCCAGTCATAGCTCTGGGGCCCGCGCGGCTGAATGTACGCCCATGGGAAGAGATCGACCACGAAGCTGGCGCCCATTTCACGCGCGGCGGCGAGCTGCGCGTCGATCTGCGCTTCGTCATCCGTTCCGCTCAGTCGCAGATGGATGCCGATCTTCGGGTTGCGCGTCTCGACCGTCTGCTGGGGAGGCAGATGGAGTGGCGGGATCGTGCGCGGCGCCACCAGCTGCATTCCCGCTGTCGCCAGCAGCAGCCCGACGATTGCCAGGCGTACAAGATTTAGCACGGACGGTATTGTACCGCCGCCGGCGCAGGATTCGCCCGCGTACCCGGTATCCCTCTGTCTCTTTGCTGCAGGGGCCTAGCCTGATAGTCCTATTGTTGAGCGTAGGCCCTGGTCCCTATAATGGTCTGACGACCCCATCCTTGGTTGGAGTGCGCCCATTATGACTAATTTTCCTTTGCGCGACTTTGCCAGTATTTCACCCTATACCGCGGTGGCGACTGTACAGCGCGCTCATTCTTTTGTGCCGGGCGGGAATGGCATTAGGCTGCCGCCTGAGCCGACCTCGGTCGAGGAGACCGGGCTTAGCCTTGGCTTCCTTTCTGAGCTGGTGCTCAAGCATATATATTTCGCGGGCATGCTGTCGGGCCAACAGCTGGCAGACGCGATC
The DNA here is from genome assembly GCA_038254585.1 of Chloroflexales bacterium. Classification (GTDB taxonomy): domain Bacteria; phylum Chloroflexota; class Chloroflexia; order Chloroflexales; family Kallotenuaceae; genus JBBSGA01. The sequence continues at coordinate 625 of JBBSGA010000229.1, read as the reverse complement.
AAATTGCCCTTTCTGAACGTCATCGACAAGGCGCTGATCTTCCTCAAGGAGGAGGAGTACGTCGACATTATCGGGGCAGATGGCGGGTTCTCGGAGCGCGCCTTTCAGTACGTTATCACCCCCAAGGGCCGCGTCAAGGTTCACGAGGTGCTCGATCGATCACAATACGCCGGCCCGGCTCCAGTCCCGCTCAAAGCCTACCTCGAGGTGGTAGAGGCGCAAAGCCTCGGCGAGATGGTGATCGACCAGGCGACCATCCGGCGCGCCTTCGAAGGGCTGGTGGTCGGCGACAAGCTGCTTGATCAGGTCGGCCCGGCGGCGAACTCGGCTCGCTCGCTCTTCCTCTACGGACCGCCAGGAAACGGTAAGACGACGATTGCCGAGGGTATCTCGCGCATCCTCAAGGGACACGTGCTGATCCCTTACACCATGGAGATCGACGGCCAGGTGATCAAGGTCTTCGATCCGCTCAACCACCAGCCGGTGCAGGAGCAGGCCGGCCCGCGCGGCGCCGTACTAAGCGGATTCCGTCCTGAAAACGATGCCGCGCGCGACGACCATCGCTGGCTGCTCTGCACACGGCCCGTCGTCGGCGTCGGCGGCGAGCTCACGCTCGATCAGCTCG
>JBBSGA010000228.1:0-9937 GCA_038254585.1 Chloroflexales bacterium | reverse complement strand
GCTGTTCGATCGCGGCAAAGATTGCTTCATGGCCGCGCAGCGATTTCTCGGGGGCGCCCGGCTGCCGAATAGACACGAGCCGGCCAGCCTGTAAGACGGCAGCGACGGGCCGGAGTGCCTCACGGAGCAGGCGGTTGCGGGCCGCCGCCAAAACGATCTCGTGAAATTCGACGTCAAGGCGCGTATACTCGTCGGGATCAGCGATCATCGCCGTCATACCGTCGAGCAATACACGCATCGCCTGAAGATCCTCAGAGGTGCGGCGTTCTGCAGCCAGGGCCACAGCATCCATCTCCAGAAGCCGCCGTACTTCGATCACCTCGTCAAGCAGGCCGTTGTCCTGTCCGCTCTGGAGTTGTTCGAAGAGCACCAGCGGATCAAGGTGATCCCACTTGTCAGAAGGCTGGACCCACATGCCGCTGCCATGTTTGACCGTGAGCAACCCCTTGGAAACAAGCACGCGCATCGCTTCACGAATCACGGTCCGGCTGACGGCGAATTGTTGGGCAAGCTCTGGCTCGGTCGGTAATGCTGTCCCCGGCGATAGCGCACCGCCGATAATCCGTCGCGCAATCTGATGCACGACCGTGTCGTACAAACGCCGGTTGCTGGCGGGCGAATAAACAGGGGAAGCCGGCTGGATCATTACATTCACTGCGGTCTTGTCACTGTGTCATATGATCACCCAGTCACAATATTCGATGGCGTCGCCTTTGTCAAGAGCTGAGCCGGCTACTCCGCGTATCTGCCCTATTTTCAGAACGGATATGCGAAGTAGCCCTGACAGGTCAGGCCCATAAGGATGTGCGGGCGTGCCTCAATGTTCGGTGACCTGGCGCCGGAGAGCGCTGGCAGCCGGGCAACGCCCGCCATTCCGTCACGCCAGTTCGTGCTCTTGCCGACCAGCTGCCAGTGCCGCCTCGAGGGCCGCACGCAACGCATCGGAGTTCGGCCGCAGGGAAAGCAGCTGTGCCAACGTCATGTCGCTGTTGTCCTGGAGGCTGCCCTCCATCCTGTTGACCAGCCCCGGCGCATGCTGGTGCATGATCGCTACCACCGAGCTCCAGGCATCTGGCTCGTCGATAAGCGCCGCGAGCGTGCTGTCCAGCGTCAGCGGCGGGCGGGTCGAGTTCGAGTCCGGGTACGGGTACGACCAGTGGTGCGTTCCGGCGCCAACCTCCACTGGCTCCGCCTCGCTCGAGGGGAGCGTGACGCTGGCCGTCGTGTTGGGTGGGACGGCGACCTCAACCTGGATCTGCCCATCCGCGATGCTCCACCCGGACTCGGCCATGCCATAGGGCGTTCGGTGGCGTGCGCGCGCATGCGTGAGGCCGCCACCGGGACGTGGACGAATTTCCAGCCGGCGATATCCCGGCTCCCCGGCCGCCAGGCCGGCCACGGTCCGATGCAGCCAGTCGGCCACGGCCCCAAGGGCGTAGTGGTTGAACGACGTCATTTCTCCAGGATTGATCGAGCCGTCCGGCAGCATGCTATCCCACCGCTCCCAGATCGTGGTGGCGCCCATCGTGACCGGGTAGAGCCATGACGGGCATTCGCGCTCGGTGATCAGCCGGAAGGCGGCGTCATAGGCGCCGACGTTACACAGCGCATCGCAGATCAGCGGAGTCCCCACGAAGCCCGTACTTACACGGTATCTACTCTCGCGCACGAGTGCCAAGAGCCGCTCTCCGGCATGCCGCCGCTGAGTCTCGTCGCGGAGCAGGCTGAATTCGATCGCGAGCGCGTAGGCCGTCGTCGCGTCGCTGGCGAGGCGCCCGTTCGGCGTAACGTACTCATCGGCGAACGCCTCGCGCACCTTCGAAGCGAGGGCCAGGTAGCGCGCCTCATCCTCGGCCCTGCCGAGCACGCCGGCAGCTTGTCCAACCAGTTCAGCCGAGCGAGCGAGGTAGGCGGTGGCGACGATCTGCGGGCTGGTGCGCGCCGCGGCAGGCCGGTCCGGTGGGGCGCTCGGGTCGAGCCAGTCGCCGAACTGGAAGCCGCGGTCCCACAGTCCCCGCTCACCCGCCAGGGAGGCGATGTGGTCGACCCAGCCGCGCATGCTCTCGAATTGGTCGGCCAGGACGCCTGTGTCGCCGTAGCGCTGGTACAACACCCACGGGACGATCACCGCGGCGTCGCCCCACGCGGCTGCCGGGCGAGGCGGTCCTTGGATCACGTTGGGCACGACAAAAGGGACGACGCCGTCTTGTTGATCGGCGGCCACGTCTGCCAGCCACGATTGGAGGAATCCGGCGGCGTCATAGAGAAAGGAGGCGGTGGGCGCGAACACCTGGATGTCGCCCGTCCAACCCAGGCGCTCATCGCGCTGCGGGCAGTCGGTCGGGACGTCGAGGAAGTTGCCGCGCATGCCCCAAACGACGTTCGCGTGAAGCCGGTTGATCAACGGGTCAGAGCACTCAAACCAGCCCGTGCGCTCCATGTCCGAGTGACAGACCACGGCCACGAGGTCACCCGCGCGCAGTTTGCCCGGCCAGCCCTCCACCTCGGCATACCGGAAGCCATGGAAGGTGAACCGCGGCTCCCAGGTTTCTACCCCGTTGCCTCGGAGGGTGTACTGATCGGTGGCCTTCGCCGCCCGCAGTGGGCGTGTGCCCAGCTCGCCATGTTCGAGGACCTCGGCGTGGCGGAGCGTAACCGTTTGTCCGGCCGCGCCCTGGACGGTCAGGCGGAGCCGGCCGACGAGATTCTGGCCGAAGTCGACGAGGGTCTTGCCCGAGGGCGACGTCGTGATGGCGACCGGCACGATCAGTTCGGTCCGGCGCACGGGCGGCCCGGTCGGCGCGACGAGCGTGCCGCGATCGCGGTCGAGCTGCCGTACGCTCGTCCAGTCTCGGTCGGCGTAGCCCGCCGTCGACCAGCCGGCGCGCTCTAGGCGGGCATCGTAGGTTTCGCCGTCATAGATATCGCTCGTGACAATCGGTCCGCGAATGGCCCGCCAACCATCGTCGGTGACGACGACCTCGTGCGTCCCGTCCACATAGTCGATCTCGAGCTGAGCCAGCAGCGCGAGCCGGTCGCCATAGATGTTGCGACGGCCGCCGCCGAAGCCGAGCCGGCCGCGATACCAGCCGTCGCCCAGCATGGCGCCGATCGCGTTGCGGCCTTCATGTAGGAGACCCGTCACGTCGAACGTCTGGTATCGCAGGCGGTGGCTGTAGCTGGTCCACCCCGGCGCAAGGACGTGATCGCCGACCGCGGCGCCATTGATCTGCGCCTCGTACACGCCGAGCGCCGTCACGTACAGCCGCGCCCGCGCCACGCCTGGTCCAACGTCGAACTCGCGGCGCAGCAGCGGGCCGGGCTGTGGCCGGGAGGTGTCCTCCTCCCAGGCGGGCGTAACGAACCGCGCGCTCCAGTCATCGGCATCGAGCAGCCCGGCCTCAACCGCAGTCCGCGGGCTCCACGCCGACGGCTGCCCGTCCGCGCCCCAGACGCGCACCCGCACCGTGACCCGCTCGCGGGATGCGAGCGGGTCGAAAGGCCAGGGCACGAGCACAGACTTGCCGGATTCGACCCGTCCCGTTCCGCCGCGCACGCCGCCGTTCGGCCCATGGGCCTCGAGCTCGTACGCCGCCTGTCGCCACCCATCGGTCCTCGTGGTGACGATCCAGGACAGCCGTGGCTCAGCTGTTCCAATGCCAAGCGCGTCGAGGCGGTGCTCGAAGCGCACATCGTTGATTGTGATTTCTGCTGTCTCATCGGCCGGCGTCGAACCTGCGTGTGTCATTGTGTCTCCTTCCATCTCGGGAGCGTGAGAACGGTCTTGAAGAAAGCTCTCCCACAACTGGCGTTGACGTGAAGTCGCTGAGCCCGACATTGCTGGGTCCCATGGGTCACATTGGTCTGGCCGGCAGCTCGTTTCGCCCGGGCGGGAAAGCTCGGGGTGGCTGGCCGTCGAGGTCTATGATGACGGGCACGGGCGCGTCGACCGTTACGGACTCGGCGGTGACCTCCACCGTAATCAGGCCGTGGGGCGTTGGCACGGTTCCCGCGGCCCAGGACAGCCGGCCGAGGCGCGGGGCGATGCGCGCACTGGCGTAGCCCGGCTCGGCCGGGGTGACGCCCAGGGTGTAGAAGATCATGTCGCGCGTGGGCGTGCAGCTCCAGCCATGGACATGCGTGCCCCAGCCCCAGCACTCGCCGATGGTGTCGTAGCCGTCCACGAGGAACTCCGACCAGCGGCGGTAGAGATCGGGGAGCCGGTCAGCCCGGCCTGCCAGGGCCACGGCGTCGTGCACGACGTAGCTCATGAAGGGCTCGGCAAGCACGATCTGTCGCGTGGCATCCCAGTCGGTCTCGTAGATGCCCTGGAACTGCTTCTGCAGCTTCTCCTGGGCATACTCACCCTCGTTACCCCCTGTCCAGGAGCGCACGACTAGCCGCTCCGGATCGGTGATCGTGTCGACGATGCGGCCCCGGCGCCTCTCAGGAGCTAGGCCGGAGACGACCGCCAGGGCTCCCGCCAGCTGGCTCATCTCCGGCCGCTGCGCCCCGTCCACGATGTGGTCCACGTACGAGCCGCGCGCTTCGTCCCAGAAGACCTCGAAGCCCGCGCGGGCCTTCTCGTACAATCCCTCGGCCCAGCGCTGGCTGCCGCGTTCCTCCAGCCAGGCCGCCATCTCCGCGAACTCGCGCAGACCGCGCGCCCACAGTGCCGTGATTACTGCGCTGGTGTCCTCGACCAGGACACTGGACCAGTCCACCAGGTTCCATTCGGTCAGGTCCTTCAGCACGCCGCCGGACGTCTGATAGGGTACGTACCAGCGCAAGATCCGCTCGACGGTGGGCATCAGGGCTTTGACGGCGTCCCGATCGCCGCTGTAGTGGTAGCAGTTGGAGACGCCGTGCACCCAGTGTAGCGCCCAGTCGGGGATGGTGAAGCCGCCACTGGCCTCGATGTCGCCCACCACGCTCATCGGCAGGATGCCGTCGGAGCGTGGCGAGTTGCCCAGCGTGAGGTAGTACCAGGCCAGCCGCCAGTCGCGATTCGTGGCCAGGTGCACCATCTGATGGACGACGCCGTCGCCCACCCAGGATCGCTGCTCGCGCGTGGGACAGTCGATGAAGGCGTCGTGCGAGTTGAGTTGTACGGTGCGGATGCCCGCTTGGAAGATGCGGTTGAGCTCCTCGTCGTCACAGCTGAAGCTGGCGCCGTCCTGCCAGGGGTAGAGCTGCTCCTGTACCCAAAAGCGTTGCAGCGTGACCGTGCCTTGCACCCCATGTATCAGAATGTACGCGTAGCGCAGGCCATTCGAGTCAAATACCTGGAAGTGGTCGTCTTCGCCCCGCGCAGTGTAGCGCGAGCCGGCATGCACGCTGACGACCTCGCGGGAGGGACCTTTGACCGGCTCCTCGACGTAGGAAAGGTCGAGGACGGTGCCGGCGGGCGCGCCGAGCTCGAACCCGACCAAGCCGGAGACGATGCGCCCCATGTCGAGGATCAGCCGCGCCATACCGCCGGCCGGGACCTCGACCGTGAGCGGCAGCGGGCGCACTCCGGGCGTGGGCCCGGCGGTGCTTAAGATGGCAAGGCTCGCCGCTGCCGCGACGCGTTTGACCGGGCTAATAATCGCCGCGTCTACGAGTCCCTCGAGCGTCTCGATCTGCACGGCCGCCGGCAGCCTGAGCTCGCCGTCGAGCTTCGCTATCGAGCGTGGGTAGAGCGGACCGTAGGGATCTGTGGGCGGCTGGCTGTGAGCGAAGCCGCCGATGTGCATGGCCGGCACGACGCGGGCCGGGCCCCACGCGCTATCGTCGAACCCGGCCTCGCGCCACGCGTAGGGGAAGCGGCGGGCGTCGAAGACCTCGAGCGGAACACCGCCGCCGACCGGGTCCTCGAGCTCGCCGCGCCAGTCGCCGCTCCAGGCGTCGGCCTTCTTCGCCTTCCAGGTCGCGTCGCTCACCAGCCAGCCCGCCTCGCCGAGATTCGCCTCGAAGACCAGGATGCCCGTCCGGCCCAGCGTCAGGTTGGGCACGGCGGGCATCCAGTAGGACTTGGGCGTCCCGTAATACTTGACGTAGATCGCTAGGACGTTCTGACCGGGCTCGAGATAGGGCGCCAGGTCGAACAGGTCGTAATGGAGCCGGCGCGGCTGGCTTCGGATCGGGCCGCGAAAGACTTCCTGGCCGTTGACGAAGAGGGCATAGCGCGAGTCGGCGGTGATGCGGGCAGGCGCGCGATCGGGGATGGTGTCGAGGTGGATCGTTTTGCGGAAGAGGCCGTGGGCCTCCTTCGCCTGTGGGTCGATCCCGGCCGACATGAAACCGGCCGGCTCGATCGGCTCTTCGGGCACCCAGATCCAATGGCCCTGCCAATGGATCTCCGAAAAGTCTTGCGGGGTGATTGGTGCAGACATCAGGGCCGATCCTCCTCAGAATTATCAACCTGTTCAGGCCTCCTCGCGAGCTCTCCTAGCGCAGAAAGGCCTCGTGCAGCCCACCGTCGACGCTGATGATCTGGCCGGTCGTTTGCCGCAAGCGATCGCTGAGCAGCAGGAAGATGGCTTCCGCTTGATCGGCCGGAGTGATCGGCCGTTTCAAGAGCGTGCGGCCGGCATAGAAGTGCGCCAGCTTCTCGGTCAGCGTCTCCGTCGGCTCGTCGTCCGTGTATGGGATGTTGTACTTCGCCAGGGACGCGATCACGCGTTCGCGCGGGAACATGGCGCTGCCCTGGACGACTGTCGCCGGCGCCACGCCGTTCACCCGCACCAGCGGCGCGAGCTCGATCGCCAGCTCGCGCACGAGATGGTTCGCGGCCGCCTTGCTGGTGTCGTAGGCCACGCTGCCTTTCTTTGGAACCACGGCGTTGGCCGACGTCGTCAACACCAGGTTGGCCGGCAGACCTTGCGCCTTCCAGACGTTGGCGGCTTCATCGGCGACCAGGTACAGGCCGGTCACGTTGATCGCAAACGTCTGCGCCCACTTGTCGTCCGGAATACGCCCGGACGTGTCAGGCGCGACGAAGATCCCGGCCGTAACCGCGACCGCGTCGAGACCGCCATACGCAAGCAGCGCCTGCTCCAGCATCGCGTGGATGCTGTCACGTTCCGTGATGTCGGCGTAGAGGCTAATCGCCGGTCCACAGTTCGAGATGCCACTACCGGCGACGCCGATGCCGACGCCATAGCGATCCGTGATCGCCTCCGCGGTCGCGCGCGCTGCCGCTTCGTCCCGGTCGACCGTCACGATCTGCGCGCCCTCCTTCGCCAGGCGCAGCGCCAGGTCGCGGCCGATCCCGCTGCCGCCGCCGACCACTGCAATGATCTGCCGCGCCAGCTCTTTCTCGGGCGGCATCCGCTTGAGCTTGGCCTCTTCGAGCAGCCAGTACTCGATGTCGAACGCCTCCTGGAGCGGCAGCGCCGTATACTCGTCGATCGCTTCGGCGCCGCGCATCACTTCGACGGCACAGTTGTAGAACTCGGCGGTAACGCGCGATTCGCTCTTGTCCTTGCCCCAGGCGATCATACCCAGGCCGGGGATGAGGATCACGGTCGGGTTGGGATCGCGCATCGCGGGCGAATCGGGATGCTTGTGCTGCTGGTAGTAGGCCGCATAGTCTGCGCGATACTGTTCGAGCCCCGACGTCAGCTTGCGCTTAAGCGCCTCCACGTCTTCGTTCAGCGGATCCCAGGCGACATACAGCGGCTTGATCTTGGTGCGCAGGAAGTGGTCGGGACACGAGGTGCCCAGCTCGGCCAGGCGCGGGGTGTCCCGGCCGTTGACGAAGCGCAGGATGGTCGGGTCTTCCTGCACCGTCCCGACGAAGCGTTTGGATCCGGAGGGTGACCTGCTCACCTGACCACGCAGCCACGGCAGGATCTCGGCAAAGACGGCGTGGCGGCGGGTTTCGTTCAAGGCCTGGTATTGCTGCCCGCCGAAGGTCTGGTCGCCTTTGTCACGCGCTTCGATGTACTCCGCCGCCCGCTCGATCAGCGCCAGCGTGAGCTCATAGCATTCCTTGTCGTCGTCGGCCCAGTTGATCAGTCCATGGCCGCCCAGGATGACCCCCTTAGCCTGGGGGTGACGGCGAACGATCGCCTCGAGCTTGAGACCGAGGTCGAAACCGGGCCGCTGCCAGGCCGTCCAGATGACCTCGTCGCCGTAGATCTCGCGGGTGAGTCGTTCCGAGCTTCTGGCCGCGGCAATCGCGATCACCGCGTTGGGGTGCATATGATCGACATGGCTGCGATTGACGAACGCATGCAGCGGGGTGTCGATGGACGACGGGCGCGGATTGAGATTGAAGGTCGCGTGCGTGTACAGCCCGACCATCGCATCCTCGATCGCCGTTTTGGGGCCGCGCTCCGGAGCACGATGATAATGCTGTTGCAATCCCCGCAGCTTGTCCATATAGAGTGAAGAGAAGTTCTCACGCTTGGCGGTCCGCAGATCGCCGCCAGAGCCTTTGACCCAGAGCACCTCGACGGGCTCGCGGGTGAGCGGATCGTCCTCCATCACCTTGGACGAGGTATTGCCGCCACCCGTATTGGTGATGCGCCCGTCTGCTCCGAGCAGGTTCGAGCGATACACCAGGCGCTCGACTGGGTCGAGCTGGCTGGCGTACGCGTCGTCCCAGCCGTAGTGGACGAACGTAAACGTCGCTCGTTCCATGGCCATCTTTTTGCTCCTCCTCAGGCGCGCACGGAGTCGTCGCTAGCCCTTGATGCCTGTCAGCGTGATGCCCTGAATGAACGTGCGCTGGGCAAAAAAGAATGCAATGATCACGGGCACGGTCATCACCGTCGTGACCGCCATCATCGGTCCCCATAGGGAGGCGTGTTCGCCCCGAAACTGGGCCAGCCCGAGCGAGAGCGTGTAGTGCTCGGGCGAGCTCAAGTAGACCAAGGGGCCGAGGAAGTCGTTCCAGGTGTTGAGGAAGGTGAAGAGTCCGACCGTCGCGAGCACGGGCTTGGCCAGCGGCATGATGACCGACCAGTAGATCTGGAACTCGCTGGCGCCGTCGATACGTGCCGCCTCCGTGAGCTCGTTCGGGATCGTCATGAAGAACTGGCGCAGCAAAAAGATGAAGAACGGGACCCCGAAGAAGTGCGGCACAATCAGTGGCTTGAGTGAGTCGAGCCAGCCGAGATTCTTGAAGACGAGGAATAGCGGGATCATGGTGACCTGGCCGGGCACGATCATCGTCCCGACGATGATCAGGAGGAGGATGTTGCGCCCACGCCACGGGATGCGCGCCAGACTGTAGGCCACGAGGCTCGACGAGATGATGGTGCCGAGGATGGCGAGGCCGCAGTAGAGCAGCGTGTTCTTCAGGTACGTGAGGAAGGGGATGAATTGGAGCCCCGTCAGGTAGTGGCTGAAGATCACCGGATGCGGAATCCAGACCGGCGGAAAGGCGAAGATCTCGCTCTCAGGCTTGACCGAAGTCGTCAGCAGCCAGAGAAACGGGGTAATAAATACCAGGCTGAGTATGATCAGTACGGCGTGAGACACGATCGACTCGATGGTCTTCGGATTCAAGCGGCGCTGCTCGGTTGTGCGGCCACCTGCCAGGGGACGCGCTTCGGTTATGTTCGCCATCGCTCCTTCCTCCTATTGCCCGCCGTAGTAGACCCGGCGCGCCGACGTACGGAAGATGATGATCGTCAGGATCACGACGAAGATGAAGAGCAGCCAGGCCATCGCGCTGGCGTACCCCATCTTGAAGAAGGTGAACGCGTTTTGGTAGAGATAAAAGGCGTACACGCGTGTCGAGTCGGCCGGGCCACCCGCGGTCATGACCGCGACCTGGGTGAAGTATTGGAATACGCCGATCACCATCTGGATCACGCTGAAGAGGATGTACGGGCTCATGAACGGGAGGGTCAAATGCAGGGTTCGATCCCACCAGCGCGCGCCGTCGAGCTCCGCCGCCTCATAGAGCTCCTGAGGAACATCCTGAAGGCCGGCCAGGTAG
>JBBSGA010000227.1:0-9952 GCA_038254585.1 Chloroflexales bacterium | reverse complement strand
GCCGGTCGTCGAGCCGCTGGTAATCTTTCCAAAGCTTCGGCGAACGAAGGGCTCGCTCATCCTGAGCGAGCCCTTCATCTTGTGCGCGCGGCCATGCTCCGTGCGCACCGCTCGGCCGCGGGTCGGCTGCGAGCGCTTTGCCTACGGTGCGCTAGCGCACAGAATTTCGAGGAACTTTTTTGACCTTTACTCAGTTCAATCTTGACGAGCGTCTCCAGCGAGCGGTCCTCGCCGCAGGTTTTACGACACCCACGCCGATCCAAGGGGCGACCATCCCGGCCGCGCTCGCGGGCCGCGACTTGATCGGCACGGCACAGACCGGCACGGGGAAGACCGCCGCGTTTGTGCTGCCGATCCTGCAGCGACTGCTGCATGTCCAGCCGGGCCGGACCCGTGCGCTGATCGTCACCCCTACGCGCGAGCTAGCGGAGCAGATCCATACGACGATCGTCAAGCTGGCGCGCGGCACACAGATTCGCAGTGCCACGGTGTATGGCGGTGTCGGCATGCTGCCGCAGGAGCGCGCCCTGCGCACGGGCGCGGAGATCATCGTGGCCTGCCCCGGACGATTGCTCGACCATATCGATCGCGGCAATGCCCGGCTCAACGATATCGACGTGCTGGTGCTCGACGAAGCCGATCGGATGCTGGACATGGGCTTTCTCCCATCGATCCGACGCATTCTCTCGCATCTCCCAGCAAACCGGCAGACGATGCTCTTCTCGGCCACCTTCGCGCCCGAGCTCAATCAGCTTGCGGCCCAGACGCTGCGCAACCCCATGCGCGTAGACATCGGGATCAGCGCGCCGGCCAAAACGGTCACGCACGCGCTCTATCCGGTGGCACCGCATCTGAAGACGCCGCTGCTGCTCGCACTGCTCGGCCGCAGCGAGACGAAGTCGGTACTGATCTTCACCCGAACCAAGCACCGGGCGAATCGCGTCGCGGAGCAGGTCGCCCGAGCCGGGTACCGGACGGCGGCGCTCCACAGCAACCGGTCACAGAATCAGCGCCAAGCGGCGCTCGACGGCTTCAGAGCGGGCAGCGTGCAGGTGCTCGTGGCGACCGATATTGCCGCGCGCGGCATCGACATCCAGGCGATCTCGCATGTGATCAACTACGACATCCCGGATACGGCCGACAACTATATTCACCGCATCGGCCGCACCGGCCGAGCCGAGCGCGAGGGCGACGCCCTGACGTTGGTTACGGCCGAGGACCAGGTGACAGTGCGTGACATCGAGCGCGCGCTGAAGCAGCCCCTTGAGCGGCGAACACTCGACGGCTTCGACTACCGTGCTCCGATGCCGGCTGCGTCCGTCGGCGAGTTCCACCGCCCGCCCCGGCCACCGCAGAACCGCCGGGCGCCTCAATACGGCGCACCGCGCGCCGAGCGCGGCACCCAGCTTCCCAGCGCACCACGCGGCCGGCAGCAGCGCGAGACAACGGGCCGGTAGCAAACAAAGGCACGATGCAGGAGCTCGAGCTCCCTACACTCCTAGTAGTCCGTCGACGAGCGTTGAACGGCTGTAGAGACGTTGTATACAACGTCTCTGCGGCATCACGTTCTGACTCGAGGTAGATCCTTATCCCGCCGCTGCCCAACGAAACCCTCCCACCCAGTGGTATAAGCCTCAACACTTACATTCTCAGAGTACGTTGCCCGCCCTGCCACCCTGTGCTACCATGGCTCGCGCCATCGCGTCGATGCGGCTGGCCTCTGCCGTGGCACCACCGGAGGATAGAGAGCAGCATGAAACTCCATGAATACCAGGCCCGCGACATTCTGCAAAAGTACGGCCTACCCGTCACCGGGGGCGGCGTGGCCGGCACGCCGGAAGAGGTCCGGAAGATCGCAGAGCAGATCGGCGGGAAGGTCGTCGTCAAGGCGCAGGTGCAGGTGGGAGGGCGCGGCAAGGCCGGCGGCGTCAAGCTCGCGGATACGCCTGAGCAGGCAGAGGAGGCCGCCCAGCAGATTCTCGGTATGGATATCAAGGGTCTCACGGTCGAGAAGGTGCTCGTCGCCGAGGCGATCTCCTACCAGAAAGAGATCTATTTGTCGATGATCCTCGACCGCGCCAGCAAGCGGATCGTGGCGATCGCGTCGGCCGAGGGCGGCGTCGAGATCGAAGAGGTTGCCAAGACGAACCCCGAGGCGATCAAGAAGATCGCCGCCGATCCGGCCCTGGGGCTTCAGCCCTTCCAGGCGCGCGAGCTTGCCTTCCAGATCGGGCTTGCCAACGGCAAGCAGGTTCGCGAGTTCGCGACGATCGCCTCCACGCTCTATCGCATCTTTATGGAGCAGGATGCCTCGCTGGTCGAGATCAACCCACTCGTGATCAAGGACGACGGCTCCCTGTTGGCGCTCGATTCCAAGATCCTGATCGACGACTCGGCGCTTTTCCGCCACCAGGATCTGGAAACCTTGCGCGAGACCGCGGGCGAGCCCGAGGCCGAGCTTAAGGCGCGCGAGGCGGACCTGACCTTCATCAAGCTCGACGGCGATATCGGCTGTATGGTCAACGGCGCTGGCCTCGCGATGGCCACCATGGATGTGATCAAGCTCTACGGCGGCGAGCCCGCCAACTTCCTGGACATCGGCGGCGGCGCGAACGCCCAGAAGGTGACCGCGGCGCTCGACATCATACTTGCCGATGAGCATGTGAAGGCGGTGCTGATCAATATCTTTGGCGGCATTACGCGTGGCGACGAGGTCGCCAAAGGCATCGTCGAAGCACTCGGGTCGATCTCACGGCGTGTGCCGATGGTCGTGCGGCTAGTAGGCACGAACGCCGAAGAAGGCGCGCGCATTTTGGCGGACGCCGAGCTGATTCCGGCGTCCTCCCTCGGGGAGGCAGCGCAGAAGGCGGTCGAGGTGGCGCGCGGCCGCTAGGCGATCCGCTGGAGTGCGGCCTGCAAGATCATCTGCACGCGCGTGCGCGCCTCGTCGAGCATCCGGCACTCGCGCTTATCCGGGGATCCGGCTTCGAGCGCGCATAGACGATCGAGCCAGTCCTGGCAGGTCTCGACGGCTAGCCGCCCGACGCATAGCCGCTCCAGCCAGGCGAGATCGCGATCGAGTAGGCAGATCTCCTTTTCGATCTCGGTGTAGCGCGCTACGACGGCCGGCAGACGCTCGGCCTTACCGGCCGGGTAGTAGGTTCCGCCTACGAGCGCGAGCGGATCGAGCTTGAAGACGCCGGCCAGGAGGGTGACCGTCCGCTCCGAGGGAACTGCCAGATCCATCTCGAAATGTGAGATCGCGACGCGTGAGACGGCGACGCGTTCCGCCAGATCCTGCTGCGTCCACCCATGGGCGACGCGCAGCCGGCCGAGACGGGCGCCGAGGCTTTCTATCATGCGGAAACTATAGCAGCCGATCGGATCGATTGCTGCTAAGCCAGTTAGCAGACATGGTCGTCGGGGCGCACTATACTCCTCTTCATCTGTTGAAGTGGACTATATGTGTCAGGGGACACATCGAGAGGAACAGATGAAGACAGCTTTGATCACGGGTGTCACCGGCCAGGACGGTAGCTACCTAGCCGAGTTTTTGCTCGAGCAGGGGTACGAGGTCGTCGGCATGATCCGGCGTACCTCGACGGTTAACTTCGAGCGTATCCAGCACATTCAAGACAGACTCACGCTTGTTCCAGGCGACCTGATGGACGAGGTTTCGCTGATCGGGATCCTGCGCGAGCATCGCCCGTCCGAGATCTACAATCTCGCGGCGCAGAGCTTTGTGCAGACGTCGTGGTCGCAGCCGGGGCTCACCGGAGAGGTGACGGCGCTCGGCGTGACCCGGCTGCTGGATGCGATTCGCATTGTCGATCCCGAGATCCGATTCTACCAGGCCAGCAGCAGCGAGATGTTCGGCAAGGTCCAGGCGGTGCCTCAGCGCGAAGACACCCCTTTTTATCCGCGCTCGCCCTACGGCGTCGCCAAGGTCTACGGCCACTGGATCACCGTCAACTATCGTGAAAGCTATGATCTCTTCGGATGCTCTGGGATACTTTTTAACCACGAATCTTCACGCCGGGGGCTCGAGTTCGTGACGCGCAAAATTAGCCACGCGGTGGCACGGATCAAGCTCGGACTGGCGACCGAGGTGCGGCTCGGCAATCTGGATGCACAGCGCGACTGGGGCTTTGCGGGCGACTACGTCAAGGCGATGTGGATGATGCTTCAGCAGGATCGGCCCGACGATTACGTGGTCGCGACCGGCCGTACGCATTCGGTGCGGCGCTTCTGCAAGCTTGCTTTCGGCCAGGTCGACCTCGACTACACTCAGTATGTCGTCCAGGACGAGCGCTTCATGCGCCCGGCCGAAGTCGACCTGCTGGTCGGGGACGCGTCCAAAGCCAGGCAAAAGCTCGGCTGGGCGCCCGAGACCTCGTTCGAGGAGCTCGTGAGCATGATGGTCGAAGCAGATATCAAGCTGCTGAAGAACGAACACCGGCTATGACTCGGAGGCCGGTAGGCGCATGCGTGCCGGCGTCTGAAGGAGGGCATTTTGAGCATCCTGGTCGACAAGAACACGCGGCTGCTGGGGCAGGGAATCACGGGCCGCCAGGGAGAGTTCCATGCCCGGGCGATGATCGAGGCCGGGACGAGTGTCGTCGCCGCCGTGACGCCCGGACGCGGCGGCCAGAGCGCCGTCGACGGCCGAGTGCCGGTCTTCAACACCGTCCGAGAGGCGGTCGCCGAGACCGGCGCCAACACCTCGGTGATCTTCGTTCCCGCTCCGGCGGCGCCGGATGCGATTCGCGAGGCGGCCGATGCCGGGATCGCGCTGATCGTCTGTATTACCGAGAATATCCCGGCCAACGACATGGTCGCGACCTACGACTTCGTCCGGCGGTGTGGCTCGCGCCTCGTCGGTCCCAACTGTCCCGGCCTTCTAACGCCGGGCCAGGCCAAGGTTGGCATCATTCCGGCCTCGGTCTCCACTCCTGGCCCCGTCGGGATCGTTTCGAAGTCGGGGACGCTTACCTACGAGGCCGCCGACGCGCTCACACGTATCGGACTCGGCCAGACGACGATCGTCGGCATCGGCGGCGATCCGATCATCGGCACCAGCTTTATCGACTGCCTCGAAAGGTTCGAGGCCGACCCCGAGACGAAGGCGATCGTCCTGATCGGCGAGATCGGCGGCACGGCGGAGCAGGACGCGGCCGCCTATATCAAGGCCCACGTCACCAAGCCGGTCGTCAGCTTCATCGCCGGCCAGACGGCGCCTCCCGGCAAGCGTATGGGCCATGCCGGCGCGATTATCTCCGGTGGAGAGGGGACGGCCCAGGAGAAGATCGCCGCGTTGGAAGCGGTAGGCGCCACCGTGGCGAAGCTGCCGACCGAGATCGCCCAACTGGTGCAGGAGCGTCTGGCCTAGTAGCCTGTCAAGCCGCATGTGAACAGTTGTGGAGGATTGGCTGCAACCTTTCGGCGGCGGCGACCGTAGAATGTTCCGAACTGATCGGTATGGAGGCTCTCATGAACCTGGCCCTCTTTGGCGGCGTGAATGATACCCCTCTGTCGGTGCCTGAAGATGGCGAGCAGCTGATCGCTATGTTCGGCGGGGTCGATCTGGACCTATCTCGCGTGCATCTGCCTGAGACGCTACATCTGTCGGCGCTGGCGTTCATGGGCGGCATCAAGATCGTCGTTCCACGCGGCACGGACGTCGTGCTCAAAGGCTTTGCCTTGATCGGTGGGAGGAAGTTTCGGCGCCGGTCCGAGTGGAGTCCGGAAGATATTCGGAGCGTCATCTATCTCAATGCGGTCGCGGTCATGGGCGGTGTCGAGGTCATCGAGGCCGACTGACTCAGGCCAGGCATGCTACAATGCAGGCGTCTGGGGCGATGCTCCAGGCGCTTTTTATTACATCGAACGATGGCGCTGATTTTCGTGCTGGTCGACGGAGTGGGGCTCGCCTCCGACGGGCCTAACAATCCGGTGGTATCGGGCATGCCGCGGCTGGCACGCCTCCTCGGCGTGCCCCTGGATCTGTCGCTCGGCGTCGACCATGAAGGGCTGCTGGCTGCGCCGATCGACGCCACGCTTGGCGTGGCCGGCCTGCCTCAGAGCGGGACGGGCCACAGCGCGATCTACGGCGGCTTTAACGCCGCCACGCTCAACGGCCGCCATCAGCCGAGCTATCCGACGATCGCGATGCGCCAACGACTCGCGGAGCGCAACCTGCTCGGCGTCGCACTGGATGCCGGCTATCGTGTTGCCTGGGCAAATGTGTATCTTCCAGGGTATACCGAGGCGGTCGAGCGGCGCCGTATGCGCCATACCGCCGGTACCTGGTCCGCCCTCAGCTCGGGCCTTCCGCTGCGCGGCCTGGCCGACCTTTTTGCCGGCACGGCCGTCAGCTGGGACATCACACACTCGCTGGCTCGGAGACGGCCCGGATGTGAGGATCTTCCGTTGATCGACGCCGAAGCGGCCGGCCAACGCCTGGCTTGTCTCGCCGACGACTATGACCTCGTGAGCTTTGAGACCTATCTGACCGATCTTGCCGGGCATGGGCGCCTCGCACTTTCGGTGCCGGATACGCTCACGGTCATCGATAGCTTCCTGACCGGTATTCTTGAGCGCAAGCGGCCGGGCGATACACTCGTGGTCACGAGCGATCACGGCAACGTCGAGGATCGCACGACACGTGTCCACACCCGCAATACAGTGCCGCTGATTGTGGCCGGGCCGGCAGCAGCTGCGTTTCGCCACGTCGGGGCTATCGACGGTCTGCTGGACTCGGTCGTCGCCGGGCTGGGCCAGCGATGACGGATGTGTGCATCCCATCCGAGACGCTTGATCTGCTTCGCGCGCTGCAGCGCCATCTTGAGCCGTACGGCATCCCATCGTGGCTGGTCGGCGGCTCGGTACGCGATCTGCTGCACGGCCGGCCGATCGCCGACCTCGACGTCGCCGTGGCAGGCGACGCCCTTGCGCTAGCCCGCGCGTTCGCGGATACGACCGGCGGTGCGTGGGTGCTGCTCGACGAGGAGACGGGCTCTGCGCGGGTGGTATGGCCGGGCGCGACCGGGGCCGCGGGTCGCCCGCGCACGCTCGACCTCGTGCGGCTGCGCGCGGCTTCAATTCAGGACGACCTCCGCGGGCGTGACTTCACGATCAATGCGCTGGCGCTGCCGATCGAGCACCTCGCTCTGGACGGCGTTGGGGCGGTGCTCGACCCATTAGGGGGGGTGGAAGATCTGCGGCGGGGCATTATTCGGGCCTGTACAGCACGATCAATCCGCGACGATCCACTGCGGATGCTGCGGGCGGCACGGATCGCCGCTCAACTCGATTTCATCATCGCGGATGACCTCCAGGCTGATGTGCGTGCCCATCACGCCGAGATTGGCAAGGTTTCGGCTGAGCGAATACGCGATGAGCTGTTGAAGATCCTGGCGCTGCCCCAGGCCGGCCGCTGGATCGGCTTCCTCGACGAGGTGCGGCTGCTGACGGCGATCATGCCGGAGCTGGAGCCTGCGCGGCGCTGCGACCAGCCCAACCTCCACTATTTGCCGGTCCTCGGCCACCTGATCGAGGCGATCGTCGTCGCGGATTGGCTAATTGGGCAGCTTGGAGGCGAGTCGAGCGAGTCGGGGATCGTGCCGGACGCCGTGTGGGCCATCCCTGACCTCGCGGCCCGGCTGCCCTATGCCGATCGGCTGCTTGACCGCTTCGGCGAAATCGTCGACGGCGTGCCGCGCCTAGCGCTCTTCAAGCTGGCCGTGCTGCTGCATGACGTCGCCAAGCCTCGAACCAAAGCGATCAAGCCGGACGGAGGAGTTAGCTTCTACGATCACCAGACGATCGGCGCTGAGATGGCCTGGGGCATCGCCCGGCGGCTGCGTCTGAGCCGGGCCGCGTGCGATTACGAACGGCTTATCGTGCGCGAGCACATGCGGCCCGGCCAGCTCAACGAGCTCGGGCCCGCGCTGACGATGCGCGCGGTCTATCGTTTCTTCAGGGCAACCGGGTCATCCGGACCGGAGGTGCTGCTCCACTCCCTCTGCGATCACATGGCAATGCAAGGCCCCATGCTCAGACCGGACGGATGGAGCTATCATGTCGGCTGGACGGCGGAGATGCTCCAGATCTTCTACGACGAGGGCGAGACCATCCGGCCGGAGCCGATCCTGCGCGGCGACGATCTGATACGCGAGCTTGGCCTGGCGCCCGGCCCAATGATCGGACGAATCCTCGAGGATGTGCGCGAGGCGCAGGCCGCGGGTGAGATCCAGACACGAGAGGAAGCGCTGGAATGGGCGCGCCGCCATGGCTCGGGAGCAAGTACGGGATCGGGGTAGCAGCGTCGCTTAGGTTGGCTGTGTGGCGGGACTATTCGTCCCGTGGCAGCGGCTGCTCATCCGGGATCAGAAAGAAGAGCAGCGTGCTCAAGAAAAGAAAGACTATGATCATGCTCATCATCGCACCCTCCCAGAAGGTCGTGTCGTAGTGCAGTGTAGATGCGACGAGGGAGGTGAGCCAGTATAGGCGCCTGACATTCTAGTGAAGACCAGGTAAAGAAAGACTCCGCCCGAAAGTTCGGTCGGGGTCTTTTGCCTGCACAAGCCGGGTGGAATCGACGAGCTAGCCGATCTTCTCGGCCAGCGTCTGGGCGCGGTCAGTGTACTGCTTCCGGTAATAGTCCAGGTACTCACCGCTCTTCAGGGGCCGCCACCACCACTCATGTTCCTGGTACCAGCGCACCGTCTCTGCGAAGCCGCGCTCGAACTCTTCCCGCGGCTGCCAGCCGAGCGCGCGCAGCTTCGTGCAGTCGAGCGCATAGCGCACATCGTGTGCCGGCCGGTCGAGGATCGGGTGGATCAGGCTGCGCGGTTTGCCCAGAAGATCGAGCATACGCTCCGCCACCTCGATATTGGTTCGCTCCGCATCGGCCGCGACGTTATAGGCTTCGCCGAGTTTACCGTGATGAAGCACACAGTCCACGGCGCGGGCATGGTCGAAGACGTGCAGCCGGTCGCGCACCTGCTTCCCATCGCCGTACATCGGCAGTGGAAGGTCGTCGATCGCATTCGTCACCCACAGCGGGATCACCTTCTCCGGGTACTGATATGGTCCGTACGTATTGACACCGCGCGTGATCGTGATCGGCAGACCGTAGGTCTGGAAGTAGGAGAGCACCAGCAGCTCGCCGCCCGCCTTCGACGATGCATACGGGCTGCTGGGACGGAAGGCGTCGCTCTCCCTTGCCAAACCGGTCGGGATCGGTCCATACACCTCATCGGTCGAAATATGGTGGAGCCGCTCCAGCTTGAGCTCCTTGGCCGCCTCGAGCAGCACGTACGCGCCGTAGACGTCGGTACGCACGAAGGCATCGGGGTCGAGGATCGAGCGGTCGACATGCGTCTCCGCGGCAAAGTTGACGATCGTATCGATATCGTAGCGCCGAATCGCAGCCCGGACCGTGTCATGATCGGCGATGTCACCCTGGAAGAAGGCATAGCGCGGATCGTTCTCGACCGGCTTGAGGTTGTTCAAGTTGCCGGCATAGGTCAGTTTGTCGAAGACCGTGACGTGGTAGTCGGGATAGGTCCGCAGCATGTGATGGACGAAGTTCGCGCCGATAAAGCCGGCACCGCCGGTCACGAGCAGGTTTCGCATCGAGGAGCATCCTCCGAAGCAGCAAGCAAGGGTAGAAGCAACGAGCATCCACCAGGGATCCCGAGAACGCTCAGCGGGGCGTCTGCCCGAGTCTAACATAAGCAAGCCTATGCAACAATCCCCGCTTCGCTGATACGGGCGTGACGCGTCAGTGCCAGAAACGGAGATTGCTCTACACACCTCTCAGGAGCTATAGTCGTTCAGAAAATGTTTTGGACGAGGCGGCAGCGGCCAAGGCCACCACCTCATCCAGATACGTCGCCATCAGCTGTTTAACGTGCTGGGGATGCTGCTGGACATGGCTCAGCGCCGT
>JBBSGA010000226.1:0-10153 GCA_038254585.1 Chloroflexales bacterium | reverse complement strand
GGAATACGCGACGAGCCGCCCGTTCGAACCACCCCGGTGATCTCCGCGGCGCCAAGACCCGCGCTGGCGACCGCGCGCTTGAGACAAGCCTCGACCGTCCGCAGATCAGGACCGATGAGGCGTTCAAAATCCCACCGCTCAAGCGGCTGTCGGAAATTGATCTCCGCTACATCCATGCCAAGCTCGACCCGGTCAGTCTCTGACAGCCGGCGCTTCGCCGCCTCAACCATCTCATAGAGCGGCAGGCCGTAGTTCTCGCGGACAAGACAGCGCAGCGCGCGCAACTGCTTCGGGCGGTTGCCGGTCTGAATCACCTCATCCATCAGCTCCAGAGCTCGCGGCGTATGGAGCTCCACAATGCTTTGCCAGCCGTCGAGGTGCTCCAGCAGAAATGCGGGTAACGGCAGGCGTCGCGGACCGAGCTCGGCTCCGGCGCCGAAGTGTGCCAGCAGTTTACCCATGACGATGCGGCGATCCGCCAGATCTCCGCCGACCGGCACGCCATCCGTCGCCAGGATAGTGTACGAGCGATCCTTCTCTACGCGCATGATCGTGACGTCCAATGTGCCGCCGCCAAAATCGAAGACGAGCACGTTCCCCGCTTTTGCGCTGCCGGCGGCGTAATGGAGCGCGGCCGCTGTAGGTTCTGGCAAGAAGCGCACCGCCCGTAGCCCGGCCAGCTCCGCGGCCGCCTGCATACGCCTGACCGCCGTCTCGTCGCCCCGGCGATCGTCCGCGTAATGGACAGGCCGTCCAACTACCATCTCGGTGAGCGTCCTGCCCGTCTCGTGCTCGACACGATCCTTGATACGGCCCAGCATGGTCGCGATCAATTCCTCGATCGTCCAGCGCGTCCCGAAGACATTCGTGCCTGTGTACGACGAGTCTGGCAAAGCCATTTTGAGCGAAAGGAAGAGCCGGCCCGGAGCATTCGCGTCCACGTTGACATACACGTCTTGGGTGATCGTTCCGATGTCGGCAAACGTCATTTTGATCTGTCCCACGTGTGCGCGCTCGTAGACGATCTCGCGCCCGACGTTTCCCTGGGTGTAGCGGTCGATCGCTTCCCGTCCCAGGAAGACGCGTCCATCTCGCCCGATGAAGAGCGCAGAGCGAAGTATCTCCGGCGCGCTATTGATCGGGTCGAGATGAACGAGGTGCACATGCTCGCCATCTGCAATCGCGGCACTACTATTCGTCGTCCCAAAATCGAGGCCTACTCGCATTGCTGTTCCTCTTGGTACAACGCGAAACGACCGGTGTCGCGCGACACCGGCCCCACAAGTTGGACCGCGAACTATACCAGCCGGCAACCGCCGCGTCAAGCACCTTTCGGATCGAGGTAGTACCTTCGGCGAAAAACCAGAGTGGGTCCGATCAAGGACTCGCCCCTCGTTTCGCAACCAGCCGGAGCCCAATTCCAACGATCGCGAGCAACGCCATGCCCAGGACGACCTTTAATCTGTCCAGTGGCCGTACCGGCGGAGAAACTACAGACGCGAGCTGGGGTGCTGCGCTCATCTCCGGATCGCTCGCCTGCGCGGGTGCGTGTTCATCCTGCGCTGATGCAGCGGGTGGCTCCTCGGACGGGAGATTGATACGACCGGGGGTCAAAGGCGTATTGGCGCTCCAGGCTCCCCCGTGAACAGGGTACCGGCTCCAGCCACGGCCGGCGGGCGCCGGTCCAAGGGGTACTGTGTCGACCGCGGTCCCGTCGGACCGCCGAAGCAGCAGCATGCTATTCGGGCCGCCGAGGTGGAGACCCCTTGCTTCGACCACGATGAAGCCGTGGGATGGTACCGGACGGGCTTCCCCGACCGTTACCGTCACATCGCTCGATCCTTCCGTCAGCGACCAGCCAAGGACGACCGCGGGCGTCGGGCCGCGGTTGTAGAGCTCGATCCACCCGGCAGCCGGAGCGACTTCGCTGATGATGACATGTGCCGCCGCTCCTTCCACCGCTCCTGTGCCGACCGCCGCTCCTCCAGGCGGGGCGGTCGTTACGGGGATCGAGGATTGGCCGCCGGTGTCCGGTGTCAGGTGCTCAGGGGAGGATCGCTCGACGGCGGCCGTCTGGCGCGGAGCGCGCACGGGAGCCGGCCGCAGAACCGCCGGCGCGGCTACTCGCCGGGGTGGCTCGCCGCCGGTCGCGACCGTGCCGCTCGAAGCGCCAGGATGAACGAGCACGGCCGACTTCCTCGGACGGGCAGTCTTCGTCGCCGCGATTCCGCGTGTAGCAGCCGGCGGCGCCGGTCCGGCTGTGGCTTTGGGTGTGGCCGTCGAAGACTGCCGGGCACGCGGCGGGGTTGGCGTCGTTGCGGGCCGGGCTAAGAAAAGCGGAACGGGTGCCGCTACTTCGACTGGCACGGTACGCGACGGCGACTGCGTGGACGCCGGCGTTGGCGTACGAGTAGCTGTCGGCGTGCGCGTCGGAGACGGAACAGGCGATGGCGACGGCGTGCGCGTCGGAGACGGCGTGCGCGTCATAGTGGGTGTGCGCGTCGGCGATGGCGTCGCAGTCGCGGATGGCGTTCGAGTCGGCGATGGCGTTCGGGTTGGCGCCCGTGTATGCGTTTCGGTCGGCGTGTGCGTCGGCGCGGTGGTCCGAGTAGCCGCCGGCTCTCGCCCGGCTTCGGTAGCCATAGGTGCATGGGTGGGCGTGCTGCTGGCCCGGTCCTCCAACGTAGGAGAAGGATCCAGTGTCGCCGTCGATCTCGGCGTCGGCGACAGGTCCTCCTCCAAAGTGTTGGCCTGCCCCGGCGTTGGACGACGGTCCGGCAGCCAGTCGCCCGAACCATCCGGAACGCGGCTAAATGAGTGGCCGGGCGCCGCCGACTGAAAGCTAAAGCTGTCGTCTTCGCGATCATCGCCTGTATACAGGGAAAGCGTATCGCTTATCGACAAAAAGCCGGGTGGCAGCCTGAAGACCAGCCAAGCGCCGGGGGCAATCGCCGCGACCGTGAGGTAGCCCCGGGTCGCGGTAGTTCCCGCGCGTAAGCTCCAACCCTCGAGGCTCGCCGTCGCGTCGCCGCCATTGTATATTTCGACCCACGCCGGGGTGCCGCTCTCAGTCGGGAGCGGAGCAATTTCGTTTAGTCGAACGGGCCCAAGTGGGGAATAACCCGCGCGAGCGATCGTAGACGTCGCCGGCTCCGGAGCGGACTCCTCGGCTGTTGCCGGTACCGGCTGACTCGTCGCCGCGATCGTAGCGGCGAGCGCAACAGGACGCGCGGCATGCCTTGCTCCAGCATCGTGCGCGCACATCGCAAATATGCCGGCAGCCCAAACGAGAAGAAGTATCGGCCACGCTGGAAGGTGACGCCGGATGCGCAGCATACTCTTGCACCGGATGCGCGAATCATCGTACAGATGAAGGGACCGAGACGCCTCTGGATCGAGGCGACCGGCGTTCCGAAGAAGCCTGTCCTCCTCGACGACAGACGGATCGCGTGCGCTGGCAACTTCCTGGGCTTATGCCTTGAAGATCCGGGCCGCGACCTCAAATTAGCAGCCTCGATGAGAGCGGTCAATCCCTCAAATGATGGAGAGTGAAGGCAGCCTAACTCGCGCCGGGGCTACGCGGAGCCGGTGGCTCATCCCAGCGATCGAGTCGATAGAGCGCTGCGCACACGGCTGCGACGTCGCCGATCCGTTCGCCGAGGGCAGCGGGAACGACCCTGCAGCGTTGGGCCGCCGCAGGCAGCGCTTCGAGGTGTAGCGCTGCAATCGCGCCGGGTAAGAGGAGATCGCCGAGTCGCACGCCGAGGGCACCAAGGGCGACGACGTCGGGCACAAAGAGATCACAGAGGAGCGCGATGCCCTGGCCGAGCATATGGGCACTTTCGTCGAAGATTGCGCGGGCCTTCGCGTCACCCTCACGGGCGAGCGCCGCGAGTTGAGCCAGCGTCGTATCGACAAAGTCGGACGGATAGCGCCATCGGGCCAGCGCCACGATCCCGGCCCCACTGCAGTAGCTTTCCCAGGAGCCGTGTTTCCCAAACATGTCCGGGCCGTCAAGCGCGATCCGCCAATGTCCGGCCTCCGCGGTACGACCGCTGCGCCCGTGGAGTAGTCGCCCTCCGGTGATGATCCCGGCGCCGAGACCGGTGCCGAGGGTCAAAAAGATCAAATCGGCGATCTGCCGGCCGTCGGGTAGATGGCCGGAGCCGAACCGCCATTCGGCAAGGGCTCCGGTACGAGCGTCATGTTCCACGAATACCGGCAGATCGAGACGGGCTTCGAGCAGTGATCGAAGCGGAACCTCGTCCCATCCAGGGAGGTGCGGCGGTCCAAGAATCACGCCCGCTTCGCTGTCGAGCGGGCCGCCGATCGACACCCCAACCGCCTCCACTGCCTCATCCGGCATGTTCTCGATCAGATCACGGCCCATCTTCGCGACAATGTCGATCATTTGCTCGGGCGAAAGATGGAGTGGAGAAGCGATCTGGCGGCGCGCGACGACTGCACCGGCCCTGTCGCCGAGCACGGCAGCGGTCTTCGTTCCTCCGATATCCAATCCCAGAATCATGGTAGGCATTTAGCCCCGCTTCGAATCGAGCGCCAGCTGGTAGAGGTCCAGGTAGGCATGCGCCGAGCGGGTCCACGAATTATCGACCTCCATATCGTTGCGCACGAGCTCGAGCCATGCATCACGCTGCCCGTAGGCGGCGATTGCCCTCCGGATTGCATCCTGAAGTGCCCCGGCATCATAGGGCCAGAAGACAAAGCCTGTGCGTGGTGCTCCCGGTGGACCCTCCTGCACCGTGTCAACCAACCCCCCGGTTGCGCGAACGACCGGTACGGTTCCATAGCGCATAGCGATCATTTGGCCGAGTCCGCAGGGCTCGAAGCGCGACGGCATAAGGAAGATATCCGCGCCGGCGTAGATGCGCTCGGCCAGCATAGCGCCAAAGGCAAGCCACGCCCGAATGCGTCCGGGATAGTGTTGCTCAAGGTGCTGGAGCAATTCGCGATAGCGCGGCTCACCCGTACCTAGGATCACAATCTGTAGTCGAGTCTCATTTAGGAGTGGCTCGATCGCCGTTGCGAACAGGTCGAACCCTTTCTGATCGACGAGCCGTCCGACCATGCCAAGAAGCGGCACTTGTGGATCGGGCGAGAAGCCCGCTTCCTCCTGAAGAGCCGCCTTGCATCGAGCCTTGCCTTCCAGACTGTCGACGCTATAGTGCGCCGGGAGCGCACGATCCGTCTCGGGATTAAAGACTTCGACATCGATGCCGTTGAGAACGCCGAAGAGCCTGTCACGCCGCGCCTGGAGCAGCCACTCGAGCCCGGCGCCGTACTCCGGGGTCAGGATCTCTTGTGCATAGGTCGGGCTCACGGTCGTCAAGACGTCCGCCGTACGTAGGCCAATCGCCATGATATTGACAGGATCGTCTTGCACCTCGGTTGGCAATAGTGCGGCTGCCGTTCCGAGGCCCGCGCGATCCATCACTCCTTGGTAGGCTAGATTATGGATCGTGAACATCGTAGCGACGGGGCTGACCGAGGAGCCAACCAATCCCGACCGGACCAGCGTCGGGACGATCGCCGTATGCCAGTCGTTGGCATGGAACACCTGCGCCTGCCACTGAAGTCGCTCGGGAAGCTGTACTGCGGCGGCGCAGAAGAGCAAAAAGCGCCGGCCGTCGTCGCCCTCGCCATAGATCGCGCCTCGACGGCGAAAGAGTCCGTCGACGTCGACAAAGTACTGCGGCACGTCGTCCCGCAGCGTCTCCTGCACGGAGACCCGCATCTTTTCGCTACCTACCTCGAGATCGAACGGCTCGGTGCTCGGCCGCAGGCCCCACGTCGCAGCATCGATCTGCCGATAGTGCGGCGTGACGACGCGCACCTCATGGCCCAATCGGCGCAGGGCCTTGGGAAGGGCACACGCGACATCCGCCAAGCCGCCGACTTTGGCAAACGGCGCGACTTCAGCGGCGAGAAGAAAAATGTTCACGACTCAGTCGCCGGCACACTCTGGCCGCTCTTGATATCCTTGCCTGGGAAATGCCGGTCGCGAGCGTTCGGATCGATCCGGCAGTTCCGCCCAATGCGCGTTCCGGCCGGGATCTGCGCTTCCTTGCCTACAATGGTGATCCCGGACTGGAGATTTTGGGGCTCTTTTTGGTTAGGCGTGCTGTCGTCTCCATCGCCGACCGTGGCGTCCCGTCCGACCCTAATTTGCTTATCGAGGATACACCGATCGACGCTGGCGCCGGACTCGATCACGGTGTCATTCAGGATGATCGAGTCCCGCACCTCCGCGCCGGGCTCGACCCGCACGCCTGGGCTGAGAACGGAGTTGACGACCGTACCGGCCACGATGCAGCCATTAGAGAGCAGGCTGCGCGAGACGTTTGCCTTGTCGACGATCTTCACCGGTGGCCGCTCCTCACTGCGCGTGTGGATCCTCCAGCGCTCGTCATAGAGATCAAGCTCCGGATGATCGGCCAACAGATCGAGGTTCGTCTGCCAGTACGCGGGGATCGTGCCGACGTCAACCCAGTAACCCGAAAAAGGGTAGGCGTAGACGTGATTCTCTTCGATCATCGCAGGGATGATGTTACGGCCGAAATCATGCGCCGACGCGGGGTCTCGCCCATCCTCCTCTAGTTTCTGAAGCAAGAACTGCGTTCGGAAGACGTAAATGCCCATGGAGGCCAGTGTGCCTTTGAACGTCTTCGGCTTTTCGTGAAACTCGACGATGCGATTGTTCTCTGCCGTCGTCATAATGCCGAAGCGCTGCGTTTCCTCGCGCGGCACATCCATGACCGCGATCGTCACGTCGGCGCCGGTCTGCTCGTGCTGCCGCAGCATCGTGCGGTAGTCTTGCTTGTAAATATGATCCCCCGAGAGCACCAGCAAGGTGTCGCATCCGGCTGCCGCGATGAAACTGCGGTTCTGGTAGAGCGCATCCGCGGTGCCGCGATACCAGTCCTGGTCCCGACGTCCGCGGTATGGCTGCCAGATGCGCACACCACCGCGCGTCCGGTCAAGATCCCAGGGCCGCCCCGTCCCAATATGCTCGTTGAGCGAGTGCGGCCGATACTGGGTCAGGACGGCGATGTCCGACAGACCCGAGTTCGCACAGTTGGACAAGGCAAAGTCGATGATTCTATACTTTCCCGCGAACGGCATCGCAGGTTTCGCTCGCTTCTCGGCGAGGATGCTGAGCCGGCTCCCCTCTCCGCCTGCAAGAATGATCGAGAAAATGTCCATATGCCCTCCCGGTTCAACCACCGCACCGGCACGACTAATGGGTCACGACCAGCAAGTGTACCATTGCTCGCGTATCCGGTGTCAATCACAGGTACGTTTGAGCCAGGGCCAATGCAAAGTCGGCGAGACAGGACGAACCATCTCCCGGAGGTCGAGGCTTTAGCCGGTGTCCCCTGCCGACAGCCCGGCTAAAGCCTCGACCTCCAAACCGCTAGCGGGACTTTGCATTGGCCCTGACGTTTGAGCGCAGCTCGAAGGTCGAGAGCCGTCGATCAGGCACGAATTGCCGGATCATACCGCTCGTCGTACCATGCGCGCTATGCACGTGCTCCACATTATCCAGCGCTACTATCCATATACCGGCGGCTCGGAGCTCTATTTCCAGGAGCTAAGCGAACGATTGGTAGAGGACGGCCATACGGTAACGGTACTGACGACCGACGCCTGGGACCTCGATCATTTCTGGGCTCCAGGACGCCGTACGATCGACCAGCGCGAAACGCTCCACAATGGCGTGCGCATCCTGCGCTTCCCCGTAAAGCGGGCGCCGGGCCCGCCGATCCTCTATCCGGTTTTACGGCGCCTGATGGTTGAGCTCGGACGCGTGCCCCGAACAGTACCGCTCGTGAGACGGCTGGCGATGCTTACACCGCGCGTGCCCGACCTGGAGCACTATCTCGCCGAAACGGCCGACCAGTACGATATCGTCAACAGCACGAATATCACCCTCGACTTCACGATTGTTCCTGCCCTGGCTTTCGCTCGCACGCGCGGAATCCCCCATATCTGCACGCCGTTCGTCCATCTTGGCGAGCCGGGCAGCCGCTACATCGTGCGATATTACGCCCAGCCGCACCAGATCGACCTTCTGCGGCGCTCGGATATAGTGCTTGCTCAGACCGGGCTAGAAGCGCGCTTTCTGGTCAGTCGTGGAGTACCAAGGCAGCAGATCGTCGAGGTGGGCGGTTGGGTGCGACCGGAGACGCTTGAAGGCGGCGATGCCGCGCGCTTCCGTGAGAAGTATGCGATCGGTGAGCCGATCGTCTTATCGATTGGTGCGGCGGCCTATGACAAAGGGACGATGCATCTGGTCGAGGCAATGCAGCGACTGTGGCAGCACGGCTCCAACGCGCGGCTGGTTTTGATCTCCTCAAACCTTCTGAACCAGTTCGAGCGGTATTGGCAGACGCTCGACGCTGCGACACGAGCGCATATCACGCTGATCAAAGCCGCGCCACACGCCGAGAAGCTGGACGCGCTGGCAGCCACGCAGGTCTTCGCGATGCCTTCGCGCACCGATTCGTTCGGCATCGTCTTTCTCGAGGCATGGTACTATCGCCTGCCGGTGATCGGGGCGCTTGCCGGCGGCGTTCCCGACGTTATCAAGGCAGATCACGACGGCTACCTCGTCCGCTTTGGCGACGTGGAGCACCTCGCGGCACGCATTCAGGAACTTCTCAGCGACGTCGGGCTGGCACGTACAATGGGCGAGTGTGGCCGGAGCAAGGTGCTCGAATCGCTCACGTTCGAGACGAAATATCGTGAGGTGCGAGCAGTCTACGAGAAGCTCGTCGAGCGTCGTTCGTCCGGCGCGTGACGAGCTTCCGATACTATCCTTTCGCGCTTGACCGTCCTCGTCCCAGCATTGCATCGACATCAGATTTCACCGAGCGGTCCCAGGCATGCAACAATCTCTCCAACCGGAGGGGCTCGGCGGGCAAGCTCACCAACCGCCGCGTCCAGGCCGGGCGGAATGAGATCCGGAGCCAGATCCGCTAAGGGCCGAAGCACAAAGGGACGCTCCTGCAGCCTAATATGCGGTATGTGGAGGTCGGGCAATGCGACGAGCCGGTCGCCGAAGAGGAGGATATCGAGGTCGATTGGCCGAGGGCCCCAGCGCATACCCGGCGCGCGGCCCATATCGCGCTCGATGCCCTTAAGAAAATCGAGAAGCCCTCGCGGATCGAGGCGTGTTCGGCCTCGCAACGCCATGTTGAGATAGCGTGGCTGATCGCTTACATAGGCCGGCTCGGTCTCGTAGACCTGAGAAAGACGCTCGACAGCCAATCCATCCGCGATGCGCCGCACCGCCTCCCGCAGCTGCCTCCACCGGTCGCCCTGATTCGAGCCCAGTGCGATGTAGACGATGGACACGTCGCCGCGGCCGACGCTGGGATCGGCACCACTACCTGGTGGCTCTCGTCCCATCAAAGCTGCTCGCGGTAGATCGCGGCTTGCCCCGCCGACTCCTCGACCTCGATTTCGATCGTGGTCAGATTCTCGGCGCCGTTCTCCACAAGCCATGTACGCGCCCGGCCGCAGAGATACTGCGCAAGCATTTCGGCAGTGGTATTTGGGATCGGGATCAGAACCACATCCTGCTGGGGGAAGCTATAGCGGCGGTCTTTGTAGCATGCCGTGATATTCGGCCCGTCGAATTCGAGTGTGATCAGTGGGTTGTCACGAGGGAGAAGCATGCGGTGATCGAGCTCAGCGCAAATCTGGCGCATAAAACGCTTGATCGTGACGAAATTAAAGACGTAGTGATTCTGATCCGGCTGCCCCGCGAGCCGGATCGAGGCCCGGTAATTATGGCCGTGGAGACTCTCGCAGAGGCTACCGTCGTAGGTGATGAAGTGCCCGGCACAAAAGCCGAGATAATCCTTGGAGACGCGGACCTCGAAATCGGCCACGGCCAAACTCCTACGCCCGGAGGTCAATCGTTCATCGAGAGCAGGGTCGGCCCGTCGATCAATGCTACCGGCCTGTCTTTCGCCCAGCGCGTCGCCGCATCCTGAAAATCCATCGACGTTATCAGCACACCCTTGGTCCCGGGCTCGGCGCGCAGCCGCTGAACGAATTGGAGCACGATGCCTTGTTTGATCTTTTCGTCGACTGTCACGCGGACGATCCACGGCTCATCCTCGTG
>JBBSGA010000225.1:0-10309 GCA_038254585.1 Chloroflexales bacterium | reverse complement strand
TGAAGAAGCCCAGATCGATCCACAGCTTCTGGTCCTGTCCCGGCGGTCCTTTGCCGAAGACGAAGGTTACGGCGACCAGCAGAATGCCGACGAGCACCCAGATCCAGCGGTGGTTCTTGAGCCAGTCCATCAGCGACATGCGCTGGAGGCGGATGAAGATCCGGTCGAGCGGTGCGAGGACCATCACGAGCAGCAGCGCCACGCCTGCGGTTACGAAGACGGTCTGCTTGGCCGCGACCCGGCCGTAGTAGTCCAGCAGCCCCTGCGCTTCGAAGCTGGCCTGCAGCCGCGCCATCAGCAGCAGCCCCAGCCCGGCCAGCATCGCGACCAGTGGGAGCAACAGCTGGTCGGCACGCGGCGCACGCCACGAGAGGATGCCGCTGATAACGACAAAGAGCAGGATCGGCAGGCTCGACGGCCAGAGCAAGGCGGCCAGCCCCTGCGCGGTGCGTGTGAGCTCCGAGCCTGGGCGTGTCGCCGTCGTCAGAAGATAGCCGCTGCCAAAAAAGAGCAGTGCCGTGATCAGCAGCTGCAGCTCGACGAAGCGAACGCGGCGGAAGTTATTCCACATGTTCCCTGCTACGCATTCAAATCTACGATCTCGCCCGTTACCAGGAAGATCAGACGCTCTGCGATATTGGTCGTGCGATCGGCGACGCGCTCCAGATTGTGCGCGACGAAGATCAGGTGGAGCGCGCGCTCGATGTTCTTGGGATCGCGCAGCATGTACTCGAGCAGCTCATTCTGCACCTGGGTCGTCAGTTGATCAACCTCGTTATCCTTCTCCGCCAGCTTCCGCGCCGCCTCGACGTCGCGGTTGACGAAGGCGTCTACAGCCTCGCGTAGCATCTGCTGCGATAGGCGGGCCATGTGCGGGACGTCGATCAGCGGCTTGAGCAAAGGCTCGTTCGCGCCCCGGATCGTGATCTTTGCGATCCCTTCGGCGTAGTCGCCGATCCGCTCGAGCTCCGACGCGATCGAGATCACCGCGCTGATCATGCGCAGATCGGCCGCCATCGGCGCCTGCCGCGCAATCAGCAGGAGTGCCTTGTCCTCGAGCGCGTACTGCCGGCGGTCGATGATGTCGTCGTCGGCGATGACCCGGCCTGCCTCGTCGACGTCCTGATTCCGCAGGGCGTTGATCGAGCGCCCGATCGAGTCTTCGACCAGGCTCGCCAGCCGCAAGAGATCGTCCTGCAGGCCACGGAGCTGTTGATCATAGTGTTCGCGGGGCATGGGTGCGCCTTCCTCAATCGTGGGCGTCCGGCAATCGCCGTTATCGTACCACGCATCTAAACGTCGAGGGCAGCAGACCCTCCGGGCAGGTGCCCGCCTCCTCATTGGCACCCCACCCGCCAGGTATGCTACGCTTGGCGTGCTCGACGCGAGGGGACTCTATGCGCGAACGGCGCATCAGGATGTGGCCGCTGTTGAAAGAAACGGCCCTCAAATGGAACGCGGATAACTGCGTGCGCCTCGGCGCGTCGCTCTCCTACTACACGCTCTTCTCGCTCTTTCCGCTGATCCTGGTCGTGCTCGCGATCGTCCGCATCGTCCTGGTGAACTCCGACACAGCCCGCGATGCAATTGTCGCCGGGCTCTCGAACGTCACCGGCGGCTTTCGCGACGACTTTATGACGGCGCTCGACGCGGCTGCCAAGACGCGGCGAACCTCGGGCATCATCGGCACCGTCACGCTCGTGCTCGGCGCCTCGTGGGTCTTCGGCGAGCTCATGAGCGCCTTCAATATCATCTGGGATGTCGAGCGGCCGGCCGGCGGAGGGCCACTGGAGTTTCTGCGCTCCACCGTCTTCTCGTTCGCGCTCGTGCTCGCCGTCGCCTTCCTACTGCTCGTCTCGATGGTCGTCAACGCCGCCCTGGCCGCTCTTGCCGCCTTCGCCCGCGCACTCCCGGGCGGCGTGATCGTCAGTGGGATGACCCAGGTTGCGCTGACGCTCATCGTCTTGACGGTGATCTTCGCGTTGCTCTTCAAGTTCGTGCCGCGCACCTACGTGGCCTGGCG
This sequence comes from Chloroflexales bacterium, assembly GCA_038254585.1. GTDB lineage: Bacteria > Chloroflexota > Chloroflexia > Chloroflexales > Kallotenuaceae > JBBSGA01. The sequence continues at coordinate 8,286 of JBBSGA010000225.1, read as the reverse complement.
CGACGTCTGGATCGGCGCAGCGCTCACCGCGATCAGTTGGAGCATCCTGCAGCTCGCGATCGCCTACTACATCGCGCTCAGCAGCTACAAGAACTACGGCGCGATCGGCTCGATCTTGGCACTCGTCGCCTGGGTCTACCTCTCGTCGCAGGTCGTCTTCCTCGGCGCCGAGTTCACTTCCGTCTTCGCGCGCCATCACGGCAGCCGCGCGGCGAAATCTCCCTCGGACGTCCCCGCGTCCGCCCAACGATGAACACCTTTGCCAACCATGCCGGCGCGGTGCTGGCGATCGCCGCGCTTCGTAAGGCCGTGCGCGCCGCCTCGCTGACCCCGAAGATCGGGCTCATCCGTCAGGATCTTCGCCATCGCCAGGTTTCGTCCGTCGCGGGCGACGACGACTCGGACCTCACGAACCTGCACGGTTGCTCCTCGGCGCTTGACGCCGGCCATGAGTTAGCCGAAACTCACAGCACAATGGAGTAAGATCTCGATCCTGGCGGGTCTTTTTGACCACGGAGATAATACGGCATCAGATCAACGAAAGGGACTGCGGATGAAGATCGTCGTGACCGGTGGCGCGGGAAACATTGGAAGCTACGTCGTCGCCGAGCTGGCGCGGGCCGGCCATGAAGTGGTCTCGTTCGACCAGGCGCGACCTGACGAGCATGTGAAAGGCGTGCGATACCGCATAGGCAACCACGAGGATCTCGGGCAGGTCGTGGAAGTCTGCGATGGTGCAGATGCGATCGCGCACCTGTCGGCGATCCCCGCGCCGCGCATCTATCCGAACGGTACCGTTTTCCGGACCAACGTGATGGGAACTTTCAACGTGCACGAGGCCGCGGTCATGATGCACGTCCCGCTGGTAGTTTCAACGAGCAGCCAGAGCGCGTTCGGGTTTGCCTGGCAGCACCGGGCGTTTCTACCGAAGTACCTGCCGCTCGACGAGGATCACCCGGACCTGTCGCAGGATGCCTACGGGCTCTCGAAGATGGTGGGCGAAGTGATCGCGCACGGCTTCCACCGGCGGTGCGATCTGCGCGTCTGCTGCATTCGGCCGCCGTGGGTCGTCCAGCCCGAGCACTACGACTACCTGCGGCGGTCGATGGATAACGATCGGCAGGATTGGAGCGGCACGGTTTTCGCCTATCTTGACGTGCGGGACCTCGCGGTGGCATACCGGCTCGTGATCGAGGCGCCGGCCGACCTGATTCAGGACGAGGTCTTCAACGTCGCCGCCGACGATTCGACGGCAGCAGAGCCGCTCTCCGAGCTGTTGCCGCGGCTGGAGCCTGCCTTCAAGGAGATGGCCGCGGGCCTCACCGGCAACCAGTCGATGGTCAGCTCGGAGCGCATCAAGCAGAAGCTGGGCTGGCGGCCGGCGCACTCCTGGCGTGACGCGGCGGGCGCGGCGTGATGGGCGGCCAGGCATGGACGACAGAGCGCATCGTCCGCGTCGAGACCGCCGAGCTGTGCTGTGCGTATCCCCGAATCGTGGGCAAGAACTCGCACCTGGGAAGCCACGGCAGCGGGCCCACCGCGCCGATTGTACTGATCTACGCCGAGAGGAGCGGCGCGGTAGGTTGGGGACTTTTAGGTGCGCCCCCGGACCGGCTGCCGGATATCACGGGACGCCGGCTGGCCGATCTCTTCGATCCGGAGCACGGTGTGATCGCGGACGATGCGCTGCCCTTCGATTTCGCGCTGCACGATCTCGCGGGGATCCTCCTCGGGCAGCCGGTTTTCCGGATGCTCGGACCGGCCGGGGGCGCATCGGTGCCGTGCTACGACGGCGCGATCTACATGGACGACCTCGACCCGGAGGACGCGCCGCGGGGCGTCGCGGTCGTCCTGCAGCACTGCGCCCACGACTACGCGCTGGGCTATCGCGCCTTCAAGCTCAAGATCGGGCGCGGCTATCGGTGGATGGAGCGGCAGAGCGGCCTGCGGCGCGACGTCGAGGTAACACGCGCTGTGCGGGAGTGCTATCCCGGCTGCGACATTCTGGTCGACGCCAACGACGGCTACGACGGCGCGAGCTTCCTCGAGTACCTCGACGGCGTAGCGGATTGCCGGCTCTTCTGGGTCGAGGAGCCCTTCCATGAAACGCGAGAAGATCTCCGCCGCCTGCGCCGGTTTCTCGACCAGCGCAGCCCCGCGACTCTGATCGCCGACGGAGAAGCGCGCCCGGATGTACCGTTTCTACTCGAGCTGGCGCGCGAAAAGCTGCTCGACGTGCTGCTGATGGATATCGCCGGGTTCGGGCTCACGCCGTGGCGCCGCGTCATGCCCGAGCTCCAGCAGATCGGCGTCCAGGCATCACCACATGCCTGGGGCGTTCCGCTCAAAACCCTGTACGCGGCGCACGTCGCCGCCGGCCTCGGCAACGTCGTGACCGTCGAGGGCGTTCCCGGCGCTGCCGCCACGATCGACGCGACCGGCTACCGGCTCGAGGACGGCCGCCTGCATCTACCCGATCGATCAGGCTGGGGCATCAATCCGCCGTCGAACGGATCGAGGCAACAATGGCAGTAACCCTCAAGTCGCGCCAGCATATCGCCGAGCTGCGTAAAGCCGGGCGTCTCGTCGCACAAACCTACGAGGTGCTGCGGCCGTACATCGTGCCCGGTGTGAGCACAGCAGAGCTCGACCGGATCGCCGAGGAGTTCATCCGGAGCAAGGGCGCGACGCCGATGTACAAGGGCTACGGCGGTACTCCCGGCCGCGGACGCGCCGCACTTCCGCCGTTCCCCGCAACCATCTGCGCGGCGGTCAACGACGTGATTTGCCACGGCATTCCAAGCCCCAAGGAGCGACTGCGCGAAGGCGACATCGTCGGCATCGATATTGGCGTACTGCTGAACGGCTGGGTCGGCGATGCCTGCGTGACCTTTCCGATCGGAAACGTCGACCCCGAAGTCCAGCGGCTGGTGGATACGGCGCGCGAGTGTCTCAGGCTCGGCATCGAGCAGGCGCGGCCGGGGCAGCGGCTAGGCGATATTGGAGCAGCGATCCAGAGCTACGCCGAAGGTCAGGGCTTCTCTGTCGTGCGCGAATACCACGGCCATGGCGTCGGCCGTGCGCTCTGGGAAGATCCGGTCGTGCTGCACTGGGGCAGTCCTGGAACCGGTTTGAAGCTCCAGCCGGGGATGGTCTTCACGATCGAGCCAATGATCAACGCCGGCCGGCCGGAGACGCGTGTGATGTCGGACCGGTGGACGGTCCGCACGGCGGATGGCTCTCGGTCGGCACAATTCGAGCACAGCCTCGCCATTACGAATGGCGCGCCTGAGCTGTTGACTGTGCTCTGAGACCGGCGAGATGCCAGCCGAGGTGAGGATGCATTGAGTAACGATCGGCGAGACGGTCCTGAGGAGCTCTGCGAGACGTGCCATCTGCTCTACACGACCGGGCTGACTCACGCGGCCGGCGGCAACGCCAGTGTGCGCGTGGGAGATGCGGCGTATATCACGGCGACCGGCACTGCCCTGGGGCGGGTGCGGCCCGAGGATCTGGTACGGGTGCGGCTCGACGGCACGGTCCTGGAAGGAGGACCGCCGTCCAAAGAGCTCGACCTGCACCTCGCGATGTATAACGTTCGCCCGGAGGCACGCGCGATCCTTCATCCGCATCCGCCGCATGCGATCGCGCTCTCGGCGCGCTATCCCCAAGCGCGCTTGAATGCCCTGCCGGCGACGAACGCCGGCTTCTACGTTCGGGCCGGGCAGGTTCCGCAGCTGCCCTACCTGCGCTCGGGCAGCCGGGAGCTGCGCGACGCCGTCGGCCGCCTCGCGCAGCACTTCTACGCGATCCTCCTCGGCAACCCCGGCCTGGTGTGTGCAGGCAAGAGCTTGCTCGACGCGCTGAACGTGTGTGAAGAGATCGAGCAAAACTGCCGGATTCTTTTGTTGGCCGGCGAAGGTGCGTGTACGCTGAGCGTGGAAGAATGCGCCGACATCGACCGGGCACGCAGCCGGTCCTGGCCCGATCGACAGGCATACGACGAGCTTTTCGGCTCGTTTGGGGCACGGCCGGACGCGGCATAGATCTTAAACGACGTGAGAGCAGGAGGATTCTTGAAGATGGACCAAGAGACCACAATCGTAGGCCCGGTCTCGCCCGAGTTTGACAGGGTTCTGCGTCCCGCGGCGCTCGATTTCGTCGCCAAGCTGCACCGGACGTTCAATCCGACGCGCGAGCGCTTGCTCCGGCGGCGGGCAGAGCGCCAGGCGGAGCTCGACGACGGCGCGCTCCCGGGCTTGCTCCCCGAGACGGAGGCGGTGCGCACCGGCGAGTGGAAGGTAGCACCCACGCCGCCTGATCTGCAGGACCGGCGCGTGGAGATCACGGGCCCGGTCGAGCGCAAGATGATGATCAACGCCCTCAACTCGGGAGCCAGCGTCTTCATGGCCGACCTCGAGGATGCGCTGTCGCCGACGTGGGAAAACGTCGTGCGGGGACAGCTCAACCTTCAGGACGCGGTGCGGCGGACGATCGAGTTCAACAATCCCGACGGGAGGGTATATAGGCTGAACGACCAGATCGCGACACTGCTTGTCCGCCCGCGCGGCTGGCATCTGCTCGAAAAGCACGTGCAGGTCGACGGGCAGCCGATCTCGGCCAGCATCTTCGACTTCGGGCTCTACTTCTTCCACAACGCCCAAGAGCTCGCGCGGCGGGGGACAGGCCCGTATTTCTACTTGCCCAAGCTGGAAAGCCATCTCGAAGCGCGGCTCTGGAACGATGTCTTCAACGCCGCCCAGGACGAGCTCGGCATCCCACGTGGGACGATTCGGGCGACCGTGCTGGTCGAGACGGTCCTGGCGGCGTTCGAGATGGACGAGATGCTCTACGAGCTGCGCGAGCACTCGGCAGGGCTGAACGCGGGCCGGTGGGACTACATCTTCAGCATCATCAAGAAGTTCCGCAACCGGCCGGAGCTGATGCTGCCCGACCGTTCGCAGGTGACGATGACGGTGCCATTCATGCGGGCCTACACGGAGCTGCTCGTGAAAACCTGCCACCGGCGCGGTGCGCATGCGATCGGCGGCATGGCGGCGTTCATTCCCAGCCGGCGTGATAAAGAGGTCAACGACGTCGCCCTGGCAAAGGTGCGCGATGACAAAGAGCGCGAGTCGGGCGATGGCTTCGACGGGACCTGGGTCGCGCATCCCGATCTTGTGCCGATCGCGAAGGATGTTTTCGACCGCGTACTCGGCGACCGGCCAAACCAGAAGGAGCGGCGGCGCGAGGACGTGCAGGTCAGCACCGCGCAGATCGCCGATATACGCGTGCCGGGCGGCACGATCACCGAGGCAGGCGTGCGCAACAACATCAGCGTCGCGCTGCAGTATCTCAACGCCTGGCTCCAGGGAACGGCCGCGGTGGCGATCTTCAATCTGATGGAGGATGCGGCGACGGCCGAGATCTCACGCGCGCAGCTCTGGCAGTGGCTCCATCATGGGGCCAAGCTGGACGACGGGCGGCCGGTGACGGGCGAGCTCTACACGCAGATCCGCGACGAGGAGCTGGAGAAGCTCGGCGGGGCAGCACAAGGGCGCTATCGTGACGCGGCCCAGCTCTTGGATCAGCTCGTCCGCGACCAGCAGTTCACCGAGTTCCTGACGCTGCCGGCGTATGCGATACTGGACGGGAATCCTGGGCAGTAAACGATTGCGCATGAAACGAAGTCCCACGAGGCAGCGACATCGCAGTCCGAGCAGGCAGCGGGACAACCCCGCCGCCTGCTCGTTATAGCCGGTGGCTGCGCTCAGACTCAACGACGCCGCGCAGGCGAGCGGGGAGTACCGCGCGGCACTAAAGGCCGTATGAAACCTACTTCGCGGCCCACTCAGTGTGGAAGGTGCCCGGCCGGTCGAGGCGCTCGTAGGTATGGGCACCGAAGTAGTCGCGCTGCGCTTGGGTCAGGTTGGCGGGGAGGCGCGCACTGCGATAAGCGTCGAAATAGGCGAGCGAAGCGCTGAACGCCGGAACAGGCACACCGGCGGCGACCGCGGTCTGGATCACGCTGCGCCACCCTTCCTCCCGCTCCGCGACGGCGCTCCGGAAATAGTCGTCGAGCAGCAGATTCGGCAGCTTGGGATTGCGGCGGAACGCAGCCGTGATGTCGTCGAGGAAGTTGGCCCGGATTATGCAGCCGGCGCGCCAGACCGACGCAACGGTTCCGAGGTCTAGATCGTAGCCATATTCCTCGGAGGCCGCGCCGAGCAGCGCCATACCCTGGGCGTACGAGCATACTTTCGCCGCGTAGAGTGCAGCGCGCACCGCGGGCACGAGCTTATCACGGTCGAATGGGACCGGCTCGGCCGGACCGGAGAGCACGTGCGCCGCTGCTTCACGCTCGGTCTTCTTGGCAGAGAGCAGGCGTGCGACAACGGCCGCGTCGATGGTGGGAGTCGGCGAGCCGATATCAAGCGCGTTCTGGGACATCCATTTGCCGGTGCCTTTCTGCTGCGCACTGTCGCGGACGACGTCGACAAGCGGCCGGCCTGTTTCGTCGTCGACGCGGCGGAAGATATCGGCGGTGATCTCGATCAGGTAGGACTGGAGGTCGCCGTGGTTCCACTCGTCGAAGATCGCGGCAAGGTCAGGCGGCTTGAAGTCGCCGACACGGCGGAGGATGTCGTAGGCCTCGGCGATGAGCTGCATATCGCCGTACTCGATCCCGTTGTGCACCATCTTGACGTAGTGCCCCGCGCCTCCAGGGCCCATGTAGGCGACGACGGGCGTCCCATCCGGCGCACGTCCGGCAATGGCCTCGAAGATCGGCGCCACGGACTCGTACTGGTCGCCTGGGCCGCCCGGCATAATGCTCGGACCGGTCAGGGCGCCAACTTCGCCGCCCGAGATGCCTACGCCGAGGTAGTGCAGGCCGAGCGCCTCCGCGGCAGCGGCCCGGCGCTCCGTATCCTGGAAGAAGGCGTTACCGCCGTCGATGATCGTATCGCCCGGCGCCAGGAGCGGCTGGAGCTCGGAGATGACGGCATCGGTCCCCCGGCCGGCCTGGACCATCAGCATGATCTTGCGGGGCGGCGGCAGGAGGTCGACGAACTCCTGGAGCGAGCGGGCCGGCACCAAGGAGGCAGCCGGGTTCGCCGTAATGTATTCGTCGGTCTTAGATGTGGTGCGATTATAGACGACGACAGTATAGCCGTGATGAGCCATATTTAGAGCCAGGTTTTGTCCCATGACGGCGAGCCCAATCAAGCCGATATCGGGTGTAGGCATGGCGAACACTCCTCAGACATCAATAGTCGGCAGCCTATAGCCAGAAGCAGAGTTCCGGCTATGGACGTCCCGATCATTCTTCAGATACTGCTTCGTCCTCAAAGCAGTACGGCTAGTATACCGCCACGGGAAGCCGCGGAAACAAGCCGACACGCGAAGCGCGAAAACCATAAAAAGTAGAACAAGTGCTTGACAGAACATTTATGCGACTGTATAATGGCCGCATTCGCACATATATGCTGTTATCGCCGTTGGTGGCAGGGGATGGCCTGCGGCGAACGAAAGGACGCCGGATCATGGAAGGGCTCTCGCAGCGCCAGAATAGTATCTTGGAGTACATTCAGCGCTTTATGAAAGACTCGGGCTATCCACCTTCGATTCGCGATATACAGGATAAGCTGAAAATTTCGTCGACCTCGGTGGTTGCCTACAACCTCCGCAAGCTCGAGGAGCGCGGCCTGATCGCGCGCGATAATCGCGTCTCGCGCGGGATCAAGATGCCCTCGGGCGAGTCTATCGAAAGCGTCCCGGCACTCATCGGCTTTACACGGCGCGTCCCGATTGCCGGCGCTATCGCCGCGGGCCAGCCGATCCCGGTGCCGGATCAGGGTGAGACTGAAGAGTATGTCGAGGTCCCAGGCGAGCTTGCTCCCGAGCGGATGAAGGACATCTACGCACTGCGGGTCAAGGGCAACTCGATGATCGATGCCCTGATCGCGGACGGCGATATCGTCTTGATGCGCTACCAAGAGACGGCGGAGAACGGCCAGATGGCAGCGGTTCGCGTCGTCGATCGGAACGAGGTCACGCTCAAGAAGATCTACTTCGAGGGCAACCAGGTCAAGCTCCAGCCTGCGAATCCGACGATGCAAGCCTGGTTCGAGCCGGCGGCGAATGTAGAGATCCAGGGCCGGGTTGTCGGCGTCGTCCGAGCGATGGCTTAGAAACTCGACGAAATCAATGCGGGGGGGGGACCCGACGCCGTAGCCCCCCCCCCGTTTTGGGCCCCAAAACCCCCCACCACCCCCCGGCCCCCAC
>JBBSGA010000224.1:0-10362 GCA_038254585.1 Chloroflexales bacterium | reverse complement strand
GGTCCGCTTAGGTCATAAGTGAAATCACTTCCATAACTTCGGAATGACGCTCCTGTTTGCTCGATCTTTGCTCGGAAGTCCTCGGTCGAGTAATAAACGACTTCTTCGCCTCGTGCTACTAATTCCGCGACGATTGGAAGCGTAGGATTAAGGTGCCCATGCACCGGCACATTGAAAAACATAGCTCTCGACATGTGCTGCCCCGTCTTTCTGCTGCATGACCGTCTAGATCATGCCCTCGAGCCCCGCGATGCTCCACCGCCGGTCTGCATCGTCGCGGCCTCTACTTGAGATGAATACGCCTGGGACCAAAAAATCCGGGGGTGAGTGCACGCTCTTGCGCGAGTCACTCGATCGGACATCGTCGCCTTTCGCCGGGCTCTTTCCAGATATCCGGCTGGTAGAAGAAGTTCGGCGTGAGCGTGCTATTTTTGTAGCTGCGGTGAAAGACAGGCGTCGCCGAGCCCGAGATCGGCGGCACGATCCAGCTCCAATCCGCCGGCGTTTTGCGCTTGAGGCGCCGTTCCTGTTTCTCGTGCGTCACGAAGTGCCTGGCAGCGGTGTGATGGTCGACGATACGTACTCCATGCAGCCCGAAAGAATGCAGCACAGCTACGTTCAGCTCGATCAGCGCCCGGTCCTTCCAGAGGCTGCGGTCGGAGCTGGCATCCAGGCCCATCTTCTCCGCGACCAGGGGCAGCATGTTGTAGCGTCCGGCATCACCAAAATTGCGTGCCCCGATTTCGGTCCCCATGTACCAGCCGTTGAAGGGTGCCGCCGTGTAAGAGATGCCTCCGATCTCCAGCCGCATATTCGAGATGACCGGAACGGCGTGCCACTTCAGGCCCAGATCGGCGAACCATTCGTAGTCGGGGTGGCTGATCGGTACCTCCAGCACGATCTCGCGTGGCAGCTCAAAGAGGCGCGGCCGCTCGTTGGGCATCTGGATCACAATCGGCAGAATGTCGAAGCGCGTCCCCGGGCCGCCCTGCCAGCCAAGCGCGCGCACGACATCGGTAAGTGCTGCGAGCATGGGATCGCCGTGCACACCGCCCGCCTCGCGATAGCCGGCATAGCGGATGAGCTGCGGATTCCAGATGCGAATCCCCGGCTGGCCGACCTCAGGCGGGGCGAAGACCGAAATCAGGGGCCGAATCTTGCCCTCGTTCGTCGCATACTGCAGATGGTCGACGAGAGCCTCAAAGATCGCTTCCGCCGTGGAGAGCCGGCGTTGGTCGCGCACCTCGAGCGATCGCCAGTAAAGCCGGCCGATACAGCGGCTGCTGTTGCGCCATGCAACCTGCGCGCCGTATGCAAGCTCTTCCGGCGTCTGCCAGTAAGTTCCCGTCTGTGCGATCTCGCTCCGAACCTTGTCGATGCGCCGGCTGATCGGGTAGCCGGTTCCATCCTCCTCGGCCACGAGGCGCAGATACGATTCAGCCTCAGCGCAGAGCGTCTGTGTACCATCCGAGCAGCCATATGCTCGATCGCTCGTGGCCGAGTCCCAATTGACGCTATGCGCAGAACTACCGATCGGGCACGTGCCGATCTCGGTGACTGCCGTGTCCTCAAACGGGTGCGGTCGGGACATGGTTTACTCCTGATCAAGTGTGCGCCCGACGTTTCGGGTGCTACCACCGATGTCGTTATTTGCAAGCCAGTAGCCGAGCGGGAGCAGCAGCCAGAGCGCCTGCATAGTTACAATCATGGCTGCGCCGGCGCTCGCAACTTGCGCGGGCGGATAGTCGCCGTAGCGCATGGCCCCGGCGATCATCCCCAGCCCGACGATCGACATAAGCCCGTCCGCTCCGATCAGGACCAGCGCCTGGACGAGCGGTTTGAGCGCCGGCACGGAACTGCCCAGCGCGAAACCGGCCGCGACGTGGCTCAGGTGCATGAAGCCGTGGAAGGCCGGATGCGCGACGGCCAGGCCGAACACTGCCGGTATGTGCCAGATCAAGATGGCGCCGAGGCCGGCTAAGGCTACCGGCGTTGGACAATGTCCGGTACTCCGCTGGACCCACTGCAGCCGCGGTATCCGTCGGGCTGAGAGCGCAGCCATGATGCCGGTCGCGACAAGGGCCATGTGCTCTCCAACCAGGTGGACGACGAGATTGCGGTGGGCGAGCCCGTCTATCGCAGCCGCGAGCAGCGCAAGTGCCAAACTGGCGCCGAGCCGCGCGGCTGCCGCGTCGAGTTTCCCACGGTGCACGCTTCTCACCGTCCGCTCCTCATGAGGGCGAATCATTCGTCCGAACATAGCTCACCACCACGCGTACGACGTCACCGAAAATCAGGGCCATGCCGAGCGTAGCAATCAACACACAGCCGGCGCCGAGCCAGCCCAGGCGAGCCACGTGCGCCAGATAGAAGGTGTAGCGCCGGGGCTGCCCCAGGGCTCCCGCCAGGAACCACGTCCCTACGAGGCCCCAGCCCCCGATCAGCAGCAGCGCGGCGGCTTTCTTGCCCAGCTGCTCGGCCAGCGAGCGTCCCGTGAGCTCGGGCATGACGTGGTACACGCCACCGAGCATAAAGAAGACGACCGACAGCGCCATGAAGGTATGGAAGTACGCCGGGACCCAGAGTGTATTGTGCAGGTACTGGTTCAATGCCGGCGAGGAGTCGATGATCGCTGCGTAGCCGCCGATCGCCCAGCCGGCGAATCCGGCGTAGAGAAAGAGCGGCGCAACCTTCCAGCGCATGCCCGAACGATGCACCAGCATCACGCCCGCGAAGATCGTTACGACGATCGGTGGGAAGGCGCTGGCATAGGAAGCGATGTTGCCGATAATCTGAACTACCACCGGCTCAGCGAAATCCTGGTACAGATGATGGAACGCGGAGAGCATGACCAGAATGAGGGTGACGAGCCAGCCTGCCACGAGCACCTTTCCGGTCTTCCACGGCCGGTGTGTATATAGCGGAAGCAGAGCGTAGGCCACGCCGGCGCCGATATAGATCTGGACGTTGGCTAAGACGTGGCCCGCGAAGAAATCGAGATTCTTCGCCAGCAGCGGGTTCACGACGAACGAGGGCGCCACGAGGTTCGCCAGCATCAGCGTTGCCAGGACCGTACCGGGGAGGAGCGTCGCGATTCCGTCGACTGCCACCACCGCTCCCGCGATCACGCTCGGGCTCGCGGGCTCCGCTCCCGGCGCGGTTGTTCCTGCCAGAACGTCGAGACCGAGCATGCGACCGAGGCTGCCGTAGCGCGCGACGCCCGCACGCAGGAAGTCGAAGGACCACAGCGCAAACGCGCCGATGATCAGGGCAAAGCCGGCGATGAACAGCCCGGCCGCCCACCTGTCCCAGGCGGGCACAGGCCCAGGCATGGCCGGCAGAGGATATAGCATCGTCCACCCGGCTCCGAAGCCGCGGGCCGCGGCCAAAACCAGGAGCAGTGCGCCGGTCATGGTCAAGCCGTAGGCGGCCTGCATGACTGCCGGGCTGAGCGGGAGCGTCCGGCGCATGAGGTACCAGAAGAGGGCGGCGATGATCGTCAGCGAGATGCCTGCCATGCCACTGCCGTGCAGCGTCAACATCGCATAGAAGACGCGCGCCGAGATGAGGCCGGGAACCGCCTGCGCCACGCGCATGACGAGGCCCAGCAGGGCGAGTGCGAGCAACAGGATCGCTCCCGTTCCCAGCCAGACGAGAGTGATCCTCCGTGAACGGAGATCGTTAACCATGGCGCACCTCATCGTCGGTATCATCCACGTGGTCTACGGCAGGTCATCAGGATTGGCAGCAGGACGTATCGCACCGCCCCACACAAAACCTTCCCCACATCGCCGAGTGGAGCGGGCCGCAGAGCTCCAGGCAGCGGATCGTATAGCTTCCCGGCCGCTCCAGCCGGATCACCAGGCTACTCGTGTAGCCGGGCATGGCCTGTACCTGGCCCACGATGTGGTCGTCGGCGTCGTAGACCGCGAAATCGTGGTTCACGTCGCGGCTGGTCACCTCGAAACGGACGGCACCCGTGGAAGCTATCGCGTCCCGGCTCATCTCCCAGCCAAACTGGTAGGCCACGATCCGCACCGTCGTCGGGCGATCTTCTGACCCAAGCGCGCCGAGGCGGGTCGCCGGATAGGGCAGCCGCGGCAGCGTGGCCGCGAGCGTCAGGCATACGGCGACGAGGAGTGTCACAGACCAGATCCGCTGAATGCGGTACGCGCGCGGAGCGATCTGGTCGAGGTCGACGGGGCCCTGTGACGCGTGCCGCCCGACCCAGAGGATGGCAAACGCCAAGGCGAACGCTCCGACCCCGAAGGCTCCTGCGATACCGATTTGAGGCATCTTCAGCTCCTGTTGGCTTGTATCCCGAATCGCCGGCGATCTCGTCACTCCAGCTGGATCTTCAATACTCCTGCCCGGACCAGGCGATTCAACCGCCATCCAATGAACCAGTCCACGAGCTTCGGGGTGTGCCGCGCAAGTGCCAGCGTAAGCGTTCCGAGCGCCGTGAGACCACGATCCCGAGCCGGACGTCCGTCACAAGCACGCGCCAGATTGTGCGCCGCCGCCTCCAGCGATTCCTCCATGCTGAAGAGCGTGTGACCCGCGACACTGAAGCTAACCAGCTTCGCCACCGAGAGGCCCTGGCGCACGGCGGGATCGTGAATCGGTGTGTTCATATAACCTGGATACACCGTAGTGACGCCGACCCGGTCGCCGTATTGAAAGCGAAGCACGTCCGAATATGCAGTCAGCGCGCGCTTGCTCGCGGCGTATCCCGGGATGAAGGGCGCATTGACCGCGGCAAAGAGCGAGGCGACGTTGATGATTCTGCCCTGTGATTCGAGCAGTGCCGGAAGCGCCGCGGCGGTTACGCGCCACGCGCCGAGCAGATTAACCTCGATTTCTTCCATCACTTCAGGCCGGGGCGGCGCTCCCGCGTCGTGTACGCCGAGGTAGCCCGCGTTGTTGATCAATACGTCGAGGCCGCCAAGCTCTACAATTGCTGCCGCTACTGCCAGCTTCACAGCCGCGGGGTCTTTGATGTCGGCCACGATCATGCGGCTGCCGGCGTCGTCGGCGCGGCGCGACTTGTCGATGCCTACCACCTTCGCGCCCTGCTCCTGCAGAACTTTTGTCGCAGCCGTGCCAAGCCCACCGGCTGCTCCGGTGATCAAAATCCGCTTTCCCGTTAGTGCCATGACTTCCCTCCTGGAAGAATCGGCTCCGCGCGTCGCTCTGGACCAATCGGAGCGTATGCTGTTCGTGGGGTATGAGGCCGCGGTGTCCCGGCAGCGGTCACCGCATCGTGAGAGTTCCGCCGGCCAGAAAACCTGCCAGCGTGGAAGACATACTCGTGCGCGACGGAGGATGGAACGCCAGCGCACGTGCCGCGGAAAACAGGTAGCTGATTTCGGAGGACCTGACGTAGGCCATGCCGCCGAGGAGCTCCACGGCACGGCCACTCGCGCGCTCTACCGCGCGCTCGACCATGTAGCGTACGAAGAGCACCCGGGCCAGATCGTCATTGCTCTTTTCGCCTGCCATGAGTGCACGCGCGACGCCTTCGAGCGCAGCCATTGCTCCTTCCACCTCGATCCCAAGCAGCGTCCGCTCGCCGGGCTCGGCGCGGGCAGCCTTGACAACACGCTCGACCAGCGCGCTCGCCATGCCTAGATACGATGCCGAAATCAGGAGCTCGAACCACAAGAACCCACTGATCTGTACCAGGTCGAGGCTTTCGGCACTGCCTATGCGGAAGATCAGGTTGCTCGGAACGGCAACATCCCGCAGAACGATTTCGTCACTTTCGGCGCCGGCCAGGACCCAGGTCTCCCAGAACTTCCGGTGCTCGACACCGGTGGACTGCGCCGGAATGAGCACCACCGCGAGCTCGCCGGCGCCGGCGCCGTCCGGCGGCAGGGGGATGCTCGCCGTGAGTAAGTCCATCGACCGGGAGAGACTGCAGGGTTTCTTACTCCCGTTGATGATGAGGCCGGCGCCGTTGCGCTTCACCTGCATCGTGGAAGCCAGGATGCCCCGCCCGCTCTGTCCCTCGGCAAAGCCGGACGCCACCAGCAGGCGTTGTCGAGCGATCCCTTCGAGTAAGAGACCTTCCAGTCCTGCTCCTCGCGCGCACATTTCGACGAGTGTCGCGATCGAAAAGTGATGCATCGTCGTGGCGATTGCGAGTGATGGCGACCGGCTGGCGATCGCGCGCTGGATCTGGATCGCTTCCAGCGGGCTCGCACCCAGCCCTGCATATGCGGTCGGGATCAGCAGGGCCGGTCCGCCGGCTTCGCGGAAGAGCTTGATCCCGTCGCTTTCAGGACTTTCGAGCTCCAGAAGCGGGCGCTCTGCCAGGCGCTCTTCGAGATGCGGCAGGTAGCGCGCGAGTACGCTCCGTTCTCGCTGCAAGAATTCCATGCGAATGCTCTCTCTAACTGAACTGGACCGGCCCGCGCAGCAAGCCGTTCAGAATCGACCGGATGTTGTCACGCAGCGCCTGCTCGGCAATTGGCTCGATAATTTCCCTGAGACCGGGAATTCCCATGTCGAAATGCGCCGAAAAGCGAATCACACACTCCGAGTCGGTGTCGTGAAGCGCCCACTCGCCGGCGAACGTGTCGACATCCCCCTCGATCTGTTGAAAATGGATGCTATGCGTTTCGGGGCTGAAGCGATCTTCTTCGGTCCAGCGCAGAACACCCCGTTGAAAATTCACCTCCCAGCTTGAGACTGTCTTCCCGTCGTCCGCGGCCGTGACGCGCATCGACCGCACCGCCTCACAATGCTCGGGATAGCGCTCGAAGTCGCAGAGAATAGGGTAGATCTGCGCCGCAGTGCGACCCGGTGCCTTCGCCAGAACCTCCACGAGTGGCATGTCAAACCCTCCTTAAATATTACGGACGTAACGCTGCCGCAGCGCCAGCGCAGCTTCCTGAACTGCGTTGAGCAGCCAATCGCATTGCGCTTCGTTGAGGATCGCCGGTGGCGTAAGCCGCACCACGCGGTGCGCGTTGAGCGAGTGCGATACGACGATCTTTCGTTGCAGCAGCTCCAGCATGAAATCTCCCGCGACGTGTTCAGCTTGAAATTCGATCCCGATCAGCAGCCCGACTCCGCGTACCTCATGCATGAGCGTCGGGCAGGTATCGAGCAGCGTCTGCCGCAGTGCCGGTGTCAGCTTCTGGCCGAGCGCATGTGCCCGCGCGACGAGGTTCTCGCGCTTGATCACGTCGATCACGGATCGAGCCGCGGCCATGGCCAGGGGACTGCCCGCAAACGTAGAAGAGTGCAGCGTTGGATCGTCGTTGAGCGGTTTGTAGGCGCTCGGCGTCGCTACCGCCGCTGCGACGGGGACCACGCCCCCGCTGAGGCCTTTGCCGACCAGGAGTACGTCCGGGACGATGCCCTCGCGGTCGGCGCCCCACCAGGAGCCCAGACGTCCCAGGCCCGTCTGGATCTCGTCGAGGATCAGGAATGCGCCATGTTCCGCGCAGGCCGCCTCGACTGCCCGCAAATAGCCGTCCGGCGGGATAATCACACCGCCTTCGGCCTGGACCGGCTCGAGGATGACACACGAGTGCTCGCCATCCTCCGCCAACGCTTGGTATAGTGCGTCCGGATCGCCAAACGGAATGAAGCGCACCTCGGGGAGCAGCGGATAAAAAGGCGTCTGGTATTTCGGGCGCCCGGTAACGCTCAGCGCGCCCATCGTCTTGCCGTGATACCCATTCTGCATCGAGATGAGCTTGTGTTTTCCGTTAAGGCGAGCCAGCTTGATCCCAACCTCGGTGGCTTCGGCGCCGGAGTTCGCAAAGCAGACGAAGTCGAGCCCCTGGGGAGTGATGGCAGCCAGGCTCTCGGCTGCGAGCGCTAGTTCCGGGTTGAGTAGAACGCGCGTGGAGAGCGGGTGTCGCGCAAGCTGAGCCGCGACGGCTTCGACGACCGCGGGATGGCAATGGCCGGCGATAAACACGCCGTAGCCCCCGCAGTCGAGGTACATCTGGCCCTCTTCGTCGAAGACGAGGCTCCCGGAGGAGCGGACTTCGACCGGAGAGCCCATCAACTCGGCCAGCTTGGCAAGTCCCTTATTGACGTGCCGCCGGTAGAGCTGCACGATTGCCTCGCGGTCCGGCACCGGAGAACTGTGCAATGACGCCAGCGGGTGCCCCTTGGGCGACTGGTGCGTTGTAGCATTCATACACTCACACCTTGTGGCTCACGGACGCGGTAATAACTGCCGCCGAGCTGCGCGTCGAGACGTTGGCGGCTTGCCCAGTATTCGAGGTTCCGCAGGAAGACAGTCTCGGGGCTGAATCCGAGAGGACACTCTAGCTGCAGCTCCAGCTCGGGCAGTGAGGACGGTAGCTGCTCTTCGAGCATGAGATATTTCGAGAGCCGAAGCGCGCGGTTGATGGTGCGCTGCATCTGAGCCGGGAGCGCCGGCAGGAACACCGGGGCAATCAGCCGGTCGAAGACGTCGGACGTGACCATCCGGGGATAGGGGATGGCGTGCCCGACGAGCTGATGCGCGTGCTTGACACAGAGTGCGAGGGTGTCGCCGAGCGTCAGCGCCCGGCTACCCGACGTGAGCCAGTAATCCGCGGCGATATGCTCGCGGTCGATGAGGCCCGCGATCGCGCTCGCGACGACATCCTGCGGGATCAAGTCGACGTACGATCCGGGTGCTGCCGGGGCGACCGGGAGCATGCCTTGCATAAACAGGCCCACAAGGAGATGAAGCCCCTGAAACTGTGCTATCGCTCCGGTCTGCGAATCTCCGACCACGACCGAAGGCCGCACGATGCTGATCGGCAGGCCGCTTTCGCGCACAATCCGCTCCGCCTCGCGTTTCGAGCGCTCGTAGGCGTTCGGCTCGCCACCCGTGCGGCCGTGGCTGCATGGATGCACGAAGGCGGTGCTGATGTGGTAAAGCGGTGCCTGCGCGGCGGCCGCGAGATCGAGTACGTTCTCGGTACCTCCTACGTTGGTGCGGAAGGTCATCTCATCGGGCCGGAAGAAGCTCGTGATCGCCGCCGAGTGCACGACGCAGTCGATACGGCCGGCGAGATTCCTCCATTCCTCCCGTGTCAGGCCAAATCGTGGGGAAGCGATATCTCCCCGCAGGCTCATGACACCGGGGACAGCTACGGGCGTTCGATGCACCAGACAAATCACGTCGTGATGCAGCACCTTAGTCAGGAGCGCTTGGCCGACAACGCCGGAAGCACCGGTAAGCAAGAGTGTCTTGCGCGAGGAACGTCGCATGTTGCTCTCCATGCACAATAGTCTTCAGGCTGGACGGGATTGAGGTGCGGTGTGAGTGTGAGACCTGCCTGCGTGTTCGATAGGATCAATGCCATCTGCGATGAGTTATCACGGAGATACGGGATCTCGTTTGTGTAGCAGTGAACAGGGCAGAAACTCCTGCTTGGCCGGTCTTGTGAAGTGCCGCCCGAGGCCTGACAAATGAGCCCGATCTGGATTGATCTAGATACAAGGCGCATCAAGGCATGCGCTCTTGACCCCCGGATCACGGCGGCGGCACGCTATGTCGGCCGTCACGAGTATGCAACCAGAGATGAGCCGTATGACGTACAGCAGCTTCCATCAGCAGACATTCGACCTGCCCAAGGTGCCGCTCGCCGCCCACGGCACCACCGGCGCAGTGATCGTGCATGGTTTTACTTCCGATCAGCGCGCCGTCGAGCCGTTACGGCAGCTTGCGCATGAGCTGGGCTTCGTAACCGAAGCGCCCTTGCTGCGTGGCCACGGCGGGCATCATCGCGAGCTCCGCGGAGTGTGCTGGAGCGACTGGATGACGGATCTGGCCGAGGCGCGGGCACGTCTGCACAAGCACACGCAACGGGTCGTCCTGATCGGTTTCTCGATGGGGGGCTTGCTCTCGTTTGCCTCGGCCGCGCAGCAGGCCGCGGACGTCGCCGCCATCGTCGCGCTTGCTCCGGCGTTGCGCATCGCTCACCCCCTGGCGCCTGTTGCCCGGATGGCCCGTGGGTGGTTGCCGTTTATACCGATGGGGAAGTCGAGCGGTTACGGCGACCAGGTCACGGCTCGACGTACGGAGGGCTACAAGTGGTGCGCGGTGGACTCGTTCTGCTCGTTCTATGAGCAGACGCATCGCGTCGAACGCGTGCTGCCCCAGATCAAGGCGCCGGTGCTGCTGATTCACTCGCGCCAGGACCGCGTGATCCGGCCCGAATCGGCACGGATCGCGTACGATGGGGTCAGCTCAGCCGACAAACAGTTGATCTGGTTCGAGCGCTCGGGGCACCGGCTGCTCGACGGCGCCGATGGTCCGGCCGTGCTCGACTGTGTGCGCCACTTCCTCCACACGCGTTTCGGCCATGCGTAGGTGAGCTGCTCTGCCTGTAGCAGCAGGCC
>JBBSGA010000223.1:0-10366 GCA_038254585.1 Chloroflexales bacterium | reverse complement strand
TCGATCACGTGATGCATCAGGCGAAAGGCGTATACTGTAGCGCCTGACGGTAGGAGCTCTGGCGGCTAGGCTCGACTATGGCTACGAAACCCCGCGTGACAATCGAAGACCTCTACCGCGTGCCCGAGAACGGCAAGGCCGAAATTGTCGACGGAGAGCTGGTATTGATGAGTCCAACAGGCGACTTACCGAACCGAGCAGCCGGCGCGATCTATGTCAGTCTTCGCCAGTACGAGTCCAACGTCTCGGGTGGCCGGGCATATACGGATAACGCCGGTTTTACCGTCGATCTCCCCAATCGGAGGTCATTCAGCCCTGATGCTGCCTTTTACACCGGTCCGCGTACGGGCGGGAAGTTCCTCGAAGGCGCTCCGGCCTTCGCAGCCGAGGTCAGAAGCGAAGGCGATTACGGCCGCACAGCCGAGCGGGCCATCGCCGCAAAACGCGCGGACTATTTCGCCGCAGGCACACTCGTCGTATGGGATGTAGACGTGCTTCAGGATGAAGTCGTGCGCGTCTATCGCGCGAGCGATCCGGACCATCCGACGATCTATCAGCGCGGCGAGCGGGCCGAAGCCGAACCGGCCGTGCCCGGCTGGGACATGCCGGTCGACGATCTGGTCGCATAAGACCAGCGCAGGGCAATGATGGTGGCAGACGAGCAACGGTTGACCGAGGCGCAATTTCAGACTATGGGCCGGCAGCTTGACGCGCTGGTCCAGGAGTTTGAGACGCTGCCGTACCCCGAGATCCAGGCCAAGGCCTTCGACATGCTCCAGGCCGTCGATGCGATCCATCGCGAGGCGCTCCGTCGGCTGATCGCCTTCTTCCGCAGCCAGGGGCAGGCCGAGCTCGTCGAGCGCGCCGCCGTGGACCCGATCGTCCACACGCTGCTGCTGCTTTACGACCTCGTTCCCGGCGACGAACGGACCCAGGTCGAAACCGCGCTCGAAATTGTCCGGCCGTATATCCATTCGCATGGCGGCGAGGTCGAGGTGCTGGACGTGGTGGACGGCACGGTCCACCTGCGTCTCGCCGGCGCGTGCCAGGGCTGTAGCGGCGCGACGATGACTCTCAAGCGCGGTATCGAGGGCGCCTTGCGCGAGGGGTTTCCGGGCTTCAAAGGCATCGCCGTCCACGAGCCGGAACCGGAACCGACCCTCATCCCCCTGATTCCGGTTGGGCACGCCGCGCCGGCGCCGAAGATCGACGTGATCCCACTCATGGCCGCCGGACAGACACGCCCGGTGCGCCGGCCGGTCTTCCAAGCGGTAGCGCCTCTCGACCAGGTACCGGCCGGCACAATGCGCGCCTTCGACCTGGACGGCGTCCGCGTCCTGATCGCGAACGTGGACGGTGAGATCTACGCGGCACGCAACCAGTGTCCGGGCAGCATGGCGCCGTTGGACCTGGGCAGCTTCATGCCCCCGATCGTCATCTGTCCCTGGCACAACGAGGCGTATGACGTCCGGACCGGCAAGCGTGCCGACGGGCTTCCCGGGCAGAGCCTCCAGGTCCTGCCTGTCGCCCTCCTCGACGGCAGCATTCAGGTCGCCGTCAATACCCTGGCGGATGCTCCCGCGGGGTAACGATGCGCAGGCTGCTGATCGCCGGCATGGGGAACGTCCTGCGACGTGACGACGGCTTCGGGGTCGAGGTTGCCAGGCGGCTGGCATGTGACGGCGGCAAGCTGGCCGTTGGGTCGGACGTAGCGCTCAAGGTCATCGAGGTAGGCATCGGCGGGATCCACCTAGTGCAGGAGCTGATGGACGGCTACGACCTGCTGATCGTGGTCGATGCGCTTGATCGCGGCAGCGCACCGGGCACAGTCCAGGTGCTGGAGGTCGACGTGGCCGACCTTGCAAGCTGGCCGGAGAATGAGCGCCTGGACTTCCTGGCCGACATGCATTACGCCACGCCGTCGAAGGCGTTCATTCTGG
This sequence comes from Chloroflexales bacterium, assembly GCA_038254585.1. Taxonomy (GTDB): domain Bacteria; phylum Chloroflexota; class Chloroflexia; order Chloroflexales; family Kallotenuaceae; genus JBBSGA01. Next base: position 8,426 of record JBBSGA010000223.1, on the reverse strand, counting down.
CAAAGGCGCTGGGCGTCCTGCCGCCGGCCGTGCTGATCGTCGGCTGCCAGCCCGTGGAGGCGGCCGAGCTCGGCATTGGCCTGAGCGATCCGGTGGAGCGGGCCGTCGCCGTGGCGATACGAGAGCTCGGGAAGATTGTGCGCACTCCCGGCTGCCGGCCGTCGATAGAGGAAAACGACGGTGGATCTAGCTCCTGAAGACACCGGACCGAGCCCGCACGGCGTCGGCGCGACGGTCGAGGCGTGGACGGCGGTCGAAGATCATCCGGCCGGCGGAGAGCGCGGCGAGCCGGCGATCCGGCAAGCCGTCCTAACGCGCTATACTTAGCGTGTCAGGCATGCATGATCACGTATACGTATGGAGATAGTTGATGAAGGTAGCTGTGACGGGCAAAGGCGGCGCCGGCAAGACGACCATCGCCGCGACTCTTGCCCGTATCCTGGCGCGCGACCACCAGCGCGTGCTGGCACTCGACGCGGATTCAAATCCTAACCTGGCGGTCCCGCTCGGTCTTACACGCGAAGCGGCCGCGCAGGTCGTGGCCTTGCCCTACGATCTGGCCGAGTGGCGTGAGGATGCGCAGGGAAAAGCGTATGTCGAGCTGCGCCAACCGCTTGGGCAAGTGATCGAAGGCTATGGCGCGGCTGCGCCGGACGGTGTGAGCCTCCTGGTGATGGGCAACGTCGAACATGCCGGCGCCGGCTGCCGCTGTAATGCACACGCTGCGGCGCGCGGCATCAGCCGGCAGCTCGTCTCCGAAGCCGACGTGGCGGTGCTGGATATGGAAGCCGGTCTGGAGCATCTCGGCCGGGGCACCGTCGAACACGTGGATATGCTGCTGATCGTCGTCGAGCCGTACTACCGGGCGCTCGAGACGGCCACGCGCATCCGCGACCTGGCCGTCCAGCTGGGTGTTCCCGGCATAGTCGTCGTCGGCAACCGCCTTCGCGGGCCGGAGGACGAGGCAGCCGTGACCCAGTTCTGCCGCAAGCACGACCTGGACCTGGTTGCCGCCATTCCTTTCGATGAAACGATCCTGGCGGCCGAGCGGCGTGGTCTGGCGCCGATCGACTTCGCGCCGGACAGCCCTTCCGTAGAGGTGATCGGCAACCTGGCGGCAACATTACTTGATCGCCTCGCGTGAGGTTCAAGCGGCCGCGGGCTGACTCTCTTTTTTTGTCGCATTATTAGCCCGCTAATGCAAGACAGAGCATGTCATGCCGGCCCTGGCAGACCTTGGGTAAAGCGACGTGTCCCGCGCCGGACGTGCGAGACGAACAGCGGAGGGCATGATGGACGAGACGATTCAAAAGGTCAGGGATTTCCATGGCCATCTGTGTCCGGGCCTGACGATGGGCGTGCGGGCGGCAGCGATCGCGCTGCGCGAGATCGGCCCGCATGCCGCCGACGAGGAAGTCGTCGCCATCGTCGAGACCGACATGTGTGCGGTTGACGCGATCCAGGCCTTGACCGGCTGCACCTTCGGCAAAGGGAACCTGATCCACCGCGACCACGGCAAGAACGCCTATACCTTTATCCGGCGCTCTGACGGCAAAGCCATCCGCATCGCGACCCGCACCGATGCCTGGCCGCCCGATAACCCGGAGCGCCAGACACTCGGCGAGAAGATCGCCGCCGGCACCGCTTCCGCGGACGAGCGGCAGCGCTACTGGGAGCTTCACGCGGAGCGGGCACTGGCCGTCATGACCATCCCGGAGGAGCGCTTGTTCGAGGTGCGGGAGGTAACCGTGAAAGTACCCGGCCCGGCGCGGGTTCACACCTCGATCCGGTGTGATGCCTGCGGCGAGATGACGATGGAGACACGCATCCGGTGCCTTGACGGCCGCAATCTATGTATTCCCTGCTTCGAAGAGGTGGAGACCCGATGAGGGCAGACGCCTGACACGTTCTTTGTAGAAAGGGGTCAACAATGACATTCGAGGCAGATCTCGTGGCGGCACTCAAGGAGGGGCGTTTGACGCGCCGGCAATTCCTGCGCCGGGCGGCCGGGCTCGGCCTGTCCATGTCGGCCGTCGGCGCGCTTCTGGAAGCCTGCGGCAGCGCGCCCGCCAGCACGCCGGCGGCAACCAGTGCCGCGGGTGTGGTCCCGACCGCACCCGCAACCGAGGCGGCGACCGGTGCTCCCGCCATCGCCATGACCGCACCCGCAACCGAGGCGGCGACCGGTGCTACAGCCGCCGCGACCACGGCCACGGCTGCGACGACTGCTCCTGTGGCCGCGGCGACCGCGGCGCCAAGTGGCGGCGCCAAGAGCGTCCAGGTTCTGGTCGGCTTCGGCAGCGGCAACGCGCCGGACCAGATCCCCATCGAGGAGCAGCTTGCCAAGAAGTTTACGGACGCACACGGCGATACCAAGGTGGAGTTTCTGCGCGTCCCCGACAGCGACGCGGCCCAGAACAAGCTCACGCTGACTATGAACGCCGGCAACCCACCCCAGGTGATACTGCCCTCCGGCGTCTACGGGATCAACGTCTTCATCGATCAGGGTGTGTGGGCCGATCTGACGCCCTACCTGAAGAAAGATAACCTCGACGTCACGCAGCTGTTCCAGGCCGCGACGCTGCCGGCGGCCAGGGGTGAGGGCTACTACGGCAAGAACTCGCGCGTCGTCGTCGGCATCCCCGTTGCCCTCCACGGGCACTTCCTGGGGTATAACAAGGACCTCTTCCAGAAGGCCGGGCTGCCCGACCCGACGCATACTTGGAACGATCCGGCCTGGACCTACGATAAGCTGCTCGAGTACGCGCAGAAGCTGACGCTGGACAAGAACGGCCAGCATGCCGGCGAGGACGGCTTCGACGCCGACAACATCGTCCAGTTCGGCATGGCGCGCTTCGACGCGGACATCATCTGGCGCGGTTACGGCGCTCATGAATACGACCCGGCCACCCGGAAGGTCGGGTATAACACGCCCGAGTATATTCAGGGCTTCCAGTTTGCCGCCGACCTGATCCATAAGTACCACGTCATCCCTACCGACGAAGCCGCCGCCGCGCTGAGCGGCGCGACCAAGACCGAGGAGGGCACGCTCCAGGCCTGGGTCACCGGCAAAGCCGCCATGGCCGAGCTCTGCACCTGCGACCTGCCGACCTGGGGCGCTGTAAAAACGTTCAAGTGGGACGTCGCGCCGATCCCGCGCGGCCCGAAGCGCCTCTTCTCCTACCTGAACCTCGATGTCGGAGCGATCGTCGACAAGGCCACAGACAAGGACGCCGCCTGGGAGCTGCTGAAGTCGATGTTGATCGATCAGGGGAATGAGGAGCAGCTCTCGTATGAAAGCTTGAAGGCCATTCCGCCCCTCAAGAGCAACACGGCGCACTTCACGGACGGGGTCAAGCGAGATTTTCCGACCCTGGACGTGAACGTTTTGACCGACTCGCTCAAGTACGGTTCCACGGAGTCTGAAGATTGGCACCCGGCGTACATCGAGCTTGGCCAGACCACCGGTCCGCTCCTTGACCCTGTCCGGCGTGGAGAAGCCAAAGCCGCCGACGTGGCGGCCAAGGCACAGGCGGCCGGACAAAAGGTGATCGACGACTGGTTCGCGAAGCATAAGTTGCCTTCCTGACCATGGCGGCAACCACGCCAGCGCTGCGCCGGGTAGGCCAACGCCTCCGCTCGTCCCGAGGGCGCGAGGCGCTCGCCGCCTACCTGTTCGTCTCTCCCTGGGTGATCGGCTTCCTGCTGTTCATCCTGGGGCCGATGATTGCGTCGTTCGCGGCCTCCTTCAGCGACTATGCCGTCCTGCATCCGGAGCAAACCGGCTGGGTCGGGTGGGCCAACTATCAGCGCGCCTTGTTCGAGGACCCGATCTTCCGCCAGGCGCTGAAGGTAACCGTCTCCTACAGCGTCCTGGCCGTGCTGGCCGATCTCGTGATCGGCTTTCTCCTGGCGCTGCTGCTCAACGTCAGCTTCCGCGGCGTCACCTTCTTCCGCACGCTCTACTATATGCCGGCGGTGATCTCCGGCGTGGTCGTCTCGTTGATGTTTCTCTGGATCTTCAACCCCAGATTTGGACTTGCCAACTACGTACTGCGCCTGGCCGGTCTGCCCGGACTGCCGTGGGTCTACTCACCGCGCTGGGTGCTGCCGTCGCTCGTGATCATGAGCCTGTGGGGTGTAGGGCGGTCGACGCTGATCTACCTGGCGAGCCTGCAGTCCATTCCCACCCACCTCTCGGAAGCAGCGGCGATCGACGGGGCGGGCGCGCTCCAGCGGCTGCTGCGTATCACGCTCCCGCTCGTCACGCCGGCGATCTTCTTCAACCTCGTACTCGGCCTGATCGACCGGCTGCAGACCTTCACCGAGGCGTTCGTCGTCACGCAGGGCGGGCCGGACAACGCCAGCCTCTTCTACGTGCTCTATCTCTACCGTAACGCCTTTACCTATTTCAAGATGGGCTACGCCGCGGCGCTGGCCTGGATCTTATTCCTCATCACCCTGGCGCTGACGCTGCTGATCTTCCGCAGCGCCACGCGCTGGGTCTACTACCAAGACGAAGGACGAGGCGGCTGATGGCGATTAAACCCGAGCCGGTCGTGCTGCAACCTGAGAAGGCCCGCCGGGCGGACACGCGGGCGCCCTGGCTGACGCTCCGCGGCCGGCAGCGTCTGCTCCAGGCCGGGGCACTGCTCCTCGCCTCGCTGGGCGCGGTCGTGATTCTGGTCCCGATGGTCTGGATGTTCAGCAGCTCGCTCAAGGATAACATCGAGATCTTTACCTTTCCGCCGCGCTTCATCCCGGCCCACCCACGATGGAGCAACTATCGTGAGGCGATCCGGCTGATCCCATTTTTCCGCTATATGTTCAACAGCCTGACGATCGCCGTCCTTGGGGTGCTCGGGACGGTGATCAGCTCCGCGCTGGTCGCCTACGCCTTTGCCCGACTGCGTGCGCCGGGGCTTACCGCGCTCTTTTACATCCTCCTGGCGACGATTATGCTGCCGGGCACGGTCACGCTGATCCCGCGCTTCTTGATCTTCAACTGGCTCGGCTGGGTCGGCACCTACCTACCGCTGATCGTGCCGTCGTGGACGGCCGGCCCCTTCAACGTCTTTCTGCTGCGCCAGTTTTTCCGCAACATTCCGCGCGACCTGGACGACGCAGCGCGCGTCGACGGGGCAAGCTACTTCGCCATCTTCTGGCGCGTCATCGTGCCGCAGTCGATCCCCGCGCTTTCGGCGGTGGCGATCTTCGACTTCGTCGGGCACTGGAACGACTTTCTGGATCCGCTGATCTATATTCAGAAGACGGAGATGTATACGATCCAGATCGGGCTGAGCTCCTTTCGCGACATCTACAACACCCAGTGGAACTACCTCATGGCCGACTCGCTGCTGGCGACGATCCCCTGCCTGATCCTCTTCTTCCTATTCCAGCGCGTCTTCATCCAGGGGGTCGTGGTGTCGGGGATCAAAGGCTGAGCGCGATGGACCACCCGGTCATCTACTTCGACAACGCCGCTACCTCCTGGCCGAAGCCGCCGGAGGTTCGCCGCGCCATGGACCAATACCTGGACGCGATCGGCGGCAATCCCGGCCGCGCCGGGCACCGTCGCTCGGTGGCAGCGGCGAGGGTGGTTGCCGGGGCGCGCGAGGCGCTCGCTCAGCTGCTCAACGCGCCTGATCCGGCCCGCATCATCTTCACCAAGAACGCGACGGAAGCGTTGAATCTGGCGATCCTCGGCCTCGTCGGAAGGGGCGACCACGTGATCGCCGGCAGCTTGGAGCACAACGCGGTGATGCGTCCACTGCGCCACCTCGAGGCGCACGGCACGGTGCTGACCGTCGTCCGCTGCCCGGCGGACGGCACGCCCGACCTCGGGGAAATACGGAGCGCGCTGCGCCCGAACACAAAGCTGCTCGTCTTCACGCACGCCTCGAACGTCTATGGGACGCTGCTCCCTATCGCGGACCTGGTCCGGCTGGCGCACGATGCCGGCGTGCCATTACTGGTCGACGCGGCCCAGACGGCCGGCTGCGTCCCGATCGACCTCCAGGACGTGCCCGTCGATCTGCTGGCGTTGAGCGGCCATAAAGGGCTGATGGGCCCGCCGGGAACGGGAGCGCTCTACGTGCGCGCCGGGCTCGAGCCGCGCCCGCTGATCTTTGGCGGGACCGGCAGCCGCTCGGAAGAGGAGCAGCAGCCAGGGTTCCTCCCCGACCGCTACGAGGCCGGCACATTGAACGTGGTCGGGCTGGCCGGTCTGGCGGCGGGGATCGACGCCATCACCGCTATCGGGGTCGCGGCGATTCGCGCGCACGAACAGCGGCTCGTGCGGCGCTTCATCGACGGCGCCACCGCCTTGGAGGGCGTGACGATCTACGGCCCGCGCGATCCGGAGCGACAAGCGGGCGTCGTCTCGTTCGACGTCGCCGGGCTCTCGCCGGCGGAGGTGGGGCTGGCGCTCGACGAGATCTACGGGATCATGGCGCGCGTGGGGCTGCATTGCGCGCCGGCCGCGCACCACACTGGGGGGACCTTTCCGGGTGGCACGGTCCGTTTCGGGTGGAGCTGGCTCAACACCGAGGCTCAGGTGGACGTCGCGCTCGACGCGCTCGGGACGCTGCGGCATACTGCTGCGCTGCTGGCGTAGATAGAGATGGTGCTCGACGGACTGATCACCTTCCACTCCTCGTTTCACGCCGTGCGCGGCGAGACACTGCTGGGGCGCAGCGGCATCGCGGCCCGGCTCGTGCCGACACCGCGCGAAATTAGCTCGAACTGCGGTGTCGCCCTGCAGCTCGACTACGACGACATCCCGCGAGCACTGGAGGTCTTCGCCGCCGGACGCATTGACGTGGAAGCGACCCATCCCTACCCTGGCGCTGAGCGATCCGGCGCACTCCTCCGGCGCCTGCGGGAGCGGAGACCCGGACCGCGTCGATGACTGGCGTCTGTTTTTGAGGAGCATGCGCATGCGGCAGCTTGTACCCTTCCCCGCCGCCCAAGCCGGAACGACCCCCCGGCGCAGTCTGCGCTGGAGGCCCCACGTAAGCCCGGTCGTCGCCGGCAGCGTCCTGGCGATCCTGGCAGTCCTCGGCCAGACGTACTTCGACGTCTACCCGCCGGCAGCCTACGGCTTTTGCACGGCCTGCCACGGCCGCGATCTGATCGATGCCACCGCCAATGCCATCTTCGGCACGCATCTCGCGGTCGCGGGCGCTTCGGCGATTTTCCCGCTCCTGACGGTCCTCGGAGTGCTTGCCGGCAGCGTGCTGGCTGCCGGCATCGCAGGCGAGTGGCGCTGGCAGCGCAGCCGGGTGCCGCTGCGTGACGTCGCGTGGGGCTTTATCACGATCACCTGTGCGCTGACCGTGTCGGGCTGCATGGTACGCCTGGTGCTACGCGCCGCCTACGTCGACCCGAGTGTTTTCCCCGGCCTGGGAGGGGCCATGCTTGGAGCGCTCCTGGCGACCATGCTGCTCCGGGGCTGGGCACGCCGATGACGATTGCAGCAGTGTTTACGCTGGTGATGGGTATCGTGGCCGGCTTCCTGGGACAGCGTTCGCGTCTCTGCTTCGTCGGCGGCATACGGGACTGGATTCTGGTCCGCGATACGGCGCTGCTCAAGGGGCTGCTGGCCTTCGCCCTCACGGCCTGGATCGCCTTCCCGCTCGCCAGTCGCATGGCCGAACACGTGGAACTCCCGCTGCCGCGTGTCGCCGCTACCGGCGACACGCGCACCGCCCTCGCCTACGCCATACCGGGCGGCGAGGTTACGAACGGCGCCACGGCCCGGCCCTCCTCCGGTGACGCGTGGCCCGCGCCACGTATTCCACTCGTGGCACTCCTCTTCGTGGGCGGACTGGGCCTCGGGCTGTGCTCGGTCATGGCCGGCGGGTGCCCCCTGCGCCAGCATATCCTCGCCGGGCAGGGCCGTGGGAGCGCGGTCTTCTATCTCCTCGGCTTCTACGCCGGCGCGCTGGCTTTTGAGACGCTGGTCGCACCCGTCCTGGAGCGTATCGTTCGATAGCGGGGGGCGTATGGCACTGGAACACATCACGATTCCACTGGAAAAAACGGCGGCCAGGGCTCGCCTGAACGTCCTGCTGCCGGTCCTTGTGGCACTGGTGGCCTTCGCAGCCGGCGGCGCGCTGCGGCTTCAGTCCGACGAGCACGTCACCCGCTACGTGTCGCCTGCCGGGATTACCACGGTCATCGTCGAGAGCGCGACGGCACACCTCGGCGGCGCCTTCGATTGTAGCAGCGTGCATCGCGCGCGCTAGACCATGAGGGCTTTTGCGTTCTACCTACGCAACCTTAGGGCTTGTCAAAAAACAACTTCCCGTTTTCCTGGCTCAACGTCGAGGCCAGGAAGGCTCGGGCCGCGCGGCCGAATGGTGTAATTCCACGTGGGGCAGACCGTGTGCCGTTCGATATTGAGGGCCTGCATCTCGGCATCG
>JBBSGA010000222.1:0-10377 GCA_038254585.1 Chloroflexales bacterium | reverse complement strand
CCCCCGGGGCGGCCCACCCCCGGCGAAACCCCGGCGGGGGGTGCCGCCTCCTGCCAACGAGTGGCGAACCGCCGCCTATAACCACCGCGTCTCACTGGTTGCCGGCGGCTCCGAATGGTTTGGGGCCGACGGCAGCGTGCCCGGCTCGCTCGGTCGTGGTCTCGGCGGCCCGCCCCAGCCACCCGGTCCGCGGTGCCGGCCGGTCAGCAACCACACCCCGGTGCCGATCAGCAGCAGCGGTACGAGCAGTGACAGGCCGCCGAACCCAAAGAACGGTCCGCCGCGGTCCCGGCGATCAAAGCTGCCGTGCTCCCCGTCGGTGTTGCGCCCCGCGTTCGGGCGCGCTTGTGGCGTACTTTGTGTGCCGGGGGCGCCCGGTCGCGCTTGCGCGGCGCCTTCCTGCGCCGCAGATGTTTGCCCGTACGCGCGCGCGCCGCGTGCCGCGGCGCGCGCCTCGAACCTGTGAGGCGCGCGGCCCTCGCGGCCCCAGGGTAAGACGCTCGGCAGGCCGAAAATGAGCGCCCCGATGCCGATTCCAAGTACCAACGGCAGCAGCCAGAAGCGCGGCTGCCACCGCTTGCCAAACCACGGTGCGTGACCGTATTCAGACGGGTTCATTTGCTGTTCCTCCTGGTGCAGGTGTTTGCACCATCCACTATGCCGGTTAACCGGGATGCGACCAGCATACCGCCCGCATGTTCAGAAGATGTTGAGAAGTGATGCAGAATGTATGTGGATGAGACGGCCGTGGCGACGAGTCTCAGCCATGCGAGAAACCAGATACACCGAGGGCGCCGTCAGGGTCATGGCGAGCGGCAGTAGCGTGGATGGCGGGCTGCGCACGGCCAGGTCCCGGTGCGTAGTAGGTCGAAGCATGCCGGCACTTGGCAGCGGCGGGCTGCGGAACACGCAAGCCGCCGTGGTTGTCACGCGAGAGACGCCTTATCGAGCTATATATTGACATAACGGGAACAGCAGGTAGGCCAGATCGGATGGGACGAGCCCCACGTGGTGTGGCGGGTGGCTGGGACGGGTGTGACAAGCACCTGGACGTAGGGCTATCTCGGGATTTCCGTCGTGCGTGGGCATGAGATGGTCTGCTCAAACGTACGGAGAAGCGCCAGCTGCAGTTCGATGTGGACCGACGATTATGATGCGGCCGGATTAGTGATATAGCCAACGCCGGGACCCTGATCAGGATCCGAACAGGCTGGCCTGCAGGTCGGGCAGAACAAAATCTGGATCCAGTGGATAGATCGGACGCTGAATCCGGGTATAGGGTAGCGAGGGGATATCCTGATTGACCGCGCCCGGCGTAAGCGCGAGCAAGGCATGCCGCGCCATCTGCCGGAGCTCCGGCTCCAGGTAGCCGATCTTCACCACGGTGATCTTGTGGGCCGCGGGATCCAGCCCGACGCTGGCGAAGTCCCGGATGAAGTGATATGGCTTGCGCCGGGTGGTCACGATGATAGAGACGCCGCCGCTGCGCAGCACGGCGATATGACCGCCGGTTGGATCATGCGGCACGAGTGTCTCGACAGTTCCCTGTACTGACAGCGGTTGGGCGTGCACCGGATCGAGCTTGCCGCCGAGGGCGACGTCGACCGCCTGGCCGACACCCGCCTCGAAGCAGGCTGCTACGGCAGCTGCATCGGCGATACTAGCGTAGATGGCATGCAGATCTCCGCGCGCGAGGGCCGGGTGCGCGAGCAAGCGGCCGACGAGGTGTGGAATGTCGCCAACGCCGCCTGCCGTAGGATTGTCACCCGAATCGCTGATGACGACGGCGTTCCCGGGGTAGGCCATGGCCTGCTGAATGCACCAGTCGGCGCTGCCGGCCGGTACGACAAAATCAAAGGCAGCGCGAGCGCTCCAGTAGCGGCGGGCGATCTTCTCCGCCTCATGCTGGACGTTTGTGGCAGCGGTCCCGGTGACCACCACCGTCGCGGCGCTGCGCGGCTCGTCCGCCCACACATACCCCACCCAGAGCGAGGCGTCCAGGATGCCCTGCACCGAGTCGGACTCTGCCAGGCTGGCGTACACGCTCTTGCCGGGCTCGACGAGCGTGCTGGTGCGTTCGCCGGGCAGGATCGCGGGGATGCGCACCCAAGCTCGGACTGGTCGGACGCGATGGTCGAGACAGAAGACCAGGTTGGCACAGGCTTTCTGGCGGGTCTGCAGGACATCATCATGCGGTGCAGTGCGGTAGGCCGTAAAAAGGTCGACCAGTGCGACGAGGCGGTCGGAGACGTTGCCGTGAAGATCCATCCCGGCTGAGATGAGGCAATCTGGCCCGACGATCATGCGGATCGCGCCAACGAGGTCGGCCTCGGCGTCCTCCAGGCCCTGTACGTGCATCGCACCATGAATATCCAGGTAGAAGCCGTCGAGCGGCAGCGCGGCGCGAATGCGCGCGAGGAGCTCCTGCTTCAAGGCGGTGTAGACGCGACGAATCACCGAGCCGCCCGGCAGGGCCTGGGCATGCAGACACGGCAACCAGGTGATATCTCTTCGCTCGTGGAAGCTCCAGTCGGGCATGAACGGGTACCGGGTGATCATCTCGCCGGCTCGCAAGACCCGGAAATCGTCGCCGTCGCTGAGCAACGGGGAGAAGGTGCTACTCTCGATGGCGATGCCGCCAATCCCGATCCGGTGCTGCTTCATGCTTTATAGTGGACCCGTTATCAAGCACATGTGGTCGGCCAGTTTTCAGTGGGTCGTCCGGCGTCCGATCTAGGCATATAGGTCGTGGGCCTGCTGCGCGTGAGCGGCTTGCACCGCTTCGAGCGCGTCGCGCCGCTCGAAGCGCGCGGGCACGCCGTGGAGGGCGGTGGCCTTCCAGGTGGCGCGCAGATTGGGATGGATGCCGTGTTCGGCGGCGAGCTGTGACATGGTTTTGCTCTCCTTCAAGCGCTCCTGCACGAGGCGGGCTTTGAAGGCGGAAGTGTACGTCTTATCCATAGCCGTAGATTACCTGATCCTCGCCGACCCGTTGTGCAGTTCTTGGGTCCAGTATAGTAGCACGTCGACCAAAGGAGCCTCAATGCTACGACGTTCGTTCTGGCCTCGCCTGATCCGTTGGCTGATCGGGGCCTTGCTCGGCGGACAGGCGCTGACGGTGGCTGTCCTGACGATCAGAGGTTCACTGCGCAAGCGCCGAGCGCCTCCGGCGAGTTTCCCACACGGTCGCCAAGGCGCAACGGCCGTCGACGACACCGCGGCGGAAGTCTTTACCTATGGGCAGGATCTTTATGACGCCATGCTTGCCGCGATCGACGCGGCAAGCACGACGATTTTTCTCGAAACCTTCATCTGGAAAGGCGATGCGCTCGGCCAGGCGATCAAGGACCATCTGATTCGCAAGGCGGCCGAGGGGGTGCAGGTCTACGTCATCTTCGACGGCTTTGCCAACCTGATCGTCCGCCCGAGCTTCAAACGCTTCCCGCCCACGATCCATACCCTGGAGTATCGTGCGCTCGCTCGAATCTGGTATGCGCTCGACCCGCGCCGCTATGCCCGTGACCATCGCAAGCTCCTGGTGATCGACAACACAGTCGCCTTTCTTGGCGGCTATAACCTCGGCACACTTTACGCCACGCAGTGGCGCGATACGCACCTCTGCCTGCGCGGACCCGTCGCGGCCGATCTCGGCCATACCTTCGTCGACTTCTGGAATAACAACCGTGGCTCGCGCCCGGCGATCGTGCCGAACGCGCCCGGGCCGTGGTCCACGTCTATCCAGTTTTGGCGCAACGACCCGGGCCGGCTTGTCTTCCCGATCCGGGGCATGTATCTGGACGCGATCGAGCGTGCTCGGTCGCATATCTATCTCACCAACGCCTACTTTGTCCCGGATCGTGTGATCCTGACTGCGCTGATCGATGCGGTGGAACGGGGCGTCGACGTGCGCATCCTCGTGCCGTGGGAATCGAACCACATGGTCGTCGACTGGCTGTCGCGCAGCTTCTTCGAGCTCTGCCTCGATCACGGGGTGCGCATCTTCGGCTACCAGCACGCCATGATCCACGCCAAAACGGCTACTATCGACGGGATCTGGTCGACGATCGGCACGGCCAACCTTGATCGTCTGAGCTTAGCCGGCAATTATGAGATCAATGTGGAGATCAGGGATGCAACCTTTGCTGCCGAGATGGAGCGCATTTTCATGACCGACCTCACTAACGCCGTCGAGGTGACACGCGACCAATGGGAGCAGCGCCCCTGGTATGGCCGCGTAAGCCAGCTTATCCTGCGTCCGCTGCGTCCTCTGTTGTAAGGCCCGGCAGCGACACGGTTCGTAGCGCGCCCTGCAACATTGTGGTCGGCCTGTGCGTCGTACCGACCACAACATGCTGATTGCAATACCATTAGCGCGATAGGGAATAGAAAGAGGACGTATATGAACATGCAATGGAAGCGTTCGAGGACGAATAAGAAGATCGCAGGCGTAGCCGGCGGCATCGCGGAGGCCTACGGCTGGGACCCGACGTTGGTACGGTTGGGCTTCATCCTGCTGGCGCTGGCGCATGGGATCGGCTTGCTGCTCTACGCGGTGCTCGCCCTGATTATGCCGGCCGCGGATCGAGTCACAGAGGCACAGCCGGCCATGGCTGTCGAGGCGAGACACTTCACACTGGCAGCTCCCGACCGGAACCGAACGCTTGGCTACCTCCTCGCGGGGGCCGGCGCGATCATGCTGGCGGGCATGTTCCATCTTGCCCCGGAGCTCGCGGTCCTGCTGCTTAGCGGGGGCTGGTATCTGCTCCGCCACCGCTGATCGCCCAGACGCTCGGCCGCTCCCGCGCACTCTACCGGTGCGCGGGAGCGCCGTTTCTCCGACCCCGTCCCCAGACGTTGGCGAACACTCCGCGCTACGCGGCCTTATCCATCGCGCGGCGGCGAGAGTGCTTGGCGCCCCATCTCTCGAGGGCTTGATCCGCCGGGCACTAATGGCTGCAGACGCACGCGGAAGACGAAGGGCACGGCGTGGAGCTGGTAGGGCGGCATGACCCCGGGCCCACAGCTCCCCGTGCCGACGCCGTTCTGTCGATAGTCGAGGTGCAGCGTGATCGTCGGGCGCGGTACGAGCTCACATGTGTGTTGCGCCCGGTCGATGTCCTCCGTCGTGAAGCGGTGGGCGCTGAAGTCGATTGTAGGATCTCCTGCCGCCAGGAGCCCCGCCCCACGTGTGTCCTGGAGCGCGACCCAGCGCGTGTCGGTGTGATTGCCGTTTTCCTGGGGGCGCACGTAGGGCGTGAAGAGGTCGTCCACGCCGGCGCGCCACAGGCCCCGGCGCGCCGCCTGCTTGGTGTCGGCATAGCTCTCGGCGGGGCCCCCTCCGAGCCACTGAACGCGGTCGAGCTCGCCAGGGAGGGTCATCTCCAGCCCGATGCGCGGAATCGTCGCCGGCCATTCACCTCTGGGCGTGCCCTGCACTTCCAGGAGTATGTCGCCGCCGGGGAGGAGCGTGTAGGTGTAGCGGCAGTCGAACGCCGCCTCGTACACGGGCGGAACAAGGCAGGAACGCACGGTAACACGGATCGCCCCGCCGCCGAGCTGCTCCCACTCAAACCCATCGACGCGATGCTCCACCAGGTGCAAGAAGTGAGCGCGCCACTCCTGCCCAACGCGCGCGCCTCCGCCGCGCGCCTCGTTGTCGATCGCTGCACGCCAGAGCGTCAGGCGTGGGCCGGCGACCAGCAGCAGCCGGCCGGCATAGCTCCAGCCGTCGATCCGCCCGCGTGCGATGTCGAAGCAGATCCCTGTCTCGCCGCCTATGATGTGCAGCCGTGCCCCTTCCTCGCGGCAATCGAGTGCTGCCCTGCTGCCCGGCCCTACCGCGATCGCCGGGGCCGCATCCACCGGGAGCTCGAACTGGGCAAAGGCTACCTCGTAGCCCGCCTCGGCCCATGGGGTCGCGTGGGCCAGCGTGAAGCGCAGCGTCAGATCGTAGACTGCGCCGGGTGCCGGCGACGGTACCTCATACGGAAGCTCGACCGTCGTCGAGGCGCCGGGCGGGATCTCAAGTTTGGCGATCTCGCCCGCGGCGATCACCGCCCCGTCCTCGGCCACCTGCCACGATGCGAGGAGGTGCTCGAGCGTGAGGAAGTCGTACCGATTGTACATGCTCAGCTTCGCCATCTCGGGGCTGAGCTCCACCACCTCGACATAGACCGGCTCGAGCACCTTTTTGTACTCGAGCAGACCTGGCGAGGGCGTGCGATCGGAAAAGAGCAGCCCATCGCAGACGAAGTTGTCGTCGTTGGGCTCGTCGCCGAAGTCGCCGCCGTAGGCGAAGTAGGTACAGCCATCCGCCGTGGTCCTGCGGATGCCGTGGTCGAGCCACTCCCACACGCAGCCACCCAGGAGGCGATCATAGCGCCAGAAGGCCTCCCAATAGTCGGAAAGGCCGCCGGGACCGTTGCCCATCGCATGCGCGTATTCGCAGAGAAAGAACGGCTTGTCGCGGTACTCGTCGAGGCGGACGGTCTCGCGCCACTTGGTGTTCTCGCCGACGTCGCCCTCGCCCTGGCCGTAAGCGATCACCTCGGGCACGGGCGTGTACATCTGGCTGATTACGTCGCTGACCTTGCCGTGGCGGTCGCCCTCGTAGTGGATCGGTCGGCTCGGATCATGCTCGCGCGCCCAGGCGGCCATCGCCTCGTGGTTGGATCCGAATCCTGACTCGTTGCCCAGCGACCACATGATGATGCAGGGGTGATTCTTGTCACGCTCGACCATGCGCTGCATGCGGTCGACGTAAGCCGCCCGCCAATCGGGGTCGTCGCTGAGGAAGAACGGCTGCTTGGCATAGAGCAGGCCGTGACACTCCAGATCGGCCTCGTCGATGACGTAGAGCCCATACGCATCACATAGGTCGAGAAAATGCGGGTGCGGCGGGTAGTGGCTGGTGCGGACGGTATTGATGTTGTGCCGCTTCATCAGGAGCACATCTTCGAGCATCGTCTCGGGTGGCACGGCCCGCCCGAGGTCGGGGTGGTGCTCGTGGCGATTGACGCCGCGCAGCTTGATAGCCCTGCCGTTGACGAGCATCTGCGTCCCTCGAATCTCCACCCGCCGGAAGCCGACCTTCTGTGGGACGACGCAGACCACCACGCCTCGCTCGTCTTGGAGCGTCAGCAGGAGGGTGTAGAGGTAGGGGTCGTCGGCCGACCACAGCCGCGGCGCAGCAACCTCGGCCGAAAGCTCCGCGTTCGCCGGCCCGCTACCGCCGGTCTCGACAGGCGTGTCAGCCGTCACGCTCGGAACGTCGCGTCCGTCCGCGTCAAGCAGTCGCATCCGCAGCCGGTGCGCCCCGGTCTTGCCCTGGCTCGTCACCTCCGCGCGCACGTGGAGCGTCGCGTTGCTCAGCCCTGCGTCGAGCTCGGGCGCTATGGAGAGATCCCAAAGTGCGACCGGCGGCTCGCGCAGCAGCGTCACGTCGCGGAAGATACCCGACAGCCACCACATGTCCTGGTCCTCGATGTAGCTGCCGTCGCTCCATTGATAGACGCGCACCGCGAGCAGATTCTCGCCCGGCCGGACGTGAGCCGTAACGTCGAACTCGGCCGGAATGCGGCTGCCCTTCGAAAAGCCAACGTACTGGCCGTTGGCGTACACCTCGAACGCCGAATCTATGCCGTCGAAGAGCAAGATGAGGCGCCGCCCGGACCAGTCTTCGGGCACGTGGAAGCGGCGGCGATAACTGCCGGTGGGATTTTCGCTGGGCACGCGCGGCGGGTCGATCGCAAACGGATATTGTACGTTGGTGTAGTGCGGCCTGCCGTAGCCGTACATCTGCCAGTTGCTCGGCACCGGCAGGCGATCCCAGGCGGTGTCGTCGCACGTGATGGTCATGTAATCCTGGGGCGCCTCGATCGGCGTAGGGGCATAATGAAAGCGCCACTCGCCGTTCAGCGAGATCTCCCACGGTGTGCCCGCATTCGTCCGGGCCGCCGACTCGTCGGGATAGCTGGTGAAGCGCGCGCGGGCGGGCAGCCGGTTGCGGTGCAGGACGTGCTGGTTTTCCCAATCGGGCTGGCTTGTATCGCCCGCTGCTTTCGTCCCTGATGACGCTGCGGGGAGCATATCGTATTCCTTTGCATACACTGGTGGCCGGCAATATGTCTCTCGGGGCAAAGGATACATCAGAAACGGGACCATCAACCCGGCCGGATGATCCGGCTTCGGGAAAGACATAATGGAGCATGGTGATGAAGTATCGGGTGGATCGGATCGGATACAGATCGGTCGTACGCTTCTTGAGTCTGATTGGCCTTGTCGTGTGCGCACTTCCGGGGCTATGTATGGCCGGCCTTGCCGTGACCCTGCTGGCGCACATGGGCCGAACCCTCGCGGGTCTTCGGCAGTTTGCCGTAACGCTCCCGCCGCAGGCGATCGGTCCGCTCAGGCTCGAGTTCCCGCCGATCCCGATCGATCTCGTCGATCGGCTCGGTTTGACCCAGGCCGAACGAACGGTGGCCGTCCTCGACGGCCACTTGGGCTGGATGTTCATCGTCTTTACGGTCGTGCTGGTTGCGGTCGGGACCGCGGCACTGGTCTTCGCGGGAGTCGTCGCGATCGCGGCCTACAATATGGCCGCGCGCCTGACCGGCGGCGTCGCCGTGATGCTGCGTCCGGACGAGTAGCGGAGGTTGGGAGCACACCGGCAAGCCGTATCTAGCCCTTCGTTATCCTGGGACCGGGATGACGCCGAGCTGTTGCATCAGGTCCAAGCTGTTGTCTTCAGCCCACCGCTCCGCGACTTTGCCGTCCGCGATGCGCAGGATATCGATCCCGGTGATAGTGACGCGCTTCCCAGTCGGGGGAATGCCGGCCAATTCCGCTTGGTGGGTGCCCCGTGGCGTCCAGCGGAGTGTCACCCGATCGCCCTCGGCGATGATGTCGTCATTGGTGACCTGGAAATCCGGGAATGCCGCGTGAAAGAGCGTGAGGACCTGTTTGTAGCCTTCGCGCCCTGGCCCTTGCGCACCGAACGGATGGTGGTCGATCAGGTCGACAGCGAGCAGTTCATCCGCTGCGCTCACATTCCCCTGGTCCCAGAGATCCCGTATGGTGCGGAAATGCCAACCCCAAGTCGGACATACAGCATAGCCTTAACGAGCACTAACCCGATCGGGTTAATTGTGATATTTTCCCCAAAGTTTTGCTTTTTTGTAGTTACTCACGGGGTGGGCAACGGGAGAGCCGGCGGCCCCATCAAGTCGAGGATCGCTAAGAACGGACTTCGTCCATGCAGTTTCGCGGTATCTGTAATCGAGAGCAAGGCGGCATAGGCGTCTGCCCCCCACGGCGAGCGGAAGCCGTTGGTGACGTTGCGATGGACCACCGCCGGCCGCAACGCCCGTTCCGCCACATTGTTCGTCGCCGGCACATCCTCCCGCGCCAAGCACACACACAGCTGCTGCCGGTGTTTCCGATACCGCTTCTGGAACGTGCGCGCCGGCCCTTTGGGCAGCTCTTCCGCTACCAGCGCATCCACCTGACGTTCCAGGTCGCGCCATTCCGCCACGAACTCGTCGTCTCGGATGCTCCCCCGGCGCTGGGCCAAGCGCATCGCATTGGAGAAGACCGCCTGCATCTGCGCCGCCCAGACGATCTCGTCTCCCTGCGCATCGATCACCGCCTGCACGTTGCGCACTTGATGGGCCAGGCAGAGCTGAAAGGTCTCGGCTGGGGCATGCAACTGCCCGCTCCAACAGTCGCAGACCCACACCTCCGCCCGCTGCTTGCCCATCATCGTTTGCGCCACCTCCTGCCCCCGGCTGCGACGAATCAGGTGCACCACCGCGCTGAGCGTCACACAGACCCAGTGCCAGGCTTTGCCCCCGTCAATGCGACTGCCCGTTTCGTCCCCGTGGATTACCGCCGAGGAGACGACCGCCTCCTGAATTGTGGCAACGGCTGGCTCAGCGGCTTTGCCGGCGCGACGCAGACAGTTGTCAATCGCGCCTTGAGAAAGCGTGACCCCAAAGACATCCAGCAGCCCCTGCTCCATGCGCTCATACGAGAGATGGTGGGTGTGCTTGAGGTAGACGATCACACTTTGGAGCCGTGCGCCGAAGGCTTGCGCGGTGGCACAGCCAGGAGGAGGCGGGGCAAGGGTGTGAAGGCCACAGTGCGGGCAGTCCACGCCGTACTGCTGCACTTCAAGCACCTGGGCGCTGATGGGAGGAAGCTCAAGCACCTGGTGGCGACGTTCAAGTGTTTGAGGCTCAGCAGCGAGGTCGGCTCCACAGCCTCGGCAGGAGCTGACGCGCTGCTGGGCGAGCTGATCGGGCGTGTCGCACCACTCACGGGAGGAGCCGGGATGGCCCGGCTTCGATCCGTGCTTGGCTTTGTCCTTAGCGGGGCGTT
>JBBSGA010000221.1:0-10403 GCA_038254585.1 Chloroflexales bacterium | reverse complement strand
TACTTCCGGACGACACTGAAAGAAACGGTGCGAAGGATTATTGGATCGAAAGCTGCATAACATTCCTGGTTGTACTTAGCACAGCAGGACGAGTCAAGACCGCACGCGGACAGAGAGACGATGCGCGAAGCGCCTCCGCGGTGAGGTCCGCGTGCGCTTGCCTTGGTCTTGACCGTTCTGCTAGACTGTGCGTCCCCGCACCGATGCGGACGATGGATTTTGGGGGTTGACAAAATGCCGTATCTACTTGTGTCATCCGTCCTGACAAACCACCGTTTGCCTACAGAGACATAACGCCATGATGTCAATTCCAATACACCGGGCCGAGTATGCTCTGGATGAGGCAAGTACCCACCACCGGCGTGCATAAGACCACCCGTATACTATGTGCATACAATAAGGAGGGCGCCGATGGCGCAGCTTCAGCTTGAGTTACCCGACGAGCTCGTCGCATCGTTGAGCAGTGGTGATGTTGCGGCGGTGCGCGAGGCCGCGCTGGTCAAACTCTATGACTTAGGCCGTATCTCCTCCGGCAAAGCGGCACGCCTGAGTGGCATCTCCCGGCGCGCGTTCCTCGACCTGTTGGGACGCTACGGGGTGTCGGAGTTTGACGAGACGATGGATGTCGCAGCCGAGGCCAGCATTGGGTGATCCGCTCGTCGTCGCTGACACGAGCCCCCTGATTAAGCTGGTTGGCGTCGCGCTCCTCGATCTCCTGCCACGGCTCTATGGGCGTGTCCTGGTGCCAGAGCAGGTGCTCGCCGAGTACCAGGCCGGTGCCTCCCCATCTGATCCCGACCTTTCAACCATCTCCTGGATACAGATCGAACGCGCAACGATCGACCCCGTTTTGCTGGACGATCTCGACCTTGGCGAGGCGGCAGCCATCTCTCTGGCGGAAGCACAGGGCGCGCGGGGGGTATTGATGGACGACCGCGCGGGACGACGCATCGCTCACGAGCGCGGACTCCTAGTAATCGGAACCCTGGCAGTCCTATTGCGCGCCAAAACCGCCGGGTTGATCCCAGCTGTGAGGCCGGTCATGGACCAGATGATTGCCCAGGGACGGTATATTAGTCCGAGGGTGCGTGCGCAGGTCCTCGCGGCGGCAGATGAAACGTAAGTGATGGAAGCGGCGGCAGCGAGCGTGGACGGTATCTTTGTCCTTCGAAGGCATATGCCATGGGGAGGACGGAGACGCGATGATGGGTTATGTAAAATTAGAAGACTATAGATTGGAATAGAGCTCCACGTCGGCAAACTCTACTTGAGGAACTGCTGCTCCAGCACTGGCAAGTAGGAGACCGGATCGCGGCGGAAGCGCCGCTGCGCGCGCCGGGTCTCCGCCCGTGCGTCTAGATGCTGCCGGAGGTGCTGCCAGGCCTGTGCCGGCTCCTTGTATTATCTGTGCATGCAATTCAAGTTCATGGTCGACATAAAATATAAGCAAATCAACGTTCGTGTTTCTGTTCTTCGAGTTGGATGAAGCAAGTAGCCGGCACAGGTCACGGCAACCGCCCACAAACTGGCGCGGATTGTCTACAGCATGCTGACGCATGGCAGCGACTACGTCGACGCCGGGCAAGACTACTATGAGCGGCAATACAAAGAACGGGTGGTACGGAACCTCGCGCACCGGGCGAAAGCCCTGGGCTTTGAACTGGTGCCGGCCCAAGAAACGGCAGTTACATAGCAGTGTCCTCGCTAGTATAGGGCCTACAAGGAGGAGAGCCTCGCCTGTGACTTCTTCACGGTCGAAACCGCATGGTTGCAGACTCGCTATGTGCTGTTTTTTATCGAGGTCGGCAGTCGTCGCGTGCATCTGGCTGGGTGCACTTCTCAACCGACGCGTGCCTGGGTGACCGGGTACCCTTCGGGTGAAGCGCGGCAGTTCAGTTGGCACCTCCAGGATGCACCCAGATCACTGCGCTTCCTCATGCACGATCGTGACACCAAGTTTGCGGTTGCTTTCGACACGGTCTTCATCTCGGAGGATGTCACGATCATCCGGACGCCACCCCGAGCGCCAAATGCGAATGCGTTCGCCGAGCGCTGGATCCGGTCAGCCCGAGAAGCGTGTTTGGACAAGATCCTGATCCTCGGGGAGCGGCATCTCGCTCGCGTGCTGACGGCTTACACGGACTATTACAATCATGCTCGGCCGCATCAGGGCATTGAGCAACGCTGTCCGGTGCCGTTGATACCAGGCGCGGCGAGGGAGGGTCCGATCGAGCGGCGAGACATCCTGGGCGGTGTCCTGCACGATTATTACCGGCGTGCTGCGTAGCTCTCCAATGCGGTGGATGGTCTTTTCGCACACAACGGGCTAAGGGTTTATCAAACAATAACCGGCCCAATCCAGAGTGCTACCAACGCCTGATTAGGCGAAAACTTGGATTGGTTATTCTGTTACAGGCCCTAAGTGTGAGCCACTCTAGCTACATAGCTGTCTTCCGTGGCGTGACCCCCTGCCTTCATGGCTTCCGGCCGACGCCGGCGAGACCAGTCGTCCGCTCAGGCTCGTCGAGCAGGAGATCGTCCGGACCGTCCGGCCGCCAGAGTGGCATGTAGACCACTCCCGGATCGAGCAGGTCGAGCCCATCGAAGAAGGACTCGACCTGTGGCCGTGTGCGGAATTTGAACGGTGTGGCCGTGCGCGCGTAGATCTGCTCCATCTTATCGGCGGTTTCTCGGGTGATTCCTTCGGTGGACGCATGCGAAAGAGCGAGGTAGCTGCCGGAGGGCAGTGCATCGCGGAGTACGCGCACCAGGCCGTAGGCTTCTGCGTCGTCCGGCACAAAGTGGAGCACGGCGACGATCAACATGGCCAGCGGTCTGCTGAAGTCCAGCAACCCGCTGGTTTTCGGGTGGTTGAGGATGTACTCCGTCCGGCGCGCATCGGCCTGAATTACCGCAGCGTTCGGATTGGCACGCAGGATCAGCTCGCTATGGTGCACGGCGATCGGGTCGATATCGACGTAGACGACCCGCGCCGTCGGATTGAGCTTCTGGGCCGCTTCATGCACGTTGCCGACCGTCGGGATGCCGGAACCGATATCGAGGAACTGGTCGATGCCCTGCGTGACCAGCGTGGTGATCGCCCGGCGCAGGAAGCCACGGTTGGCCTGTAGCGCCAACGGGAGATCGGGAAAGACGGCCACGACCTGCTCAGCCGCGCGGCGATCGGCCGCGAAATTATGAAAGCCGCCGAGGGAGTAATCATACATGCGGGCCGCATTGGGCCGATCCTGCGGTATCTCACCCGACGTCCACGACGGTTCGCTCATATCGTCATTCCTCCTGCGTTTGCGCTCCGTCCGCACCTTCACGTTGCACGCCTCGTCCGGCGCCGGCATCGGACTGCCTCGGCAGCGTGAAACGAACGGTGATGCCGGTGCCGGGCGTGGGTTCGGCCCAGATCCGTCCACCGTGCTGCTCGATGATCCGCCGGCAGATGAAGAGACCGAGCCCGCTACCGTTCCGCTGGCCGCCTATGGACGGTTCCACCTGGTAGAAACGATCGAATACACGCGGAAGATCCTCAGCTCCTACACCCGGCCCGTCGTCGACGACCGTAACGACGAGCTCCTCACCGGCCACCTCCACGCGCACCTCTGCGCACGTCTGCTCAGGCGTGTGACGTACTACGTTCGTCAGTAGATTGTCCAGCACTTGCTCGATGCGACCCAGATCGGCCTGCACGGGTGGAGTGTCGGGCGGCGTGAGCACGGCGATCTGATGCGAGCTGATGCCTTGCCAGCGCTGCACAACGCTCCGTACGAGCTGGTCGATCTGGAGCGGGCCGACGTGCAATCGGAGATCGCCGCCGGTGAGCTGCGACGCCTCGATCAGATCGGTGATCAAGCGTGCCAGCTGGTCGCTGGCATTGGAGATCGTCTCGAGGAACTCCTGGCGTGTTTCTTCGTCGAGGGCTGCACCGTGAGAGCGCAAGAGCGCGGTATACCCTTTAATATGGTGGACGGGCGTTCGCAGATCGTGTGAGACGTTGGCGACAAAGTCGGCCTTGAGCTGTTCGAGCGCCAGCTGCTCCGCTTCGGCCCGTTTGCGCGCCGTGATGTCGGTGGCCACGCCGATGACGCCTACGATGGCGCCGAGCTGATCGACGAGTGGACCATACCACGTCTCGAAGGCGCGATCATCCACGTCCGCCGTTGCAGTGAAACGTGCGCCGGCGAGGGCGCGATGCACGTTCTCGGCGAAAGCCGGATCGTCAGGGTAGACGTCGCGTATTGACCGCCCGACGATCTCGCCCGGCGCGCGGCCAAGCTCGGCCAGGGCTTTGCCCGCGCACAGGGTGAATGTGCCCGTACGGTCGAGCGCGAACAGGATGATCGGAGCGTTGCCAATGGTCGTCCACAGCAGTTCCTCGCTCGCCCGAAATGCCGCCTCCGCCTCCTGGCGCGCGGCAAAGAGCGCGGCACGGGTCTCTTCCTGTTCTTCCAAGATCATCGTCCGAGCGCGCTCGAAGAAGCCTGCTGCCACGTCGCTGAGCAGCGCATCCAGGTTCGGCCGAACGGCACGTACCTGCACGGGTGAGATGCCTGCGACGAGCTCACGGGCGAGCACGCGGAGTGTCCGGCGCAGGGTCTCGGGCTGGACCAGGTGGAGGCTGGCCAGCCCCGCGCCGATCGCCTGCGCCTGATCGGGCCGGAAGGGGGCACTCAGCAGCACCTTGAGCGCCTGCTGCGTCAAGCTGCCGAGTCGCTGGCGAATATCCGCCGGCCCAAGCGACGGAAAGCCAGTTGGCGCAACAGCGCGGTACCAGCTGTTGGCGATGGCCTCCTGGCGACCGGCGAGGATTTCGCGCAACTGGGCCCATATGGCGGAGGTCATAGCTTTCTTTTGCTACACGGCGACCAGAGCACCCTACAAGATATACCGCAGGGGCAACAGATCGTCAACCTTGGCTGGAGGCCGCTGAAGGGTATTGTCACATTAACTTGCCGTGAGCGGAAAATTCACACCAGCCGACTCGACAACGGGAACGCACCATGCGCCGTTCCAAGTCAGCTGGTCATGCGCAACGCTTGCTCTCAGCCCATGGCTCCATTCCCAACCATTTCTGTCCCCCGCGGCATCGCTTGAAATCCCACGCGTACAAAGCGGAACGCAGTCAGTGACTCCTGCTATGGAATGACGTCGCTGGGGTTCAAGCGGCAGCATAACGATGTGGGAGCTGCTGCAAAATGCGGCTCGTTTTCGCGGTTCCTCGAATGCATCGCCTCACGGCAAGTTAATGTGACAATACCCTGATCAGGGGTACGGCAACGATTCGCGGTTTAAGCCCGAACGGTGCGGAAAATGTGTCTGAGGTTTTCCAGAGCCTTTTCGACGTTCTGCATCTAGCCCTTGCCGCTCGGCATGCTCCCTGCAAGACCAGCCCCATGTGCTTCTTTGTGCTCGCGCAGGCGTTTTCGCTTCTGCTTGACCTCATCAGCGTGCGGTGCCGACCTGACCATAACAAGGATGTTGAAATCCTCCTTCTGCGGCAGCAACTGCGGATTCTTCAGCGCAAGCAGCCTCATGCTCCTCGCATTTCGCGCTGGGAGAAACTCACCCTGGTCGTGCTCGCTGGCCAACTCACCGGACTCACGACTGCGGCTCGTGCCCGCCTCGCCCAGGTCGTCCTCCTCTTCAAGCCTGACACCGTGCTCACGTGGCATCGTGAACTCGTTCGACGGAAATGGACCGTCACGAAGCAGGCCCCGCTCGGCCGCCCACCCATCAATTCCGACCTCCAGGCGCTCATCCTCCGCCTCGCGCAGGAAAAACCCGAGCTGGGGCTACGGCAAGATTGAGGGCGAACTGGGCAAACTCGGCTATGACGTCGGACGCTCGACGATTCGCGATGTGCTCAAGCGCAAGCATCTCCCTCCAGCCCCTGAACGCAGCAAGCGCGGTAGCACGTGGCGCACGTTTCTAGCGCACTACCAAGACGAGATCGTCGCCTGCGACTTCTTCACCGTCGAGACCGCTTGGTTGAAAACGCTCTACGTGTTGTTTTTCATCGAGCTCGGCAGTCGTCGGGTCCATCTGGCCGGGTGCACCGCGCACCCCAACCAGCGCCTGGGTCACGCAGCAAGCGCGGCAGTTCAGCTGGAGGCTCCAGAATAGGAGTGTGCCGGTGCGCTGCCTGCTCCACGACCGCGACACCAAGTTTCCGGCTGCCTTTGACGCGGTCTTCACAGCGGAGGATGTGACGATCATCCGAACGCCGGTGCGGGCACCGAATGCGTTTGCGGAGCGCTGGATCCGCTCGGTGAGAGAGGAGTGCCTGGACAAGGTCTTGATCCTCGGCGAGCGGCATCTTCACCGCGTGGTGACGGCCTATGTGGACTACTACAACCATGCGCGGCCGCACCAAGGCATCGAGCAGCAGTGTCCCGTCCCGTTCCAGCGAAGCACGGCGAGAGATGGTCCAATTGAGCGGAGAGATATCTTGGGCGGTGTCCTGCACGACTACTCCCGGCGCGCTGCGTAGCTCTCTGATGCCTCGGATGCACTTTCCGCACCATACGGGTTGCTTGGCCGCGTCGCACTGCGTATGCGACTGTGCGGAAGCGGGCGAACAACGCGTTGAAGCTGACGGGCGCGCTGGAGTGCCGTGGCCTGGGAGGAGCCTTACGGCGCGCCCGCAGCTTAACGCTCTGTCGTTCAACCGCTTGCGCGGTTGAACGGGAGGGCGCTTGTTCAGTCGCTGTTCGCCACGCAGCGCGGTCGAACACGCGACGGGTGCCGCTCGCCTTCGGCGCTTCGCTCGCCGCTGACGCGCCGCCCGTTATATGCCACGTGCGACACGTACGGACATCACCCGTCAAGCGTGGGAGGAATGACATGACGCTTCAACGAATGGACAACGTGCTCATCGTGGTCGACGACCTTGCGGCGGCGAAGGCGTTCTTTGTCGCGCTTGGGATGGAGCTGGAGGGCGAGACGACCGTCGAGGGCCCCTCGGTAGATCGTCTCGTCGGCCTTCAGAACGTCCGTGCTACCCTCGCGCTGATGCGCACTCCGGACGGCCACGGACGGATCGAGCTGGACAAGTTCCACACGCCGGAAGCGGTCCGAGCTGCGCCGAAGAACGCGCCAGTGAACACGCTGGGCATGCGTCGCATCATGTTCGCCGTCGACGACATCGAGGACGTCCTCGCGCGCTTGCGCGCCCATGGCGCTGAGCTCATCGGCGAGGTTGTCCAGTATGAGGACACGTACCGGCTGTGTTACATTCGCGGCCCGGAGGGCATCATCATCGGGCTGGCCGAGCAGCTCCGATAAGGCGTTTCTGCATGGGCGCAGGTAGAACTGGACTTGCCTGGCGGCAAGCGAGACTCGGGTTGGCAAACAGCCGTTCATTGGCGTATAACAAATCGTTCGAGCCGACCGCTCGGCCTCTGGCCTCGCGGCGGCTCAACTCTATCGTTTGGTGGCTACGTGCCTGCATGTTCCTCGCTCCTGAGGTCGTAGTTGTCACACCCTCGTGCTAACATTGCGGCATACCTAACCAGTACGACGGAAGAAATGTCGACAGCGATGGCGAAAAGCGTACGAGCTCTGGACGACGACAGCGGGACTGCTCATAACGGCAGACCAACCACGGGCGCCGAATCCTGACCTCAAACGCTTGGATACGTTGGTTGGAACCTGGGCGATGTCTGGTGAGGTGCACGGGACCGTGACGTACGCGTGGATGGACGGCGGCTGCTTCCTCATCCAGCACGTCAACCTTGAACAGCAGGATGGGCAGCACACGAAGGGGATGGAGATGATTGGCCATCTCCATCGTGATGGTGAATCGGCACGTACGGATATTCACTCTCGCTCCTACGCCAGGACGGACGAAACGCTCGACGACGTGGACGCATTGGAAGGGGAGACGCTGACGATCTGGTTTGGAGCACGTGCTTCCCCGGCGTAGTATCAAGGAACCCTCAGCAGCGATGGTACGACGTTGACTGGCGCATGGCAGTATCCAGGCGGGGTGGCTACGCAGCGCATGCGATGCGGATCACCTGAGGCACACGGCGGTAGGTGGAGAGGGTTATATTCAAAACCAGTGTATGTGGTCGTGGCTCCCGTTGTGGGCGGCCCATAACGACAGAGAGGTGACATGGTGAAGCCAGCAAAGAACACGATCTGCCTGTGGTTCGACGGCGGCGCCGAGGACGCGGCGCGGTTCTACGCCGAGACCTTTCCCGACTCATCGGTCGGCGCAGTGCACCGTGCCCCGGGAGATTTCCCATCGGGCAAGCAAGGGGACGTGTTAACCGTCGAGTTTACCGTGATGGGCATTCCGTGCCTCGGACTCAACGGCGGACCCGAATTCAAGCATACCGAAGCGTTCTCGTTTCAGGTCGCAACCGCTGACCAGGCCGAGACGGATCGCTACTGGAACGCAATCGTCGGCAACGGCGGCCAGGAGAGCGCGTGCGGCTGGTGCAAGGACAAGTGGGGACTGTCGTGGCAGATTACGCCGATTGCCCTGACGGAAGCGATCAGCGACCCGGACCCGGTGGCCGCCAAGCGCGCGTTCGATGCGATGATGCAGATGCAGAAGATCGATATCGCGGCAATCGAGGCGGCGCATCGCGGATAAGGTTGCACCTACGAGGCATGCGCCCCGCGGAAGCGTGACGGGAACATCGTGCCTCGCAATGGTTCCGTGCGCGGGCTTGCTGACCCGACTGGCACGCGCGGGCTAACGAGGCGTTGCAGCTGACGCAGCGGGCCGACTTTCCGTGTTGCGCGGGGGAGTTCGGTGAGGCCGCTGCGCAGCTGACCTTGGGCGTTGGGCGACTCCATCCGCTGGATCATGCCGCGGAACCCGACCCTTCCCCGCTCTGCCCCACGGTCGTTCGGTCTCTCCGCGGCGTCGGCGCCAGTGCGAAGCGGGCGCGGCGGTCAGCACCCCTGTCGCCGACCGATGAGTTTTTCCGCCGCGCGCCGTCTAAGCGGATACACGTCCACCGGGGCGGCGCCGGGCAACCGCGGGGCCGCTACCCGGGGGCGGCGTGACGCCACGTGTCCACCTCGGCGCTGGCCGCCGCGTCGCACTCGGCCAACCCCCTCGAAAGGAACATCGCAATGTCGAAAGTTGTCGCAATTATGTCGATGTCGCTCGACGGCTACGTCGCCGACCGCAACGATGGCGTGGCCGAAGTGTTCGACTGGTACTTCACCTCGGGGCACGTCGCATTCCACACGGGCGGGTCGGACCCCATGACGTTCAAGGTGTCCGAGCCGAGCGCCGAGCACCTGCGCGGTCTCTGGTCCGGACTTGGTGCCGTGTTCACGGGGCGACGCACGTTCGAGGTCGCCCACGGCTGGGGCGGCAATCACGCATGGGGACCAGCATTCGTCCTGACCCACCACATCCCCGCCGCGTGGCCGCGACCCAACTCAACGATCCACTTCGTGACCGACGGCATCGAAAGCGCGGTGACGCAAGCCACAGCCGCCGCCGCCGGGAAATCCGTTGGGGTCCACGGCGCGGACACCATCCAGCAGTGCCTGAATGCTGGCCTCCTCGACGAAATCCACGTCGACATCGCGGCGGTGCTGCTTGGCTCCGGCGTGCGACTCTTTGACCACCTCGCCGGCACGCCCGTCGTGCTTGGCAACCCGACGGTCGTCCCGGGCGTCGGCGTGACACACCTGCGCTACCCGGTACGCAAGGCGTAGTCCTACCCCACACCCTCTGACCTGGCTCGTATATTATGAAGGTACGTCAAGGTGGTGGTGAGAGCGTTGACCTGGCTGCGGCAGTGACCGCGTGAGGTAGATAGCTCCCCATCACCCTTGGGCGGGATGAGTCTGAACCGTATCGAGTGACCTTGATCACGCATCACGAGCGCAGACCGAGCGCCCGCTCTGACAACCACATAGCTAAGGAGATGAGTCTCGGAGGTTGGGTATGGTTTCCTTGTCCTCGCCAGCGTACCGCTGCTTCGTCGGCGTTGATATCGCCGCTGCCAGCTTCACCGCCATCTGGAGCACCGATGGCACGATGCTGCCCAGAGCTGTCACCTTCTCGCAAAGCCTGGCCGGCTTTGCCGCCTTCCAGCAGCAACTCCAGACCACTGGTGTTGCTCCTGCCCAGACCCTGATCGTGCTCGAAGCAACTGGCTCCTACTGGATTGCCCTTGCCGCCACGCTGCATGAGGCGGGCTATGCCGTTGCCGTGCTCAATGCCGCCCAACTGCACAACTATGCCCAGTCGCTGCCGCGTCGCGGTAAAACCGATGCCTTGTGTAAAAGGCCGCGCCCGATTCCCATAGGCGCGGCAACGAATGTCCCTTTGGGATTGCGCCTGCACACCAGCCTGCTATGATCGGCTCGTCGGCGCATCCGATGTCGTGAATGTCCTGTGTCCTCGAGACCGTATC
>JBBSGA010000220.1:0-10404 GCA_038254585.1 Chloroflexales bacterium | reverse complement strand
GGCAACGCGTGCTGAACGCTATGGTAGCGCCTGATCCAGGTGCTCGGTAGTCGATCACTATCTCGATGTACATCCTGGTTACGAATGACGACGGCCTGACGAGCCCCGGGCTGCTTGCGCTGCGGCAGGCGCTGGCGGTGATTGGCGAGACGGTTGTCGTCGCGCCAGAGCGCAACTGGACTGCGGCCTCGGCAGCGCGCACCTTCTTCGATCCACTGCGCGTCGATCCCGCCACGTTGGCGGACGGCTCGCCCGCTTTCGTCTGCAGTGGAACGCCCGCCGACTGCGTCGCCCTGGCGGCGCTCGGCATTCTCGAGCGGCGTCCGGCTCTCGTCGTCTCCGGGATCAACATCGGCGCGAACCTCGGCCAGGACGTGACCTACTCGGGAACCGTCGCGGCGGCGATGGAGGGGATCGTCGCGGGCATCCCGTCGATCGCCGTCTCGCTCCACGGCTCGTCCGCCGACGATTTCCGGCCGGCTGCGGCCTTCGCCACCCGGCTCGCGTCGGAGGTCCGCACGCGCGGCCTCGATCCAGAGGTGATGCTCAACATCAATGTGCCGGCTGGACCGATCAACGGCGTGGCGATTACGCGTCTGGGCAAGCGCCTCTACCGCGATGAGCTGGTCGTGCGTCACGATCCCCGCGGCCGGCCCTACTACTGGATTGGTGGCGGCGAGCCGGAGGGCTTGCTGGATGAGGGCACCGACCCGGCCGCGATCGCCAACGGCTACATCTCGGTGACGCCGATCCACTTCGATCTGACGAACAGCCATTGGATCGAGGAGCTTACAGCCTGGCATCTCGGCGCGACAAGCTGACGCGGGACGCCAGTGGAGCTATGGCCGTCGGCCTCTGATCCGTGTGCTGTGACAGCTTGACAGATTGTCGTGTAAAATTTGCCGGGATGTCTAAGCTACGCACATCAGTTGTACAATGGGGGCTGGTCAGTGGCATTCGCCAGGATACCAGCGACCTGATCGTCGTCGCCCCTTCGCCCTCGCGCTTCGCTCCGGAGGCCCGTAAGGGGCAGCTGGTGGTCGTGGTCGAGGCCGAGGGCGATGTCTCGCGCGGCCGAAACGCCTGTACCCTTGTCGCCAATACGATCCGGGAGGTCTACTACGCCGACGGCTCGGTGAGCATCACGTCGTCGCTTCGGAAAGGATTGAAAGCCGCCAACGCGGCGCTCTACCAGTTCAATTTCGATGCTCCGCAGCACAAGCGCGCGACTGTCGGCGCTACATGCGCGGTTTTCCACGGACATGACCTCTTCATCACGCAAGTTCCTCCGGCCCAGGCCTATGTCGCGCACGCCGGCAAGCTTCGCGGCGTTCCCAACCCGCTTGCCTGGACCGGGGGCGCACAGGGCGGGCCGGCCGTCGGCTACTCGGCCGCGCTCGGCACGAGCCTGGGCTCCGAGGCAGAGTTCTTCCGCTCGGTGCTGCAGCCGGGCGATACCGTTGTCCTCACCTCTTCGAATATCGCACGTCTTCTGAGCCGGTCGCAGGCCGAGCAGCTGATCTGTTTCTCGGACGCGGCCACGGTGGCGGAGGGGCTGTATGAGCTCTGCCATCGCAGCCACCTGCCCGAGGCGCATGTCGTCGTCGTGGAGATCGTGCCCGAGCTCTCGGCGGAGGCGCGCAACGCACCGCTGAGCCCGGCGGGAGTCAGCGAGCGAGGGAAGCTGGCCGCGGAGCGCGTCGGAGACTGGTTCCAGGCGCTGTCGGCCGAGGCGCGTGGCACGCTGAAACGTAAGCATGCCGACGGTACGGCGGCCGTTCCCGTCCAGCACGAGGACGAGCAGGTTCAGGATCTCGAGGCGCCGTCGCGACCGCTCACGCGGGATGACTATAGCGACGCGCCCTTCATTCCGCCCCCTGGGCCGATGCCAGCGGGGATGGAAGCAGCTCCAGCACAGCTTCCGCCGGAGCCCGCGCCTGCCGTTGGGACGCTCCTCGACCGCGTGCCGGTCGGTGATCCCGAGCCCTTGCCGCTCAGCGCCTTCATCGGCGAGGGCGACTACGGCGGAATCGTGCGCCCGCCCGCGATCAAGCGCGAGCGTCGCATCGACCTCGGCGACAACCATGGTGTGCCGGTGGACTTCGCGGCTCTGCCGAAGAAGGCAGCTCCGCCGCCGCCCGGACTTGTCGAGAGCGTGACGCTGCCCATCCGCGGTGCGATTGTCCATCTACTCGGCGGGATGGCGAATGTGCCAAAGCGCACCCTGCGCCCGCTGGAGGGTCAGCCGCGCCCGCTGCGGGCGAAAGTTCGTGGTCTCTCGTACCGTCGCGAGCGGCCGCCGATTCCCTGGATCAATATTGTGCTGATTACGGGAGTGCTGGCGCTGTTGATCGCGGTCGGTCTGTTGGAAAACCGGCGTCGCGATCAGGGCATCGTCGAGAAAGCGCTGGGCAACGTCGTGCAGGCAGTTCAGGCTGCCGAGGCCGCGACGGCTGAGCCGGAGGCGCAGCGGCACCTTCGTGAGGCCGAGACGGCCCTGGCGGAGCTGGCTCCGCTGAGGCGCAGCGGCATGCTTACCGAGACGAAGACCGTAGCCTGGGGCCAATATCAGGAAGTTCTACGCCGCTACGACCAGGCGCGCTCCTCGATCAATCACATCGGGCTGCTCGACAACTTCGAGGTGGTCGTGACGCTGCCCATGGCCGGTGGCCAGGCGAGCCGGGTCGTGCTGGCAACCGATCCTGCGACGGTAACGGGATTGCTGGAGGATCGGATGTTCGTGCTTGACCGTGGCAATGACGGCGGCACGGTCTATCAGCGCAGCGGCAAAGGTCTCGAGCCGGTCCTTGCGCCGGGCCAGACGGCCGGCACAGTCGTCGCGGGCAAGATTCACGACCTGCTCTGGCGCGACGATAATCCCCTGGCGCTGGATCGCGATGAGAATCCGTTCAACTCGATCGCGACGGCTTACCTACGAGGCACGAACGGCTGGCTCGCGAATCGCCTCCAGGGCAGCGAGCTTCTGCCGCTCGGGGATATTCCGGCCGCGTCGTTCGCCGGCAATCTCTATCTTTGGGATAGCAAGAAGCACCAACTGATGAAGTATGCGTCCGGACAGTACGCCGATCTTCCGACAGCGTGGATTACGCAGCCCGGCGACGCGAAGCTGGATCAGGTCACCGGCGTGCAGATCGACGGAGACATCTACCTTCTGCTCGCCGACGGGAGCGTAGCGGTCTTCCGTGGTGGCGCTTTCCAGCGCACGCTCCCGGTCCCAAGGCTCTCGGTTCCCGTGCAGACGATAACGCGCTTCTTCGTGACGCCAAACGTGGTCGACGAGAAGACGGGAGAAGTGCGCAGCCAAGGATCGATCTTTCTTCTGGACACGCTGAACGAGCGAGTGATCCAGATCGGCAAGGCGGACGGAGCCGTCATCCAACAACTGCAGGCGCGCGAGCATGGGCCGCTCAACCGGATGATGGACCTGGCAGTCGACGCAGCGCGGGGCAACATTTATCTGGCCAACGGGCAACAGATCCTGCGGGCCCATCTCCCGAAGCCGCCCGCGCCGCGCTCCGTAACTGCAACACCGTCTGTAATGGCGACGGCCCAGCCATAAGCAATCGAGGAGGAGGCTGAAGCGCGGGAGGCGGCGGCCGGGACCGGATATGATAAAGCCCAAAGGGCCCGCCTCGCTCGGCCCACCCCCCAGTCGGTCGAGCGTTCAGTTCCCTTCGGGCAGGGCCATTGTAGCACGAAGCGCACGTTCTGCAACCTGCCAAAAGTCATAGCCGAGGGCCCAAAACGGGGGATAGGGAACGGGGAGCAATAGCTTGCGATGGTCATCGGCTTCGACGCATCTCGCCTGAGTGTAAGCCTGCGCACCGGGACGGAGCACTACACCTGGGAGCTGCTCGCGGCCCTGGGGCAGATCGACCGGCATAACGACTACCTACTCTATACCAACGGCCGCCCGCCAGCACTTCCGCCCTTGCCGTCGAACTACCGGCTGCGCTCGATTCACTTTCCGCGCCTCTGGACGCACCTGAGGCTGTCGTCCGAGATGCTGCTCCGGCCGCCCGCCGTGCTCTTTGTCCCGGCGCATGTGCTTCCGCTCTGGAGCCCACACCGTGCCGTCGCCACGATCCACGACCTCGGCTACGTCCACTACCCCGCAGCGCACCCGCCGGCCCAGCGGCTCTACCTCCGGCTCTCGACGCTCTGGAATGCGCGGCGCGCCATCCATATCGTCGCTGATTCCGAGGCGACGAAGCACGACATCGCCAAGTACTGCCGCGTACCCAACTCCAAGATCAGCGTGGTCTACCTGGGCGTCGGCGGCCGCTTCCAGCCTATAGAGGATCCGGAGGTGGTGCAGGACGTGTGCGAGCGCTACGGTATCCAGTCTCCGTATCTACTCTATGTTGGAACGATCCAGCCGCGCAAGAATCTTGAGCGCCTGATCGAGGCCTGGTCTCGGTTCCTGAAGCGCCGGACTGGCGCCGCGCTGTCGCTCGTCATCGCCGGCAAGCGCGGCTGGATGACCGGAAAGATCGAGCGGCGTGCCCATGATCTGGGCATCGACGAACATGTGCGATTCACCGGCTATGTCGCGGATGCCGATCTCCCGGCGCTCATCGGCGGCGCGCTTGCCTACCTGCTGCCTTCGCTCTACGAGGGATTCGGGCTGCCGGTGCTGGAAGCGCAGGCCTGCGGGACTCCGGTTCTCACGTCGACAGCTTCCTCGCTGCCGGAGGTAGCGGGCGACGCGGCACTGCTCGTCGATCCGCTGGACGTCGATGCCATAGCTACCGGTATCGAGCGTCTCGTCGAAGATTGCGCGCTCCGCTCCCGCCTACGCGCGGCCGGTTTGCGACATGCCGCCGGGTGGACCTGGGAACGCACGGCGCGCCAAACACTGGCGGTGCTCGAGAGCGCAGGTCGATAATCACCCGAGAGACCGCCGCGTAGCTCTGAGAGAGCCTCCCCCCGCTTACCGCTGTCCCGCGGTCGCAGCTCATTCTGCCCTCATCCGCACATTCGTCCCCCTGCTCCTCAAAGCTTTTGCCGAGAAGTCGGCACCTATAGATGAAAGGCCTTTCGACGGAGCCATCGAGCATGGAGTTACGGCAACTTATCGACGACGTCAAAGCAGGCGACGTCTACGCTTTTACCGAGCTGGCGCGACGCTACCAGGATCTCGCCTTCGGCTACGCGTATGCCATTCTGGGCGATTTTCACCTTGCGCAGGACGCCGCACAGGAGGCCTTCGTGGTTACCTATTTCGACGTAGGAAAGCTTAAGGATCCCGACGCGTTTCCAGGCTGGCTGCGCACGGTGGTGCGGTACCAGTGCGGCCGGCTGCTGCGCAAACGGATTTTCGAGCTCGTGCCGCTCGACCACGCGTCGGAGGTCCGCTCGACCGCGATAAGCCCGGAGGAGCACGCCGAGAAGCAAGCAATGCTCGAAGAGGTCATCCAGGCCATCAATGCGCTTCCACGGGCACAGCGCGAGGTCGTCACGCTCTACTACATCAAGGAGTTTTCGCAGCAAGAGGTGGCCGCATTTCTCGATCTGCCGCCGACGGTCGTCAACAACCGCCTGCACGCGGCGCGCAAACAGCTCAAAAGGAGAATACTCACCATGACTAAGGATGCATTCAGGGAACACGCTCTGCCGGAGGATTTTGCCAGGAGGCTGGGCCGGATCGTGGAGGTGCGGGGACCGGTGGTCGACGCTCGGTTCGAGCCGGACCGGCTGCCGGCGCTGCTCACGGCGCTGACGATCGCCGACCCGCAGGGAGACGTCGAGCTCAGCATCGAGGTGGCCCAGCATCTCGGCAACGGCCTCGTGCGCTGCATCGCTACGTCCTCGACCGCCGGCCTCGCGCACGGAATGGAGGCCGTGAGTACTGGCAAGCTCGCCAGCCAAGGCGCCTCACGAGAAGCGCTGCGGCAAGCTGTCGACGCGCTTGGCGGTTCGGTTGGCCACCACCCCGGGGTGGGATCCTTGGAGGTGCTTGAAACCGGGATCAAGGTAATCGATCTGCTCTGCCCCTACCGCAAAGGCGGCAAAGCCGCCGTACTTGGCGAAATGGGCGTCGGCAAGGCCGTGGTCATCGAGGAGGTCGTGCATAACGTCGCGAGCCGCGCGGACGGCGTTTCGCTCTTCACCTTTGTCCGGCCGGGTAATGAGGCAGCATTGTTCGAGCAAGCTTTTGCCGAGGGCCCATTGGCGGGCGCCGGAGCTGTGCAGACCGTCTTTCTTGCGGCGGACGACCCCCGGGATCCATTTCCCACGGCGGACGTCTTCGACGCCGTGACGCACATGACGCGCGATCTTGTCGCGCGGCAGCTCTACCCGGCCGTCGATCCGCTGCGCTCGACTTCACGTCTTCTCGAGGCCGCCATTGTCGGCACGGAGCATTTCGAGGTGGCGCAGCGCGTGCGCGAGACCCTCGGACGGGCGAAAGAGCTACAATCGGCGGACGCCGCGGACCTGCCCGGAGAGGATCGCGTGCTGCTGGAGCGCGCCGCCAAGATCGAGCACTTTCTGACCCAGCCCTTCTTCGTCGCCGAGCCTTATACCAACCGGCCCGGGCAGTACGTAAGCCGCGAGGAGACGGTGCGGGCATTGGGCGCACTCCTCGCCGGAGCGTACGACGACCTGCCGCAGGAAGCATTCCTCTGGTGCGGCACGATCGAGCAGGTCGTGGAGCAGGCGAGGTCCCGGCGGAGCTAGAAGAGGCTGATCTGATCTGCCGCGGGCTCGTCCACGCCGAACTCGCGGCAGACCTGGTCGAAACCGTCCTTGCCGACACGTACCCGGGTGGGCCCGAGCAGTCGTCGCATTGTAGGACGGATGTGCAGTTGCGCGGGATGGAGGCCGGCGTGATCGCGGCGTATGAGTCTCCTCTTTCGGTTGGTGGAGTATAATCAGCGCCAATCTTCGACGTTAAGTGGAATGAGGTCGATGTCAGAGCCGGCCTATCTGTTCGAGACAGCGCCGCGGCCCAAGCGGCTGTTGGTCGTCAAATTCGCGGAGATCGGCGATGCGCTGCTGATGCTTATGCCGGCACTCAGAGCTCTGCGTGAGGGGTTGCCCGAGACGCGCATCGACGTGCTGACCACCGGAGCCGCGGCGGCCGTGCTGCGGGGGTCCGGGCTCTACGACGACATCATCCTTTTTGACAAGCATCGCTTCGACACGCCCGGTGAGCTCCTCCGGCCCTCGAATCTCGGGTATGGAATCCGGCTGGGGTGGAAGCTCCATTCCAAGGGTTACGATGCGGTGATGCTACTCCATCACCTCGCGACCCGTTTCGGCGCTCTTAAATATGCCGCGTTCTGCTATGCGACGGGAGCGCCGCGCCGCCTTGGCCTCGACAACGGGCGTGGATTCTTTCTCACGGAGACGGTCGCGGATCAAGGCTACGGCGTTTTGCATGAGCTTGACTATGCCCTGCTGATCGCGCGGCTTCTCGTCCCGTCCGCCGAGCGGAGCGCGCCCTCCTTGACCCCTACCGCCCAGGATATCGCTCGTGCGGCTGAGATGCTCGGACCGGCCGCGCTGGGCGCGGATCCACTCGTCGCCGTCCATCCAGGCTCCGGGGCCTATGCCCCTGCCCGCCGATGGCCGGTTGCTCGCTTCGCGCGCCTCCTCGACGCGCTGATTGCCGATGGGGCGCAGATCGCTCTGCTCGGCGGAGCCGAAGAGCGGGGTTTGCGGGCAGCCTTGCTCGCACAGATACGGCAGGTGGAACGCGTCAGGGACCTCGGAGGTCGCACGACGCTGGGCGAGCTCGTGGCGGTCCTGCAGCAGTGCGACCTCTTCGTCGGCAATGACGGCGGGGTGCTCCATCTGGCCGCCGCCGCCGGGACGCCGGTTGTCGCACCCTATGGCCCGACGGATCCGCGTGCCTGGGGGCCGTGGGCGCCTGAGGTATGGGAGCGCGTGCGTGCGTACCCGAACGGCGTGGACGTGCTGCGCCGCGGCATGCATACGACGCTGCAGGCCGCGCTGGCCTGCAGCCCCTGTATCTATCGCGGGATGGGGCTGGGAACCCCCAATGGGTGCCCGGACCGGACGTGCCTGGAACGCATTAGCGTCGATCAGGTTCTCGAAACGGTGCGCGAGCGGCTTGGGGAGCTCGCGGCGCCGCAGCATGTGCGGCGCCGCTCGTCTCAGCGCCGCGATGCCATGTCCATCACCCAGTAATCGAATAAGTGACTCGGGTCGTCGCCGCGGCGCGTATGCCCCAGCCCAAGCTCCCGGACGCTCGCGTTAAGGATATCGGCGCGGTGCGGTGCGCTGTTCATCCAGCCTCCGAAGACCTGGTCGGGATTTCCATAGCCGGCGCCGAGATTTTCGGTGTAGGCCGCCCAGCGATAGCCGGCGTGTGCGATGCGATCGCCGGGAGTGGAGCCGTCCGGGCCCGTATGGTTGATCGCTCCCTGGGCGGCTTCGACCTGGCTGTAGCTTCCGGCAACCCCCATCAGACTTGGCGAGACGGAGACCGGCGGTAGTCCTGCGCTGCGACGCGCGGCGTTGATAAGGTCGACGAGGCGCTGCAGCGCCGTTTCGATCGACGGCGGGGCGCTCTGGGGCCGTTTGCCATAGATCTCGCTGCCGAGTAATCCCAGCTGGATGCGGTAGGGTTCTGGGTTGCCGGGATGGTGCTCGAAGCGATTACGCTCGAAGTATTGGACCAGGTAGGTCTGCCCGTCCGTCGGGCTCGCCTCGGGATGGGCGTCGGAGATCGGCAGCCCGAAGATGGCTAAGCCACCATGGCTCTGCCAGTAGCTGCCGAAGGGCTCGCAGAGGCTGTGGTTGGTCTCGGCGAAGAACTGGCAGCCGGGACGGCGGCCGGCCGCCGGCAGCTGACGCCAATCGACACCGCGCGCGGCGAGACTTGCTACGCCGAGCCGACCGAGCAGTACATCATACGGCCGCGCCTTTTCGGGGTGAAGCTCGAAGCGGTTGCGCTCGAAATACTGTACCTGGTGCGGGGCCCCATCCTCCGCGGCCTCTGAGACGACCGCCGAGATGGGGAAGCCGAATTGCTGCAAGCCGCCGTTGGACTGCCAGTAATCTAGAAACCGGCCGTCGACGGAGAAGCCGGTCTCGGCGAAATAGACTGAGCTAGCAGCATGCACACGGGGAGTGACGAAGAGAAACGCAACGAACAAGATTGCTATGTATAGGCGACGCATGGTCAACGAAGCTCCTTCTAGCGACAGGGCTAACCGAAGTTCGGGTCTACGCTTAACTTCCGGGCAAGCGCGGCGCGGATGACGATTTTGTCAGATTGTACGTGGTCGACGCTTCGGATACAACCGGCCGATGGTAACATTTCGTTAACCAGGCGCCGATGCCCCCAACCAGGACCTAAAGATGCAACAGCAGGATGATCTACGACAAGGAGCATACCGCCTCCTTGCCCTCGATCTTGACGGCACCCTCGTGGGGCCAGATCTCGAAGTGCCTCCGGCCACGCGCGCGGCCATCGCCGAATTCCAGGCACGGGGCGGCCGCGTAACGATTGCGACGGGCCGGAGCTTCCGGACGACCGTGCCCTATGCCGAGCAGATCGACGTCAACGCCCCCTTGATCTGCTACCAGGGTGCTTTAATCCGCGATCATCGCACAGGCACGACGCTCTTCCACCTGCCGATCGAGGGAGTTCTGGCTGCCGAAGCGGCCTCGATGCTGCTCCAGGCCGGGATCTATGTGCACGCGTATGTAGACGACGAGCTTGTCGTCCCCTACGAGGGCGACGAGACACGTTACTACCGCACCTTCTCGCCGGTCTACCTGCCTACGACCATCGTCGCAGATTTGCCTGCCTTCGTGCGCGATCATCCCCCGACCAAGCTGCTCTTTATCGCCGGCGAGCGCGAGGTCGGCGTCCACGTCGCGGGTCTCCAGACGCATTTTGTGCACCGCCTGAGTGTCGCACGCTCGCACACGACGTTTGGCGAGCTAACGGCGCCCGGCTCGACCAAAGGAAGGGCTGTCGCCGCCTTGGCCGGGCAGCTTGGTATTCCACGGGCGGCCGTAGCGGCGGCAGGCGATCAAGGCAACGACGTCGATATGGTCGCGTGGGCAGGCCTGGGGATGGCCGTGGCGAGCGGCCCATCGGAGCTGCTCGCGGTGGCAGATGCGCGCATCGGAAGTCCCGCGGAAGGTGGCCTGGCCGATGCGATCTACAGGTACCTGCTGGGCGAGCGGCGGCAGTGATGCGCTCGCGGCGAGGCTCGCGCCATTTGACAGCGCCGATTCCGACTGGCATGATCCGGTCTACATAAAATAGCTAGGGTAAACGCGCGTCCGGGTGCGACCGGATGCGCTGACAGGGAGCGTACCGGATTTGAACCGTATCTATGACGTGATCGTGGTCGGCGCCGGCCACGCCGGGTGCGAAGCGGCATGGGCTGCCGCGCG
>JBBSGA010000219.1:0-10427 GCA_038254585.1 Chloroflexales bacterium | reverse complement strand
GGCAGGAGCCGGACAAGCGATCGGCCTGGATCGAGCGCAGACGGGGCCACTTTCACGGCTGTTGAAGCTGCTCCCGAGCGAATCGCGTGCGATCCTGGCCAAAGACCTGCGGGTCTTCCCACGTGACCTCCGCAATCTGCAGCAGCTGATCTTTCCCCTGGCGATGGCAGGCTTCTGGACCTTTCGCCTCGTGGCGGCGAGTGGAGCATCGGTCGGCAGAAGAGATAGGGGCTTCGAGAGTTTTATGGCCGGCATTGGGGTAGCCGGGATCAGCTTCTTTATCTGCATGATTTTCTCCAGCGCTCTGGCGGGATCGGGGATCAACCGGGAAGGCAAAGGCTTCTGGCTGCTGCGAATCGCGCCGGTCAGCGCGCAGCGCATCCTGGTTGGAAAACTGGCGCTGGCTTATGTACCCTTTCCGGTGGCCGGCACACTCTTCGTAGCACTCTTTTCCATCATGCAGCACAGCACCTTCCTGATGTTCGCACGGTCTCTGGCGCTCGTGCTGATCGTCGGCCTTGGAAGCAGCAGCATTGCCCTGGGACTCGGAGCAGCCTTCCCACGTTTGGAGTGGGAGAACCCGAAGCGGCAGACCTCGTCGCGGGCGGTTCTACTCACCTTTGTCCTCTATCCGATCTATTTCGCCGTGGCACTCGTCGCCGCGCTGGGACTACCCTTTTTCGCGCGGTTCGTCCCGAGCTTCGCTCTTCCGCTGACGATCCTGGGCTGGGGACTGCTCGTGGCGCTGACCGCGGGCGTGGTCTGGGGCGCACTCTCCATCGGAGCAGCGCGGCTGGAGCGCCTCGAGATCGCCTGACCTCTCGACGAGAGGTATCGACGCCGCGCCACGGCTATGCCGCAGGGATTCCGCCCGGCAGCGCAAAGCCTCCATCGGGATCCGGCTCAAAGCCCAGCACTGCTATGACCGCGTTCGTGTTCAGCGGCCCGTAGATGTGTGGAAACCGCTCGGCGTCCTCGGCGGGCTCGTAGCGGATCTCAGGCCGTACTCTGGCGGGATCGACGCAGAGCAGCACAAGGCCGTGCTGCCCGCGGAAGCGCGCATCCGCGACGCGAACGACCTGGTGTGGCGTCGAGCAATGGATGAAGCCCTCGGTGTCGAGCGTGTCGCCGTGGTACGATCCGGCATGTTGGGCATACTCCCATTGCTCGCGCCGCGTTATGTGCAGAATTGTCTCCATAAGCATACCCCGTCTGGAACGGCATCCGCGTGCCGAGAGTATATGCTATGCTGTGGATCGCGCCGCACGGTAAAGTGCTATCGTCGACAAGGAAGCCCGGATGTCCCACCCTGTTCTGATCATCATCTCGGGTGCGCCGGCCGCCGGCAAGACCACGCTCGGGAGACGACTGTCCGCTGACCTCGGCCTGCCTTTCGTCGCCAAGGACGATATCAAAGAGACGCTCTTCGACAGCCTGGGTTGGAAGGATCGGGAGTGGTCCCGGAAGCTAGGGCGTGCCACGTACGAGTTGCTCTACTACTTCACGGAGATGCAGCTTCTGGCCGGACAGTCGTTCGTCGTCGAAAGCAACTTCCGGCCGGAGTACAGCACGGCGAAGTTTCTCGAGCTGCAGCAGACGCACGGTTTCGTGCCGATCCAAATTCTGTGCCGGGCGGAAGACGAGGTGCTCCGCGAGCGCTACCGGCGGCGGGCTCGCTCGGGGGAGCGGCATCCCGGCCACGTCGATCACGTCTTGTACGAGGAGATGGAGAGCGGATCGCCTCCGGCAGGGTACGATCCACTGCCGCTGGAAGGAAGCGTGCTCGCCGTCGACACGACGGAGCTCGCGACGGTGGACTACGCGGCGATCCTGAATGAGGTGCGAGCGCTGATCGAGCGCCGTGGCGCGTGCTGAGCGCACCGGCTAGGCCAAGGCGGCGGGACGGCAGTCCTTGCAGGGCCGGTAGCCGGCGGCGAGGGCATCGCGCTCCGAGCGATAGGCCACCCGGTCAGGATCCGATCGGCGGTGCTCGCCGCCGCAGGTGATCAAGCAAAAGGTGCCGCTCTCCGCGTGGGCGTAATAGCGCACGCCGGCGCGCGCCAGCGTCTCGATCAGCTCGGGCTCGGCCCCTTCAGCCTGCAGCACCGCGCGCTTGTTTTCGCTGCCGAAGATATAGCTGCCGATGTGCCCATCGCTCCGGACGACGCGATGGCACGGGATCAGCAGCGGCACAGGATTGGCAGCCAGCGCCGATCCGACCGCGCGCACGGCCTTCGGACGGCCGATCTCGCGCGCCACCCACGAGTAGGGGCGCACCTCGCCGCGTGGGATCTCGAGCGCCTTCAGCAGCACCGCTCGCTCGAATTCCGAGAGGCCGCGCAGATCGAAATGAAGGCTCGCAGGAGTGCCCGCCACCTGCCGGCGCACTGCCTGTGCTAATCCGGCCGGGAGCTCGGGCACGGCGTAGACGTTCCTTCCAAAGCGCGCCCGGAAGAGGCGCTCGAACTCCGCCGGATTCGTCGCACGCACCACCGTCGAAATGCCTTCGGCGTTGTAAGCTACGAAGACCGGGCCGATCGGCGCATCGATCCGAGCGTACGCGTCGGCCAGGCCCAGACGGGCCATGACACCCGGCAGCAGCGATGCCGGCGCATGTATGCCCTGGCCGCTGCGCAGGCGGCGCACCGTCTTGCGTACTTCTGTTAGTGAGCGCTGCTCATAGCCATCCATCGACGAGCTTCTCCTCCCCCATTTTCTGTACTACCGCCTCGCGAAGCAGACGGATGCCACGATGGACATTCGACTTCACGGTGCCGACCGGCTGGTCCAACACGACCGCCACTTCGTTATAGCCAAGTCCCTCGACATGGCGCAAGAGCACCGGCGCGCGGAAGCGCTCGGGAAGGGCGGCTACGAACAGCGCAAGCTCGTCGCTGCGCTCGGCCCGCTCCCACGTCGCCTCCAGCTGCTCGGACGCGTCGCCGCCAGGCTCTTCCAGCCCTCCGTCGCCGGAGAGGTCGAGCGACACCAGATGCAGGCGCTTGCCACGGGTACGGTTGCGGAAGACGTTGAGCACGATGCGATAGAGCCAAGGGCGCAGCATCAGGGCCGCGATCCGGTCTCGATCGTATCCTGCCAGCGCGCGGTAGGCGCGCACAAATGCGTCTTGCGCCACCTCTTCCGCATCCTGCGGGCTACAGGTTAGGCGCAGCGCAAAAGAGTACAGCCGGTCCTGGTAGATCAGCACCAGATCCTCGAAATGTACATCGAGGTTTGTGGCGAGGGCGCCGGGAAGCGCTGCCTCGCTCATACCATCCCCGTCTCTCATTCCAGAGCTCCGTCTACCGGCCGCCGCCGAATCCGCGCCAGTTGCGGCGCCGCTCCCATTCCGGGCTGTCGATTCCATCCCGGCTGTCCACACCCCAGCGTACCGTCGCCAGGTCCAGGGCCAGAATGGCTACAAGCAGTAAGACGACCAGCATAGCCTACCCCCTTTGCGCCTTCAAGCGCTTCGGCTTCTCCTCCAGTTGCCCCTATCCCTTTAAACACGCATACGGCTGATCTGGTTGCAGATCAGGAGCGCACCTGGAACCTTCGCTGGGCGGGCGGTGTATAAAGGGTAATAGCGAGACGAAGGAGCAAGATCATGCGACAGCTATCCACGCGCATCCGGTCACGATTCAGGATCGCTCTCCTCGGCGCCGCACTCGTCCTGGCCGGATGCGGTACGTCGTCTGCGCCACGGCGAGCGGTCGCGCCGCTCCGGCCTACGACGGAAGCTCCGAAGGCTATCTCAACCCCACCTCCACGCTCGGCCCCGTCGCCGACGCCGACCGTCCCCCAGCTGGCAGACCGGCTCTACGTGCGTACGCTCTACGGCAGCGCAGACCGAGAGATGACGGTTCTGAACGCCGCGAGCGGCGCGACCGAGCGCCAGCTCCCGAATGGCGTTCCCGCACCCGACTGGTCCATCGTGTTCGCTGCCGAACGCGCGGACGGCCGGACGAGCATCCGAGCCGTAGAGGCCGGCAGCGGAAGCATCATCCGTCAACTCACCCTGGACGGCGAGTATGCGCTGCCCGCGGCGGGTCTGGATGGAACGCCGGGCGGCCTCGCGCCAAACGGCGCATGGCTTGCTCTGGCGGCAGTGCCAACTTCCGACGAGCTCCGCGCGTTCGAGCGCGACAAGCACTGGATCAGCCGTTTCGCCATCCTGGATACAGCCTTCAAGCAGGCGCCCAGGATCGTGACGGTCGACGGCAATTTCTGGTTTGATGCGCTCAGCAGCAACGGGGAATCGCTCTACCTGATCGAGAACCTTCAAGGCGATAGCACCGGGCGGTATCAGGTTCGCTTCTACAATCTCCGGACGAAGACACTTGATCCGCAGGTGGTCGTCGGCAAAGGCGAGAGCCAGGTTATGCAGGGCGTACGGCAGGCCGCAATTGCCTCGCCGGGAGGCGACTGGCTTTACAGCCTCTATCTGAACGAGTCGCATGGGCCGTTCATCCACGCCCTCAACCTTGACAATCGCTTCGCGATCTGTATCGACCTGCCGAAGGAGGGCCGGCAGGACTGGGAAAAGCAACTCTTCTGGTCGCTGGCGATGACACCCGGCGGCGAGACGATCTACGCCGTGAACGGCGCGCTCGGCGTGGTCGCGGAGGTCGACCCGGCCGGGCTTCACGTCCGTCGAACCGCTACGCTCGCCCGGGCGGCGACGTCGTTCGGCCCACTTTCCGCCCTGGCGCGTCTGCTAGCTCCCGTGGCCGAGGCGAAGCGCATTCCCATTGGTGGAGCCCTGCTCTCGCCGGACGGCAAGATGCTATATACACTCGCGGAAAAGGGCCTCCTGGCGCTCGACACACGCGATCTGTCGGTCCGCGGTCGCTACCTCTCCGAGTGGGCGCTCGACAGCCTTGCGCTGAGTCCCGACGGCAAGCGGCTCTACTCGGTCAGTGCCGAAAAGCGCACGATAGTCTGGCTAGACCCCGTGACAGGATCAGAGCTTGGAAGTCTCCAAGGTGCGCAGCTACCCCAGGGTGTTCTACGTGTTGAAACCCGGCGTTGAGGAGGCACGGGATCGCGGCAGTGACTGCCGGCGGAGAGCCATTCGGATTTTCTTGACAGTTCCGAGCAAGTAGGTTACTATCAGCTCGTTCCCGAACGCACGTTAGTTGCGTTCGGGAACAACTATTTTGGGAACGGGCTGAGTTTGAAACTCAT
This sequence comes from Chloroflexales bacterium, assembly GCA_038254585.1. GTDB lineage: Bacteria > Chloroflexota > Chloroflexia > Chloroflexales > Kallotenuaceae > JBBSGA01. Next base: position 5,240 of record JBBSGA010000219.1, on the reverse strand, counting down.
TCTCATTCTCAAGAGCCTGTAAACACTAAAGTCAAGGAAGGTGATTGCGGCGTATGCGCACGCTAATTATCGTCGTCGCTGCTCTGGTCCTGCTCATCCCGGGTACTGTAGGCGCGCAAGGTCACGACGATATCCGGCCGCTCCAGCATCATATTGAGGCAGCGATCGACGCCGCGCGACGAGCCGATACCGCTGCTCTGCGCCTCGAAGTCAAAGCGATTGAGGAGAGCTGGTCGCAGATCGAGGATGGGGTTCGCACGGCGCATCCCGATCTCTACCGGGAGATCGAAAGTGCGCTTGGGGCGTTCCAGACTCGTACGGGGGCGAATCCCGTCGATTTCAAGACGGTTACGCCGGCGCTGGAAGCTCTGGAGCACGAGGTAGACACGCTGGCGGCCGCGGCGCCCGGAACCCGCACCGCTTCGACGCCGGCTACGGCTTCTACGACCTCGCTCGGGGCGCTGCTGCCGAAGCTTAAGGAAGCCACGGCGGCGCTGAAGCGCGGGGACGTGGCGATGGCATCACGTGAGCTGCGCGAGTTTCGCGAGGGCTGGCCGGACGTCGAAGGCGCCGTCGCGGCGAAAGACGGCGCCGCCTACAAGCGCAGCGAAAACCTGATGGCCGGTGCGGCCGACGATCTTGCCGCGCAGCCGCCCCGCACGGCGACTGCGCTTACAGCCATCGAGCAGCTCGGCGAGGGCCTCGAGCCCTTCGTGGCCGAGAGCTTGAGCTACGGGATCTTCGACGCCGCCGCGATCCTGCTGCGCGAGGGGCTCGAGGCGCTGCTGGTTATCGCGGCGCTCCTGGCCTTCCTCCAGAAGTCAGGTAACGCCGACAAACGGATATGGATCTGGGGTGGCGGAATCGCGGGCGTCCTGGTGAGCATCCTCGGCGCGATTCTGATCCAGCGCTTCTTCAGTAGCGTGATCACCGGCGCGAACCGCGAGGTGATCGAGGGAATCACCGGACTGGTCGCGGCCGTGATGCTCTTTTATGTCTCGTTCTGGCTGCATCGCCGCACACAGATCCAGGGCTGGCAGCGCTATATCCGCGAGAAAACGAGCGCTGCCCTGGCTACGGGTAGCCTCTTCTCGCTGGCTACGCTGGCATTCCTGGCGGTCTTTCGCGAAGGTGCCGAGACAACCCTTTTCTACATTGGTATCGCACCCTCGATTGCGCAGCGCGACCTCTGGATCGGGCTCTTGATCGCCATGGCGATCCTTGCCATCGCCGGGATCGCGATCATGGTCCTCGGACGGCGCCTGCCCTTGCGGCCGTTCTTCCAGATCACCAGCCTGCTGATCTTCTACCTCGGCTTCAAGTTCATCGGCGCGGGCATCCATGCGCTGCAGGTCGCGGGCGTCCTTCCGGCCAGCACGAGCGGCTATCTCCCGTCGGTGGGCGTTATCGGTCTTTATCCGACCTGGGAGTCGACAACTCTCCAGGTGATCATGCTGGTGATCGCGGCCACCGTGGTGCTGTGGCTCCACCGGCGGAATCCCAAGCAGGATCAGATGCGGGCGGCAGCGTGAGAGGAGCGGGTATGCCGGATGAGCCACGCCTGACGCACCTCGACGAGCGCGGCCAAGCACATATGGTAGACGTGGGCGAGAAGCCGGACACTGCGCGCGAGGCCATCGCGCGCGGTGCCGTGCGTATGCAGCCGGCAACCCTGGCCATGATCGTGGCGGGCGAGGCGGCCAAAGGCGATGTCATCGCGACCGCGCGCATCGCAGGCATCATGGCCGCCAAGCGCACCAGCGAGCTCATTCCGCTCTGCCACCCGCTGATGCTCGGGCGCGTCGCCGTCGAGATTCATCCTGACGCGTCCGGCAGCGGGCTCGAGCTGGAGGCGATGGTGCGGACGACCGGCAAGACGGGCGTAGAGATGGAGGCGCTGACGGCGGTCTCGGTCGCTGCTCTGACGATCTATGATATGTGCAAGGCGGTCGACCGTGCCATGCGCATCACCGACATCCGGCTGGCAGAAAAGCGCGGGGGGAAGAGCGGGGAGATCGTCCTGGAGTAGTCCGGAACGGCTCACGGGTAAGTAACGTGCAGCGCTTCGACGCGCGCAAAGGAGGTGAGCTCGTGGGGATGCGTCGCACCCGGTCGCATGATATGCTCGACGACGATCCCGCGCACGTAGAGCGCATCGGCAATTATGCGCCGATGGCAGCGCCACCAGACCGCCTCCGAGCACATCATCACGACCGGACCCTCTTCGGTACACGCCAGCAGCGTATCGAGTCCCGCGCCAAAATCCTTCGCCAACATATAGTCGGCGTAGCCCCGGAAGCTTGGATTGCGCCACCCTGTATTGGGCGACTCGGCCAGCGGCGGGCGTCGCCCGCCGAGCTGCGGAAGATGGATGTACCGGATACCGGCGCCCTCGATCGCGGCAGGTAGCTGCGCGGGACCGAACTGCGGGTAGCGCCGCGATCCAGGGAAGCGCCGGACATCGGCCAGCGTGTGGATCCCGTGCGGTACGAGCAGCTCCAGAAACTCCTCGAGCGTCCGGGTAGAATGGCCGATGCTCAGGACATCCAGGGCGACTAGCTCCTAGGCTTCAGCTTCCGCGTGCGGAGGATGCCGGCCGGGACCAGCAGCTTGCCGCTTGCGAAATCGATCAGGCCGTTGCGCTCGTCCTCGACATTGGTCGCCTGGGTATAGACATCGCCGGCGATCGGCCGCTGGCGCATCGTCTGCTTGTAGGCGCGGATCTGCATCGCACGCGCGTCACGTCCCGCCGGGCCGCCGTAGTTCTCGAAGCCGAAGCCGCCCCACTCCGAGACGACCAGTGGCACCTGCCCTTCGTAGAAGAACGGGTCGCCGACCATGAGCGCCTCGGCCGTGACGTTCACATCGCCCTTGCCGAGCCGGTCCAGCGCTTGCTCCCATGCTTGAAGCTCGTTCTGATAGATGTGGGCCGTCAGGAGATCCGACTGGAGCGCTCCATTGATCGACACGTGGCGCCAGCCGTCGTTATCTACCAGCAGCAGTTGGGGGCAGTGCAGCTTCACGTAGGCCCGGCAGCGCGCGATGTAGGCCCGGGTATCCGCGTTGGTCGCGATATCCTGAATCCCCCAGTCCTCGTTATACATACTCCAGATCACAACCGAGGGATGAGAGCGAATGACGCCTGCCATGCGCCGGAGCTCGGCCCAGTGGTTCTCACGGCTGCGCTCACTGGAGGAGTGGGGGCTCGGGATCTCGACCCAGAGCAGCATGCCAAGCTCGTCCGCCAAGTCGTACATGCGCGGGTCGATACCGGCAATATGGATCCGTACCAGGTTACAGCCCAGCTTACTCATCGCCTCGAGATGCAGCTTGATCTGCTCCCAGGTTGCCTCGGCCGGCTGGTAGAGGATGCCGTCGAGGTAGATCGGCTCGTTATTGAGAAAGATGTACTGGCCGCGCGCCTCGATCTTGCGCATGCCCCAGCGGGCGCCGATCTGCGAGACACCTCCATCCGGGCCGACAAGCTGAGCCGTTACGCGATAAAGCACCGGCGACGACGGCGACCACAGGTGGGCATCCGGAACGACGACCGCCACCTTCTGATGCTTTGTCCCCTCTTCCAGCTCCAGCGGCCACTCGCGCACGACGAGGATCGCATCGCCGTCGGCGGGCTGGACGACGACCTTCAGGGTATAATGCCCCGCGTCGTGGATCCGCGTCGTCAGATCGAAGGTGACGACGTTACTTTCGATCTGACTTTCGACGCCCAAGTTTGAGCGCAGGCGGTTGCGCTCGACCACCTCCAGCCAGACTGATCGCACCGGACCACTGCTCGTCTGGTACCAGATACCGCCGCGCTTGTAGATCCGCGACGCCTGCTTGCCGCGCGGGATCTCGGCGTCCAGCGAGTCGGCGATGCGGACGGTAAGCCGGTTGGTCGGGCGCAGCAGCTCAGCGGGCAGCTCGTACGAGAAGGAGGTGTACTCGCCGACGTGGGCGTCTTCGCCTTCGACCGTCTGGAGGAGCGTGCCGTTGAGCCACACGCGCGTCTCGTACCCGACGGCACCAAAGGTGACCTGCACGAGCTCGCCGGCCCATTCGAGCGGAAGCTCGAAGGTACGCTCATACCAGGCCACTACTTCGTCGTCCCAGGGCTGCTCATGACCAGCCGCCAGGTGGCTCTCGATCGAGCCGGGCCAGCTGGCGGTACCCGCGTAGCCGTGGCCGGCCTCCCAGTGCTCGTGAAGTCCTCGGTTGACGAGGTCGAGCTCGAATTGCCAGGTGCCGTCGAGCAGGATCGGCTGGCCGGTGCGAGCGATAGTGCGCGGGAGCGGGTTGAGGTAGCGTCCAACAACCTTGTCGAACCGCGGTCGAAACGATGCTGCGCGCTGCGCCATGAATTAGGCTCCATTGTCTCGCGAGCTTGCCGGCGTGCCCCATTGCGCGCCCGGCTCCCCTACATGTGTAAATGCTGCCGGTTTCCGAATCTCAACCTCAGCCCCTTTACCATATACTACGTAAGGGGGCGTCGCTTGGATACTACTCTCTGAGCATCGATCGCGCTAGTACCCAATCGCGGTCATCACCGGTATTGTTACGAAACTGTTAGACGGGTATCAGGTACCGTATCGCACCTTAAAGATTTATTCATCTCGAGCGCCCCCTTTCGCCAGCACATCGCCGCCGCACCGCTTCCGAGTGACGCCTTAAATGCGTCGAGCACGGGCACTGCGCCCGTGCTCGACGTCTCGGCCGGCGGTTTACGCCTTGGCCGGCTCGGCCGGCGTTTTCTCCTGAAGCTGAAGTGCTTCACGGTGGGTGAAGGTCAGCCGGCCGCCGTCCACATCTACGACGACGACATCGCCGCCCACGAACTCATTTTTCAGCAGCGAGCGTGAGAGCGGCGTTTCGACCAGCCGCTGGACCGTCCGTCGCAGCGGCCGCGCGCCATAGATCGGGTCATAGCCCTCACGAACGAGCAGCTCCTTAGCGGCAGGCGTGAGCTCAAGCGTGATCGACTGCTCGCCGAGTCGCTCGATGACCTCGCGCGCCTCGAGCTCGACGATCCGCGTGAGATCGGCCATCGTCAGCGCGTGGAAGATGATCGTCTCGTCGATGCGGTTGAGAAATTCCGGCCGGAAGGTTTTCTTCAAGCCGTCGTCGACCTTCTTGCGCATCGTGGTCAGATCGATCCGGTCTACCTCACCCGGGACTCGCCGGGTGAAGCCAAGCGTGCCCGCGCGGATCTCGTCGGTTCCAACATTCGAGGTCATGATGAT
>JBBSGA010000218.1:0-10449 GCA_038254585.1 Chloroflexales bacterium | reverse complement strand
TCCGTCCGGTACCCCCGATCGTCCTACGCCTTTACCCCACGATGGATCTCTACTACCAGGCCAATCCACTTGCGGCGAAGCTGCCGGGGGTGATCGCGCATGCGCATACAGGCCGACGCGAAATCAGCGTTGCGATTCCGCAGACGGCGGGAGAAACCGCCGGCGAAATCCAGAACAACATCCGCCATGAGCTCACGCACATCATCGCGGCAGATCTCTCCGAAGGGCATCTGACGACGCCATGGCAGGAAGGCATCGCGCAGTACGCCGAGCACCCGAGCCAGCAGCTTGAGGCTAAGATGCAGCTTATGCGCCAGATCGTCGCCGAAAACCGGCTCCTGAGCTGGGCCGAGCTCAATCAGCCGGGGGTCACCTACTCCGACCCGCAGGTGGGCTACCCGGAGAGCCTCACGATTGTCGCATTTCTGATTCACCGGAACGGCATCGAGCGCTTCCGATTCTTCGTCGAGGCGATGAAGGAGGCAAGCGGCTACCGCGGCGCGCTCGAGTCAGTCTACGGCGTACCGCCCGACACGCTCGAGGGCGACTGGCGCGCACAGCTTCCGGAGTTCATCAACAAGGGGTATCGAAGCCCGCAAGGGGCGAGCAATGATCGCGGGCCGGTGGACCTCGCGGAGCCCGAACGAATGGTAGCGCAGGGCGACTACGCGGGGGCGATTCGTAAGCTGCGGCCGATGCTCGATGCGCTGCAATCAAGTGGAGATGGGACGTCGATCGCGCGCGGCCAGAGTCTGCTGGCCCGCGCCGAGGCCGGGCAGCGCGCGATACAGCTGGCGACCGATGCACGCGAGGCGCTCGTGCGCGGCGATTACCAAGCGGCCAGTGACGCGGGCCTGGCTGGGCAGAAGCAGCTTGCTGCACTGGGCCTCACAGCCCAGGCGGCGGCCGGCGAGTATGCATCCCTGGCAGGGCACGGCCTTGAAGCCCAAGAACGGGAGGCGACGGCGGGAGACTTGCTGCGCCACTTACAGGTTCGGACTGCTCAGCAGCAGCTGCTCGGGGCGTATAAGACCTTCAGCGAGCTCGGCGACGAGGCGCGGGCGGCTCAGGCACGCCAGACGCTCGATCTGATTGCGCGCGGCGAGCGTCTTCTCGCTATGACATGCCTGGCCAGCGGGGGACTATTGATTGCCTGGAGCAGCCGGCGCAGGTATAAAGAGCGCCGGCTGGCACTACCGTTTACATGATCGGCGATGGAGGCTGCATAGATTCAGCCGGGAAACATAGGCTACGCGACGGCAGCCGTACCGGGAGAATGTTGGGCGAGTGAGCAGGTTGGCAAAAGAGATCGACCCAGGAGCCCGCGACGGAGCGCCGCTGCAGCTTCAGCGCGAAGCGCGAAGGCTACAACGGACGGTGCGGCGCCGGAAGCGTCTGCGCATCGTCGTGCGCGGGCTCTGGCTCGGCCTTGCCGTCGTCGCCGCCGGGCTAGCCGTGCGGCTGGTCGGGTATAACGTGCGCTGGCCCATCTTTGTCTTTCCCGGCGCATTCGTCTTCGCCACCGTGGTCGCCGTGGGCTGGTGGTCGAGCCCGTCGGTGCTTAGGCTCGCGCGCGGGTATGACCGATACTTCCAGCTCCATGAGCTCCTAGCCACGGGTCTCGAGGTAGCGCGACGTTCTCAAGCACCCGATTCCTCTTATGGCCCGGTGGAGCAGCGGCTCATCGAGCAGTCGATGCTGGCCACCTACGCCCTACGAAATCGCGTGCGGGCCCGACCGCTGTTCCCAGTGCGTGATGTCGAGATGCTGCTCGCCGTCGGATTGATCGCGGTTGGACTCGTGATCGCGGGACGCTGGAGCGCGATTGCGATGGTAGCGCCGATCGCGATCCAGCCGCTGCCGGCGCCGGCGACCGCCGAGCCGGAGCGCACGCCGAATGCCACGGCCGTGCCGGTGGCGGGTAACGATAGCGCCGGCCCGGGAGCGATGACCCCCGAGGATCGTGAGGCGGCCGCGGCAATTGCCGATGGGCTGCGCGATAGTGGGGCCGGACGACCGGCGGCCGACGCCCTGGACCGGGGTGATACCGATACGGCCGCCTCGAAGCTACGCGAGCTGGCCGACAAGGCGGATCAGCTTTCCCCCGAGGCGCGCCGAGACCTGTCGTCGGGGCTCAAAGGCGCGGCAGATCGACTGGCCAGCAAGCAGCCTGACCGGGCAGACCGCCTGCAGCGTGATGCCGGCGCGTTGCAAGGCCGGCAGGAGGCGGCCGCCGGTGCGCTGCAAGACCTGGCGGGCCTGGTCGACGAGCTTGGCAAACGCGGGCCCGCAGCCGCGAATGGCGGAAGCGGAGCCGGCCAAAACTCAGCCGGGCAGGAGGGGCAGGCCGGAGACGCGGGCGCAGGCGGCGGTCCCGCACCAGGTGCAAGTGGGGGCGCGGGCAACAATCTGGGAGGCGAGAGTCGGGGCGGCGCGACCTCCCCACCTTCCGCCGCGGGTGAGGCCATGCCGCTCCCGCCGTCCCCAGATAACGGTGGGCCGCGAACCTCCGCAACCGGTCCACAGGGCCCGACGGTGCAGCTCGACGCGGGGGGGACACGGGCCGCTGGATCGGCCGGAGCCGCCGTGGACGGCGGCTCCGATACCCCGTTGAGTGGCGAGGCCGATCCGCTCCGTATTCCTCCAGAGTACCGCGATGTGGTTCAGAGATATTTTTCGCCGTCCCACTAGACGCGGGCCTGAGCAGCCGCGCACGCTGCTCGACGAGCGCCTGCTGCGGCGCCTCGAGCGGATGACCATGGTGGCATCACGTGGGCTGCGCGGCGGTCTCAGCGGCGCGCATCCAAGCCGCCGCCGGCTGCCGGCGCCGACGTTTACCGACCACCGGCCGTATACCACCGGCGACGACCTGCGCTATGTTGACTGGAATGCCTACGCGCGTCTCGACGATCTGCATCTGAAGCTGGGCGAAGCCGAGCAGGACATCCGAGTCCTGGTGCTTCTCGACTGCAGTGCGTCGATGGACTGGGGCACGGGCGACAACAACAAGATCCACTATGCGCGTCTGCTTGCCGCAGCGATTGGCTACATTGCCCTGGCAAGCGGCGATCATCTCCAGGTCGCCTCGTTTGGAGGGGGGCCCGAGGCAGGCTCCCCGTCGTGGGGACCTGGCAGCGGACGGCAGCATGGTGCAAGCCTACTACGCTACCTCGACGGCCTACATGCAGCCGGCACGCTTACTGCCTCGGAGCGTTTGCGCGAGCTCGCCCACGCGGAGCGAGGCGGCCTGCTGGTCGTCGTGTCCGACCTGTGGCACAACACGAGTCTGATCGAGGGGCCGGGCGCGGCGCTCAACTATTTCCAGCTACCCCGCTGGCAGGTACTCCTGCTGCATGTGTTGCATCCTGACGAGCTAGCGCCAGCGCCGATGGGAGATGTCGAGATGATCGACAGCGAGACCGGAGCGCGGCTCGCATTCCAGACCGGCTGGGATGGTGTGGACGAATACGTGTCCGCGGTCGAGCGCTGGTGTGACGGGCTGCGCAGCGCCTGTACTCGGCGGGGCGCCAGCTATGCCCGGATCACAACTGAGATGCCGCTGGAGCGCGCTATACTGCCCTACCTCCAGGCACGAAGGGTCTTGCGTTGAGCTTTCTGGTCCCGCTCGGCCTGCTCGGGCTACTCGCACTGCCAGCCGTAATCGTACTGCACCTCGTACGCCAGCGGCGCCGCCGCGTGCGTGTGCCCTCGCTCGAGCTGTGGCAATCGACGCCCGCGCCCGTCAAGCGCAAGCCGCGCCGGCTCCCACTAACTCTGCTCTTGCTGCTCCATCTGCTCGCCGCCGCGCTTCTCGCAGTCGCACTCGGTCGCCCACTGCTCAAGGGAGGCGCTTTCGAGCCGGTCAGCACGATCGTCGTCCTCGATACCTCTACGAGCATGGCCACGGCCGACGCCGGTCTGTCCGGCGATATGACCCGCTTTGCCGCGGCCCAGGCCGCGGCAAAGCAGATCTTTAGCGCGGCACGCAACGGCGACTGGATCGGCCTTGTCGTGCTCGGTCCTACCCCGGGACTCGCCGGCCTCGGGGGGATCGCGGCGGCGCCGGCGCTGAGCACGGCGCTCTCCACGATGACACCCGCCGGCCCGGATGGCGATCTCCAAGCGGCGCTCAATCTGGCGCAGGCAGCGGCGAAGCCGGACGACGGACGAGTGCTGCCGGCGCACTATGTCGTGCTGACCGATCCGGCTTTTGGCGCGAGAGCGCGGGCAAGTGGCCCGCTGACTGTGACGGGCGACCTCGAGTGGCGGACCTTCGGCGCCGCGGCCGATAACGTCGCGATCGTCGCCTTCGCCGCGCGACCCTCGCGTCAGGCGGGCCAGCAACTCTATGCGCGGGTCGCCAACCTTGCCACGCAGCCAGTTGCACGCACCCTGCAGCTCTCGCTAGATGGGACGGTGGTGCAGCGAGAGCCGATGCGCTTGCAGCCGGGGGCAGAGGCGGAGTGGAGCTGGCCGCTGCCCGCAGGAGCACGAATCGCCGAGGCGCGGCTGACAGGAAGTGACTTGGCACCGATCGACGATAGTGCCTCGGTGGTACTGTCGGGTGGCGCAACCCGCCGGGTCCAGTTGATCAGTGCAGGTCCTACGCCGCTCGAGCGCGCCCTGCGTGCGCAGCCCGGGCTCGATCTGACTCTGGCGACACCTGCGGCCTACCACCCGGATCCGGCCGCGAACCTCGTCATTTTCTCGGGCTTCATCCCACAGACCCTGCCGAACACTCCGACGCTCATCGTCGCGCCGCCACAGACAAACGGCCTGCTTAAGGTAGGTGGCATCAAGCGCGATCTGCGTCCCGACGTCGCCTCCGATCGACGCTTCGCCGCGATCGACCTCACGGCGGTACGCGTCACACGTGCCGAGGTGGTTGAGCTACCCGCGTGGGGAGCAACCCTTCTGGCCGCGGGTGACACGTCGCTGATCCTCGGCGGCATCTTTGATGGGCAGCCGCGGACGATCTGGACCTTCGATCCGGTCGACAGCAATCTCCAGGGGCGGCTGGCCTTCCCGCTTCTGACGGCTGCAACGCTCGACACCCTGCTTCAGCGTACAGGCGACGATCTCCGGCTCGGCCAGCCGGCACCCGAAGCGATGGTCACACCGGCAGGGGCGACAGTTCCGGCCGGCAGCATATTGGCGACGCCGGGCGTCTATCGCTTGGCCGAGCATAATGCCGCGGTGGCGGTCAATGCGCTCGACGCGGACGAGTCCGATCTCCGGTCCCGCGAGCGGCCCGCCATTACCGCGGATTCTGCGACTATCGCGGCGGTCGAGCGCGAAGCAGGGCACGAGCTCTGGCGTGAGCTCCTTGCGGCTGCGCTCATCGTCTTGATGATCGAGTGGCTCTACCTTCACCGCCGCGATCGGCGCCGGCGCCGCGCCCCTCGACCCGTTCCAGGCATACGGAGGCCGGCATGACCTTGCGCAGCCCACACCTGCTCTGGCTTCTACTCCCCCTGCTGCTCGCCACGGGGCTGCTCGCCTGGCGGGGCTTCACGCGGAGGCCCGCGATTGTACTGCGCGCTTTGCTGTTCGCGGCGCTGATCGTGGCACTGGCAGATCCGGCTCGCCCGGGAACGTCGGCGCCACCCGCCCTGCTTGTCCTTGTGGACGCCTCTGCCAGCATACCCGCCGAGCGGGTTGCAGGCGCATGGCAAACGGCACGCGACATCGCCAGCCGTCACGGGACCAAACAGACGACGGTCGCGGCGTTTGGGCGCGACGTGGTGGTGGCGCGGGATGCCACCATGCCGCACGTCGACGGAAGCGCCAGCGATATTGCCGGCGCACTCCGGCTCGCGGGCGGGCTGCTCAAGGCTGGCGGGGGCCGCGTGCTTATGATCTCCGACGGCGATGCGACGACGCCAGGTGTCGAGGTGGCAACCGCCGATCTTCGGGCTCAGGGTATCGCGGTCGACGTACTGCCGCTGCCAGCCGACAAGCGGCCGGACGCACGCGTGGCGGAGATCGTCGTCCCAGCCGGACTGCGTGAGGCGCAGAGCTTTCGAGGGGAGGTCATCGTCGCAGCCACTGCGCCGATGACCGCGACATTGGCATTCAAGCAGGACGACGAGCCGTCCGCGGCGCAGCCGGTAGAGCTACGGCCGGGGCGCAACAGTATCCCATTTGCCGGAACGGCGGGGCGCAGCGGCGTCCATCGCTTCAGCGCGACCCTGCAAGTCGACGACGCGCACGCCGAGAATAACATCCTCGAGCGCGCCACGGTCGTGGGGCCACCACCGCGCGTGCTGGTGATCGAGCGTGTGCCCGACAGCGCGGCCCGCCTCCGCGATCTGCTGGAGCGGGGTGGTATTCAAAGCGAAGCGCGCCGGCCGGCGGATCTTCCCCGCCGACTTTCGGAGCTAGAGCGCTTCGACGCGGTCGTGCTCCAGGATGTCTCCGCGGACTCGCTGACGCTCGACCAACAGTCGACGCTGCGTGAATTTGTCCGGTCGCTCGGCCACGGATTGCTCGCACTCGGCGGCGCAAATAGCTACGGCCTCGGCAACTACAAAGGAACGCCGCTCGAGGATGTCCTACCGGTCGATATGAGCCCACCACCCCGGCGCGAGCGGCAGGCCGTCGCCCTGCTCCTGATCATCGACCGCTCTGCCAGCATGTACGGCGCGGATCCACGCACAAGTAAGCTCGAGCTCGCAAAGGGCGGCGCGATCGCGGCGACACAGGCGCTGGTGCCGAACGATCGGCTGGGAGTTCTGGTCTTCGATACGGAGACAAGCTGGATCGTTCCTTTCACCAATATCGGCGAAGGCGCGACGCTGAGCCAGATTCAGGACAACATCGCGCGCATCCAGTTTGGTGGGGGCACCGATATCTACAAGGCCCTCGCCACGGGGCTCCCGCAACTGATCGCCCAGGGTGCAAATGGGACGATTGCGAAACATGCCGTGCTGCTGACTGACGGGCGATCGTACGCCAACGACCAGGGCTACGATCAGCTTATAGCGGCAGCGCGCCGGGCAGGGGTCACGCTCTCGACGATCGCGATCGGCGATGACGCGGACACGGAGCTGCTCAAGCGGCTGGCGGATAAGGGCGCGGGGCGCTACCATTTCGCAGCTGATCCGCAAGATCTCCCGCGCCTCACGCTCAAGGAAACCGAAATCGCGCGGGAAGACCCTAAGGTCGAGGGCGAAGTCCATCCACAACCGCATGCCCAGGCCGGAAGCGAGGCCCATCCGACGATGCGTGGCTTCGTCCCACGGCGTATCCCGCTGCTCGGCGGCTACGTCGCCACGACGCTGAAGCCGAGCGCCGATCTGATTCTGGAGGCGCCGGAAGGCGATGCGATCCTCGCCGGGTGGCAGTATGGCCTGGGCCGGGCGCTAGCATGGACCTCGGACGCTGGCGAGCAATGGGCTGGGACGTGGCAGACATGGCAAGATAGCTCCACTTTCTGGACACAGGTACTGGCCTACACGTTCCCGGATCCGACTACCGGGCCACTCCAGGCGCGGATCGAGCCGGACAGCACCGGCGCCCGGGTCGTCGCAGAAGCGAGCGACGCGGCCGGGGCGCCGCTGGATCTGGCGAACGTCGCAGTCCGCATCGACGACCCGGCCGGGGTGGAGCAGACGTTAGCACTGAAGCAGGTTGCGCCGGGACGATACGAGGGACGTATCCCAGGCGCGGGGCTACAGCCGGGTGCCTATCGGCTCTCGGCGGCGCTCGAAAAAGGCGACCAGCATCTTCAGTCGCTGGCCGGGTGGAGCGAGCCTTACGCGGCCGAGTTCGCAGGCAGCGGGTCGGACCCGCGCCTCCTCCAGCGGATCGCCAAGACGACGGGCGGATCCGTGCTCGACTCACCGGAAGGCGCCGCCACGGCCTTCGCGGCACCCCCGGCGCGCGCGCCGCTGCCGCTCTGGCCTTGGCCGGCCGGCGCAGCGCTCGTGCTCCTGCTCCTCGAGATCGCCGTTCGGCGCGGCTGGATAATCCCTGTCAGGAGCGACTGAGGCCGGCCCGATGGCCGCGCTACATCCTGAGAACTCAGGCAGGAGCAGGTGGCTGCCGATCGTTATCGTGCTCGCCCTGGTCGCGATGCTTCTCGCCGTCCGGGGTCACACCGGAGCGGGTGTTCTTGCGCCGCCTGATGTGGCCAAAGAAGCTCGTGGTCCCGCGCCGCTGCAGGGAGAGTTCGAGGCTCAGCGGCCGGCCGGAACGGCGGTGGGTGGCGGTACTCGCCAGCCGGCAGCGACCACCGCGAACATGCGGATCTACGTGAGCCAGGGATCCTATGACGCGCCGGCTGCCGCGGCGCTAGCCGGCGACCTCGAAGAAGCCGTAGGTTATGTACAGCAGCGAACGGGGATGCAGCTGGCCCGGCCGGTCAACGTCGTCTTCGACCGTAGGAAGGAGGCATGCGGCCTGGACGCAGTCGCCTACACCGACGTGCGTACACTGATGCTCTACACTTGCCCGCATACGCCGTCTCGGCGCGCGGTCAACGTCCTCGCGCATGAGGTCGTGCACCAGTTGGCACACGACCACTACGGCGCTCCGCACCTCAGGGCCGACGTGATCCTCAGCGAAGGGCTGGCGACCTGGGGCGCCGGACGATATTGGCTCGGCCACTACACGAGCTTCCATGATTTCGTCGCCCGCGAGTATGCCGGCCGGCTGGTCCCGCTTGCGACCGAGCCCAGTGGCAGCACGACCGATTCGCTCAACCAGCTTTACTATGAGTGGGCCGCGTATATCGAGTGGCTGCGGCTTACCTACGGGCCGGCGGTCCTCGACCGGCTCTATGCCAGTGGAAGCGGACGCCAGGCCGGTAGTGCCGATTACGCCGGGACGCTGGGCACGACGCTGGCCGAGACTGAGACGCGCTGGCGTGCATGGCTGGATCGGCCAGCAGAGGTTGCACAGCCGTAACAGGCCACCGGCGAGCGAGCGCCTGACCTTCGTCTGCGTCGCATGCGTCGAGCGGCGACGGGACAGCCTCGCTTCACGGCCGGGCCGCGCCAGCTTCAAACGCCACCGTCGACGATTCGCCCCACAGACGTAGCGGATGGAGGCGGCGACCATTTGTAAAAACTGCTGCGTGTGATAATGTAGCGCTGACCAACACCCGAGCGTTCCCCGAAGGAGGATAGCAGCGATGACGTACGAGAGCAGTGAGCCGCTCCCCAGGACCATGCAAGCAGTCGTCTGCCATGGACCACGCGATTACCGGATCGAAGAATGTGCCGTACCCCGGCCCGGCCCGGAGGAAGTCGTGATCCGCGTCCGCTCGGTCGGGATCTGCGCCAGCGATCTGAAATGCTATACAGGCGCGCCGCTCTTCTGGGGTGACGAGCACCGGCAGGGATACTGCCAGCCGCCGGTCATCCCGGGGCACGAGTTCGTAGGCGAGGTGGTCGCTCTCGGCGACGGGGCGGGCGCCAAATATAGCCTCGCACTTGGCGACCTTGCCGTCTCCGAGCAGATTGTCCCATGCTGGGAGTGCCGCTACTGCAGGCGCGGGCAGTACTGGATGTGCCAGCCTCACGATATCTACGGCTTTCGCCAGAAAGCCTTCGGCGCGATGGCGGAGTACATGCTCTTCCCGCGCAACGCCCTCAACTACCGCGTGCCGAAGTCGATCCCGGTCGAGCATGCCGTCTTCATCGAGCCGCTGGCTTGCTCGATCCACGCGGTGCAGCGCGGTAATATCGGCTTCGAGGATGTGGTCGTCATCGCCGGAGCAGGTCCGCTGGGACTGGGTATGATCGCGGCGGCGCACCTCAAGCATCCGCGGCTCCTGATCGCGCTCGACCTCGACGCCAACCGGCTGGAGGTTGCCAAGGCCTGCGGGGCAGATATGGGCCTCAATCCGCGCGAGACGGATGTGATCGACGAGGTGTGCAAGCTCACCGAAGGCTATGGCTGCGATGTCTATATCGAGGCGACGGGGCATCCGGCCGCGGTCGAGCAGGGCCTCCATATGATCCGTAAGCTTGGCACCTTTGTCGAGTTTAGCGTGATGCGCGAGCCGGTTACGGTCGACTGGACGATCATCGGCGATACAAAGGAGCTGGATATTCATGGCTCGCATCTGGGACCATACTGCTACCCAATCGCGATCGATATGCTCGAGAAGGGTTTGCTCCCGATGGAGCACATCGTCACCCACCAGCTGCCGCTCACAGCATTCCAGCAGGGCATCGACACCGTTGCTACCGGCGACAGCTCGATCAAGGTAACGCTTGTGCCGTAGAGCCCCCGTCGACGCGCCACGTGTACGGCGACTGCCTGGGAGCAATATGCCCGCTCGCAGGCAGTGCAAGGCGCCGCGCCTTGACTTTGGGCCGGTCTATGCTAGATTGTCCGCCATTAGTTCGACAATGTTAGATTAGACATTTGTGCTAAAAACTGGGGCGTTCCAGCTCCATCGCCGGAGCAGCAGTACGGTGTTCCAAGCTTGTCACAAGC
>JBBSGA010000217.1:0-10487 GCA_038254585.1 Chloroflexales bacterium | reverse complement strand
TTGGTGCTGGTGCGGCGTGGCGATGGTGTGGAGGAAGTGCATTATCCGCGCCTACGTCCAGTCCAACAGCAGATTTGGGACATCTTAGAACTCTCCCGTCCCTCTGGCTAACCCCAGGTCAGGGGTAGCGGAAAATAGGTTGTGACTTCATGTGAGGCGGAAGTGAGATGCACGAGCGTGAACCAATGACACAGGTCATGAAAGCCTCTGAAGCGCGGATGAAGGATTTCGACATCCTGGACGAAATGCGGGAAGCCTTCAAAGACGTGCCACCTGAGGACATTGTGCGCGAGGTCACCCACGCGATCGAGCAGGTGCGAGCGGAGAACCGCGAGCGACAAGTTGACGCCCAGCCGCGGTGATCGCGGCAGTCGTTGATACGAATGGCCTAGCCGCCGGGTTCGGCACAGATGATCTGATCCTCGCGACAGCCATGAGTAGCCAGGCAGACTATCTGGTCACCGGAGACAAGCAGCTGCAAGATCTGGGTACCTACCAAGGCGTCACTATCCTCAGCCCGCGTGCCTTCCTCGATCTGCTGCGTACATCCCAAGCTCAATAATGTCTCTCAAGCATGGCACAAGCCAGACGCTGTGCGATTGACAATCTGGAGGTCGGGACTTCCACCGGTAAGCTGCGCAGAGCCCGGCTGAAGCCTCGACCTCCAGTGCACAAACTGTCAAGCAGCGCTGAACCATGTCTTACCAGTTTTGCGCCGACACAGAGGGACTGGGCGAACCAGCGGGGCACAAGTGTAATCATCACCTGGGTCTGTGCCCGAGAATGCTTCGCCTGATATTGGCGGTCGGCCTATACTGGCTCCCGGCCGGACGGTGGAAAGGCGTATATGGCAATTACAATACGCAGCGCGCTCTACCTGAGCATGAACGAGCTCGCAGAAGCTCAGGCAGCTGCCCGGGGAGGTGGCGTCAAACGATCGACGCAGAGGCTTGAGCTCCTATGTCGAGTACAAAGCATCGACTTGAGTGCAAGTGTTGTCGCGTACGATGGCTCAAATCCGATCGGAATCGCACTCGCAGGACGACGTGCGGATCGCGGCTGGCTCTACGAGGTAGCGGTTGCCCCCGCCTATCGACGCCGCGGCATCGGCAGCCGGATGATACAGGCCGTGATCGAGGAATTGGAGCGAGCCGGAACGCATGAGCTTGAGCTCGACGTTGCGGCTAGCCGGAGGGACGCACGCACGCTCTTCGCCCGCCTGGGCTTCAAGCGCACCCGGAGCTATCTCTCTTTTGCCGCGGGTGGAGAGGAGATGGGTCTTCATGCGGTCAAGCTCCCTCCAGGTTGGAGCATCGTCGCCGGCTCAACCGCCCAGCTGATCACAGCCTACTCCAGAGCACAGCTGTCCGAACCTGAGCCATGCTGGGGCCGAAGCCTGGCCTCCCTGCTCGCGTACCCGGGCGGCCGCATCGTGCGATTGATCGACGGAGATCGCGAGCTTGCTTTGATATTCTCCCTGGCGCGTGCCCCGTCCGGCGGAGACGCGGCCCTCCTACGGCCGTTGTTCCTTAACTGGAAGTCGGGCGTAAGCGTCGAAGCTCTACCTGGCCTCATAGCGGCGGCGGCACACGAGGCGCTTGGCATGGTACGGGATGTAGCGGTCCGATTTGCGCTCGAGCCGGTCGAGAGCAGCGTGGCCTGCGCTTTGTGCGAGCTTAGGATGCCGGTCGTAGACGAGTCATACGACATGCGGCTCGTCCTGTAATGTTTTAAGAGAAGGAGGGCTCCTTGGCTACAACAGATAGCTCCCAAAGTGGAGCGGCAGGCCTACCGCCAGACGACACACCAGCTCCAATCGCCAATCTCCGCCGCGAATACGCGCTTCAGGGGCTGCATGAGGCCGAAGCGGCTGCCGATCCTATCGAACAGTTCCGGGCCTGGTTCGAGATTGCACTCGCGTCGGATCTCTGGGAGCCGAATGCCATGACTCTGTCGACGGCAACGGCAGATGGCCGGCCCTCCGCGCGTATGGTACTGCTGAAAGGCTTCGACCGGCGCGGTTTCGTCTTCTACACCAACTATGAGAGCCGGAAGGGCCGCGAGCTCGAGGAAAACCACTACGCGGCGCTCGTCTTCTTCTGGCCTGAGCTCGAGCGCCAGGTGCGGATCGAGGGGCGCGTCGAAAAGGTGGCAACAGACGAGTCGGATGCCTACTTCGCCAGCCGGCCGGTGGGCAGCCGGCTCGGCGCCTGGGTATCACGGCAGAGCGCTGTCATCTCCGGGCGCGAGGTGCTCGAGGCCCGGCTCGCAGAGCTGGCCGCGGAGTACGGAGATCGAGAGGTGCCGCGCCCCCCGCACTGGGGCGGCTACCGCATCATCCCCGAGGCGATCGAGTTCTGGCAGGGACGTCCCAGCCGCCTGCACGATCGGCTGCGCTACCGCAGGCAAGCCAACGGCGACTGGGAAATGGAGCGCCTGTCGCCGTAAGCAGCAAGAGCCGCGAGTACCAGGTGTGCTCCTGTTAGAGCTTGCCTTCGAGAACATGGAACTTGCCGGTCTCGGCCAGGATGCGGATCGATGTATATCGCCCGCGCATGAGCCGATCATAGCGGATGAAGCGGTTCGCGACCAGAACGAGCCGCCCGCCTGGATTGAGCAGGTGCCGTGCATCGTCCACGATCGTGGCGGCCACGTCGTAGTCGACCATTTTTCCGGCGTGGAAGGGCGGGTTGCTGACGATCAGATCGTAGCGGTTGCCCGCCACGGCTGACGTGACGTCGCTCGGAAATGCCGCGATATTTGCAAGGGCATTGAGCGCGATGTTCTCTCGCGCCGAGGCGACGGCCAGGAGATTGGCGTCGACCATGTCGACGTGCGCTGCACCTAGGCGCGATGCGACGAGCCCGATAATGCCGTAGCCGCAGCCGACGTCGAGGACACGGGCACCTGGCAAGATCTCGAGCGCCGGCAGCAAGAGCGCCGTGCCCTCGTCGAGCCTGTCGTAGGCAAACACGCCCGGCAGGCTGCGCAGGTGGAAGCTCGTACCGCCTACGTTGACGTCGAACTCGTGCCAGCTTCCGGGCGCAATTCCGGGCTCGGCGGCCCAAGCCGGAAGGAGGGCCGCCTGCGCCTCTTTGTGCACACGAGCGACCCGGTTACCCGCTTTATAGGCGAGCACAATCGCGTTGCCGAAGAGATCGCGCGCGTCCCCAATCGCCGGCTGGATGCCCGCGTTGTTCGGGCCTGCCAGGTAGAGCTCGCCGCCCGGTCGAAGCGCCGCGTGGGCCTCCAGGAGCCAGCGCCGCGCGAGCTTGCGGGCGGAAGGCAGCTCCACGGCGACCACGTCGAAAGACTCGGCGCTGTCGAGCGCGACGGCACCCTCGTAGTCGACGGCCACGTTGGAGGCGCCGCTCGCGTGGATCGTTCGCTCGGCCATCTGTAACGCGGCGAAGCTGATGTCGGAGAGATCGATCCGGCTCTCCGCGATCGCGCGGCCGAGCGCGACGCCAAGGGCGCCCTGCCCACAGCCGAGGATCAGCACGCGCGCCCCGGGCGACGTCTGCACCGCGTCGGCGAGCAATAGCGTAGCGCGGGAGACACGATCCCAGCCGGGCAAGCCGGGCTTGGAGAAGAAGCGCACCGTCTGCCCGCGCACGGTTGTCGCAAACTCCCGAGTCTCGTAGTATGAAAGAGTTGAACGGCCAGTCATAGATTCGAGAGGAGCCAGATGAACAGGTTACGCATCCTTGAAATCACCGGCCAGCTTTTGCTTGGCGATGGAGTGACGTGCCTGATTGTGCCACGCCGGCACATGCTGCTGTGGCGCGATGCCCTGAAATGGCAGCCATGGCGGAACCTCGTCCAGTCGTGCGCCGACCGGCCAAACACTGTCGTCCTGCTCGGGCTCGTCGAAAGCCTCGCCGGCCTGTGGTGCATCGTCCGGTCGAGCCGGGATCGGTAGCGGTCCCGACGATCGCGGGGATGCCTCGGCTACAGCGCTACGTCGCGGCCGCGGCAGGCCGGAGGAGCAGCTTGCCCGAGGTGCGGCGCGCCTCGAGGTCGCGCTGCGCCTGGGCGGCATCTGCGAGCGGATAAGTGCGATCGATATGGACGTTGAGCTCGCCGGCCTTAATCCAGTTGAAGAGGTCGCCTGCGCGCCAGAGCAGCTCGGCGCGGTCGGCGACGTAGTGTCCGAGGGTCGGGCGTGTCAGGAAGAGCGACCCTTTCCGGTTCAGCAGCTGCGGGTCGACCGGAGCTACGGCACCACTCGACTGGCCGAAGAGAACCAGATAGCCGCGCGGACGGAGGCAGTCGAGACTGCCAATGAAGGTCGTCTTGCCAACCGAGTCGTAGACGGCATTCACGCCGCGGTCGCCGGTCAGGCGCTTCGCCTCGGCGACGAAGTCCTGCTGGGTGTAGAGGATGACTTCGTCGGCGCCGGCTTCCCGCGCAAGGCGGGCTTTTTGATCCGTCGAGACTGTGCCGATGACGTGAGCTCCCAACCGCTTAGCCATCTGGCAGAGGAGTAGACCGACACCTCCCGCGGCAGCGTGAATCAACACCCAGTCGTCCCGCTGGATGCGGTAGGTGCTGTGTGACAGGTAGTGTGCCGTGATGCCCTGGAGCATAGCCGCCGCGGCCGTCGCCGTATCGACTTCCTCCGGGACCGGAACGACCTTCGCCGCCGGCATGACGGCATAGTCTGCATAGGATGCCGTACCAAGAGCGTAGGCTACCTTGTCGCCCACCCTGAAATCGTCGACCCCCTCGCCCACGGCGTCAACCCGTCCGGCTGCCTCCTGGCCGAGAATACGAGGAAGCTGCCCCGTATACGCGCCCGTGCGGTGGTAGATGTCGATGAAGTTGACGCCGGCCGCCTCGATCGCGACGCGAACCTCACCCGCCTTCGGCTCGGGCGTCGCAGCCTCGACGTACTTGAGCACCTCCGGGCCGCCGTATTGCGCTACTTGAATCGCGTGCATGGTATCTCCTTTTCCGCGCTCTTAAAGCGACGCGGTTTCCGTCAGGCAGCGTGGAGCGCCGCCAGAATGGCGGCGACGTCGTAGACACAGCCGCCCCAGGTCCCGCCGCTGACCTGCTGAAGCGCAGCCCAGAGGCGCGTGTCGTCGGGCAAGGCCGGGTCGGGCTGGAGATCGCCGCGCGGCGGCCGGGCGGCCAGCACGGCTGCCCCGGCGACCGGATCGCAGGGCGCATCGGGAGTCCCGACGAAGTTGACGGTTCCGACGAGGCTCACACGGTCGATCACGATCTCGATCAGATCGCCGTCGCGCAGCTTGCCAACCGGCCCTCCCGCGAGCGCCTCCGGCCCGACGTGGCCGATGCACGCGCCGGTTGAGACGCCCGAGAAGCGCGCATCGGTGACCACCGACACGTGCTTGCCAAAAGGCAGGTACTTGAGCGCCGACGTTATCTGGTAGATCTCTTCCATGCCGGCGCCGCGGGGACCGCGGCAGATCAGCACCATGACGTCACCCTCGCGAATCTGGTGCTGTTTGATCGCGGCGACTGCCCCGCGCTCCGTCGTAAAGACGCGGGCCGGGCCGGTCATGCGAAAGATGCCGTCCGCATCGACGACACTGGGGTCGATGGAAGTGCTCTTGATCACCGAGCCTTCCGGAGCGATGTTGCCGAGCGGGAACGTGACGGTGCTCGTCACGCCCCGAGCGCGGGCACGCTCCGGCGAGAAGATCACGTCGTCAGGATCGACCCCGTCATGTTCGACCAGAGTCTGCCGGAGGCGGCGGCGGCGCTCCGAGCTCTCCCACCAGTCGAGAGTGCGCTCGAGTGTGTCGCCGGTCGCCGTAAGACAGCTCGTGTCCAGCAGCCCAAGCCGCCGCAGATGCAGCATCACCTCCGGCACGCCGCCGGCCAGAAAGACACGGATCGTGGGGTGCAGCTCGGGCCCGTTCGGGAGGACGCTCACAATGCGGGGAGCGGCGTGGTTGACGTCGATCCAGTCCTGGACGGTGGGCCGCGGCAGGCCGGCCGCGTGAGCGATGGCCGGAATATGTAGGATGAGGTTGGTCGAGCCGCCGAACGCGGCATGGACCACCATCGCATTTCGAATCGCGGCCGGGGTCAGGATCTCCTTGACGGGAATGCCCCGCGCCTCCAGCGCTTGAAGCGCGCGGGCAGAACGGCGAGCGACGTCGAGCCAGATCGGCTGGCCCGAGGGCGCCAGCGCACTATGCGGGACGGCGAGGCCTAAACCTTCGGACACGACCTGAGCCGTGGCGGCGGTGCCCAGGAACTGGCAGCCACCGCCGGGAGTGGCACAGGCGCGGCAGCCAAGGTCGGCCGCCTCCTGCAGCGTAATCTCGCCGTAGGCGAAGCGTGCGCCGACCGTCTGGATCTTGCCGGCATCCTCGCCATAGGCCGGCGGCAGAGTGACGCCGCCCGGTACCACGACACACGGCAGATCGTGCATCGCCGACAGCGCGAGCAGCATGGCGGGAAGACCTTTGTCGCACGTCGCCACGCCGAGCACGCCTTTGCGCGTCGGGAGCGAGCGTATCAGACGCCGGAAGACCATCGCGGCATCATTGCGATACGGCAGGCTGTCGAGCATCCCGGTCGTGCCCTGGCTGCGGCCGTCGCACGGGTCGGTCACGAAGGCCGCGAAAGGGATCGCTCCGTTCGAGCGCAGCTCCGCCGCCGCAGCCTGCATCAGGAGACCGACCTCCCAATGCCCGGTATGGTAGCCCAGCGCGACGGGTCTGCCATCCGGAGCGCGTATACCGCCCTGTGTGCTCAGCAGCAGGTACTGGGGCCGTGTCAGCTCGTTCGGGTCCCAGCCCATGCCGGCATTCTGACTGAAGGCAAAGATATCACCGCTGGGGGCGTCGAGCAGCATCTCCTCGGTCAGCGGGAGCGTGCCCTGCGGCCCCGCCGCGCGCGTCTGTACATCTAAAAGGGCGCTCGGATCCGTGTCGACGATCCGCTCAAAGTCGTTGGTCGCCATCGCCTTCGTGCCTCTTCTAATTATCGTCCCGGCATCGGTGCGCCGGGCCGGCACAGCCAGGATTATACCCTCGGCTGCGTCTTCGGTCGCGCAAAACAACCGGGGGACGTGACCAGCTAGTCACGTCCCCCGTAACAGCGGCGCGATCGACCGCCTACTTGTCGCGTCTGGCCTCGCCCAATGCGGCCTGGGCAGCCGCGAGACGGGCAATCGGCACACGGTAGGGCGAGCACGAGACGTAGTTCAGCCCGACGCGCGCGAAGAACTGGACCGAAGCCGGCTCGCCGCCGTGCTCGCCACAGATACCGACCTTGAGGTCGGGACAGGTCTTGCGGCCGCGCTCGGTCCCGATCTGCACGAGTTGGCCCACGCCTTCCTGGTCGAGCACCTGGAAGGGATCGTCAGGCAGGATCTTCTCCTCGACGTAGCGCGGCACGAACCGCGCGCTGTCGTCGCGCGAGATGCCCATTGTCGTCTGGGTCAGGTCGTTCGTGCCGAAGGAGAAGAACTGAGCCACCTCGGCGATCTTATCGGCGACGAGCGCGGCGCGCGGCAGCTCGATCATCGTGCCGATCATGTAATCGGTGAAGCCAACCTCCTCGGCGACACGCTTGACGATCGCGGCCTGCCGTCGAAGCTCCTCGACCGTGTTCACGAGCGGGATCATCACCTCCGGATGAACTGTGACGCCCTCGGCCCGCACCTGCTTCGCGGCGGTGAAGATCGCGCGTGCCTGCATCTCCGTGATCTCAGGAAAGACGATTCCGAGGCGGCAGCCGCGGAAGCCGAGCATGGGATTCGCTTCGCGCAAGCTCTCGACCTTGCCCTTGAGCCGGACGTAGTCGACGCCCATCTTCGAGGCCAGGTCCCGGATCTCATCGTCGAGGTGGGGCAGGAACTCGTGCAGCGGCGGATCGAGCGTCCGGATGGTAACGGGCAGCCCGTCCATTGCCCGGAAGATGCCGACGAAGTCTTCACGCTGGTAGGGCTCGACCTTGGCCAACGCGGCACGGCGATCCTCGACCGTCTCGGCGACGATCATCTCGCGGACGGCGTCGATGCGGTCGCCCTCGAAGAACATGTGCTCGGTCCGGCACAGCCCGATGCCCTCGGCGCCAAAGCCCCGCGCGACTTCGGCGTCGTGCGGCGTATCCGCATTGGTCCGTACGCCGATCTTGCGGAATTCGTCGGCCCAGCCCATCAGCATCTTGAAGTCGTCGCGCAGCTCGGGCTCCTCGGTCTCAAGCTGGCCGACGAACACCTCGCCCGTCGTACCGTCGAGGGTGATGTAGTCCCCCTCCTTGACGACGGTCGGGGCGCTGCCATCGACGACAGTAAACTGGTGATTGGCATAGTCGATGCCCAACGCTCCCGCTCCGGCCACACACGGCTTGCCCATACCGCGAGCCACGACTGCAGCATGAGACGTCATGCCGCCGCGCGCGGTCAGCACGGCCTGGGCCGCGACCATCCCATGGAAGTCCTCTGGAGCGGTCTCGACGCGCACAAGGATGACCTGCTCGCCGTCCTGCGCCAGGTGCTCGGCCTCGTCGGGATCGAAGACGACCTTGCCAGTCGCAGCGCCCGGCGAAGCCGGCAAACCTTTCGTCAGGGCGCTCACGCGGGCTTTCGCGCTCGGAGCGATCGTCGGATGGAGCAGTTGATCGAGTTGCTGCGGCTCGACGCGCTGGACGGCGGTCTCACGGTCAATCAGGCCCTCGTTGGCGAGGTCGACGGCGACTCGGACAGCGGAGGCGCCCGTCCGCTTGCCAGTCCGGGTTTGGAGCATGTAGAGCTTGCCGCGCTCGACAGTAAACTCCATGTCCTGAACATCCCTGTAGTGCTTCTCGAGGCCACGCGCGATCTCCGCGAACTGCCGGTAGACTTCCGGCATCTCCCGCTCCATCTCAGAGATCGGCCGCGGCGTGCGTACGCCTGCGACCACGTCTTCGCCCTGGGCGTTGACGAGATATTCGCCGTAGAGCTTGGCCTCGCCCGTCGACGGGTTGCGCGAGAAGGCGACACCGGTCGCGGAGTCGTTGCCCATGTTGCCGAAGACCATCGTCTGGACGTTGACACCCGTCCCGAGGTCGTCCGGAATCCTGTTCAGGCGGCGGTAGTCGACCGCGCGGCGGCCGTTCCACGAGCGAAAGACCGCGGCGATAGCCTCGACGAGCTGCTCCTGCGGATCCTCGGGGAACTCGACGCCTTGATCTTCTTTAATGATCGCCTTGAAGCGCTCGGCGACCTGCGTCAGCTCGTCGGCCGAGAGGTCGGTATCTTGACGCTGGCCGTGGCCCTTGGCCTCGTCTATGACGTGCTCGAGCTTATTGCCGTCGACGCCGAGGACGATCTTGCCGAAAAGCTGGACGAAGCGGCGGTAGGCGTCCGCGGCGAAACGTGGATTATCGGTCAGTCTCGCCAGCCCTTCGCGCGTCTGCTGGTTTAGCCCCAGGTTCAACACCGTATCCATCATGCCCGGCATCGAGAACTTAGCGCCGGACCGAACGGAGACGAGCAGAGGATTCGCGGGATCGCCGAATTTCTTGCCGGTTTGCTTCTCGACGTCGGCCAGCGCCGCGTGCACCTGATCGAGCAATCCCTCGGGCATCTTTCCGGCCGCCGAGTAGGCATTGCACGCCTCGGTCGTGATCGTAAAGCCGGGAGGCACGGGCGCGCCGGACTTGGTCATCTCGGCCAGCCCGGCTCCCTTGCCGCCCAACAGATCGCGCATCGAGGCATCGCCCTCGCGGAACAGGTAAACGTATTTCTTCGCCATTCGATATTCCTCCCCTCCTCAAGGCACGGTGGTTACATACAAAAGGCGCATGCTCGTTGTCGGATCTGTGGCAACGAGGTCATCATGCGCGGCTGCCGCTACTATACTGCCGTTGGCTGGCCATGTCAAAATCGCCGCGCGCTCCAGCCGTTGACGTGATGATGGGATGGCATATAATGGTGCTGATCCACAGCACCTCAGTTTCAGCCATCGCCGAGGGGAGCAGTCTATACCCTTCGACGCTCGTAGTTGGGGAACCTGTGGGAAGGACTCCAATGCTCCGAACCCACCCTGGATTGGCGTACGTCGAAGAAGGGCGCGCCATGTAGAGCAGGGGTCAAGCTCTCGCGCCCGCACCCGGCAAACTGGAGGTTTCCACCATGGCCGTCGATCGTCGTAGGCTCCGCGCTGCGCCCGGCAGCGTCCCGATGTTGTTCGCCCTGCTGATCGCGCTCTTCCCTACGCCCCCGACCACTGTGCTCGCATCACACACGCCCAATCCGGCGAGTGTCACCATCGCGGGCAGCCTCCAGAACGAGCTTGGCTGTCCAGGTGACTGGATGCCGGATTGTGCTGCGACTCATCTCGGCTACGACGCCAACGACGACGTGTGGCAGGGGAGCTGGAGCGTGCCGGCCGGCGAGTACGAGTACAAGGCGGCCCTCGACAACAGCTGGACCGAAAACTACGGTCTTCACGCGGCGTCCGGCGGGGCAAATATCCCGCTGAAGCTGGCTGCAACGACGCCGGTGAAGTTCTATTAAC
>JBBSGA010000216.1:0-10550 GCA_038254585.1 Chloroflexales bacterium | reverse complement strand
GCCGCAGATGCAGGCCATCGGGATGCAGGACTGTCAGGATGGCTTCGACGAGAAGGCTCGGGCCCGCCATGTGATCCGGCTCGGAATCACCAACTGTCCGTTTGGTCACGGCTTGCCTCCCAACAACCTGCGGCTGCGCTAGGCGCCGACCTTTTGTAGGGCGCGCGCACGCTCGGCCGCCTCGGCAGTACGCTGCAGACTGCTGCCCAGGGATGCCTCGACGGCCGCCAGGACCGCTCCTTCGACCAGCGGAGCATCACTCAAGCAGACGGGCTGATTCACCCCTTCGAGCGCCGATTCCGCGCTCATAACGGCACTCCCCAGGTCGAGCAGGACGAGCACGCCGTCCGGTCCGGCGACGGCGTCGAAAGCGGAGCGAATGCGATCCGGGTTTGTGCCAAGGCGGCCGTCAGCTGTTCCTCCGACCGCTGCGATCTGCACCGAGCCGCCGGTCATCTGATCCGCTAGCTCTTTGATACCGGCAGCCAGTTGCGGGCTATGTGAGACGATCAACAAGCTAACCATCGAGCGCTCCCTTCGCCGGTACTCGCCGTGCCGCGACAGGTGTTACTCTGCCGTGTCCGGCGCCTGTTGCTCCTCTACCCATCCGAATGTACGCTCTACCGCACGCTGCCAGTTGTGGTAGAGTTCTGCGCGGCGTCGATCATCCATGGCCGGCTCCCAGGTGCGGTCGACCTGCCAATTAGCCCGGAGCTCGTCGAGGCTGCTCCAGAAGCCTGTCGCCAGCCCGGCAGCATATGCCGCGCCAAGGGCGGTTGTCTCGGCGACCCTGGGGCGCGTGACGGAGACTCCCAGAATATCGGCCTGGAACTGCATGAGCGTCTCGTTGACGACCATGCCGCCGTCTACCTTGAGCGATTGAAGCTGCACACCCGAGTCACGCTCCATCGCCTCGAGCACTTCGCGCGTCTGGAAAGCGGTCGCCTCCAACGCTGCCCGCGCCAGATGGCCCTTGTTCGCGTAGCGCGTCATACCCACGATAGCGCCGCGTGCATCGCCGCGCCAGTACGGGGCGAAGAGGCCTGAGAAAGCGGGCACGAAATAGAGGCCTCCGTTATCCTCGACGCTCCGGGCTAGATCTTCGACTTCGGCCGAGGTGGTGATGATGCCGAGATTGTCGCGCAGCCACTGAACCAACGCGCCCGTGACGGCGATCGATCCTTCCAGCGCGTAGACCACGGGCTCGTCGCCAAGCTTATATGCGACCGTGGTAAGCAGGCCGCTCCGGGAAGGGACAACCTCCGTCCCGGTATTCATGAGCATAAAGTTTCCCGTGCCATACGTGTTCTTGGCTTCACCCGGACGGTAGCAGGTCTGACCGACGACGGCAGCCTGCTGATCGCCGAGCATCCCGGCGATGGGGAGCCCCTCAAGCATACCCCGTGCCGCGGCATAGACGTGGCTAGACGGGCGAATCTCGGGCAACATCGCCCTCGGGATCCCCAGTATGCGCAAAATCTCGTCGTCCCATGCGAGCGTCCGCAGATCCATGAGCATGGTACGCGAGGCGTTGGTTACGTCGGTGACATGCGCTCCGCCATCCGGGCCTCCGCTCAACCACCAGGTCAGAAAGGTATCGAGCGTACCGAAACAGATCTCGCCGCGCTCGGCGGCTTCCCGCGAGCCGGGAACCGTATCGAGAATCCACTTAGCCTTCGGGCCGGCGAAATAGGTTGCCAGTGGCAGGCCTACTCGGTCGCGGAAACGATCCTGGCCGCCCTCCTGTGCGAGCTGCCGGATGATGCCATCGGTGCGAGTATCTTGCCATACGATCGCGTTGTAGAGGGGCCTGCCCGTCTTGCGCTCCCAGAGGATGGTGGTCTCGCGCTGATTCGTGATGCCGAGGGCGATCAGATCGTCGCGTCCAAGATCGGCCTGCCGGAGAGCGCCCGCGACGACATTCTGCGTTCGCTGCCAGATCTCCTCGGGATCGTGCTCGACCCAGCCGGGTCTCGGAAAGATCTGGCGGTGCTCTTGCTGAATCTGGGAGATGATCGTGCCGCCGTGATCGAAGACGATGCAGCGGGTGCTGGTCGTCCCTTGATCGATTGCCGCGACATACTGAGCCATGCAGCTACTCCCCAACCGAAGCCGGAAATGCGGGAGGTGCCCCGCCGTTACGCGCCGTCGCTCTCCAACACCTCGAGCAGCACGCGCAACATCAGATATGCCGATGTCGCCCCGGGGTCCTGATGTCCGACCGAGCGCTCCGCGAGATAGCTGGCGCGGCCCTTGGTAGCCTGCATCGGGATCGTCGCGAGCATACCGTCCTCTGCCGCCGCGACTGCCTTCCGCAGCGCCGGAAGCAGATCCTCGTCGTCGACCACGGAGCGCCGCAGAACGTCGACGGCCGGGGCAATCGCGTCGACCATCGTCTTCTCGCCGCGCTGCGCCCTTCCGCGGGCCTGGATACCTTCGAGGGCTACGCCACATGCTTCCACGAACTCGTCACGATCGATCTCGAACCGATCGGCGAGCAGCATACCCGCGCGCATGAAGCCGGTCCCGTAGAGCGGGCCGGAGGCGCCGCCGACCGTGGAAACCAGGGTCAGGCCGGTGGTCTTGAGGATCGTTCCTATATCCTTTCCGGCCAAGGACGGCAGCTTCCCCATGACTGCAGTGAAGCCACGCTGAAGATTGCTCCCGTGGTCGGCATCGCCGATTGCCGAGTCGAGCCGTGTCAACTCCTCGCGGTGGACGGCGATCTCGTCGTTCAGGCGTTGAAGGAAACGAATGATCCGCTCGGCTGTAATCGGCACGGCTGCGTCTCCTACAGTCCCCAGCGCAGGGCCGGTGTATGAACCGGCGCGTCCCAAAGCCGGACGAGCTCGTCGTCCAGCTTCATGAGTGTGATCGAGCAGCCGGCCATTTCGAGCGACGTGATGTAGTTCCCGATCAGGTGCCGGGCGATGCGTATGCCAAGCCCGTCGAGATAGCGCTGGAGCTCATGGTAGACGACGTAGAGCTCGATCAGCGGTGTACCGCCCATGCTGTTCACGAAGGCTAGCACAGCGTCGCCGCGCCGGAAGGGCAGATCCTCGACGATGGTCATAGCCATCATCTCCACGACATCGGAGACCGGCCGCATTTTGATCCGCTGCCGCCCGGGCTCGCCATGAATGCCGATGCCGATCTCGATCTCGTCGTCGCCGAGCTCGAAGGTCGGCCGGCCGGCGGCCGGAACCGTGCAGGAGGTCAAAGCCATGCCCATCGACCGTCCCCTGGCATTCGCCTTCTCGCAGACACGCACGACTTCAGCGAGTGGCATACGCGCCTCGGCCGCCGCGCCGGCCACTTTTTCGGCCAGGACGGTCGTGCCGACTCCACGGCGCCCGGCGGTAAAAAGGCTATCCTCGACGGCGACGTCATCATTGATCACGACGCTTGCAACTTCGGCACCTTCAGCCTGGGCGAGCTCGGCTGCCATCTCGAAGTTCATGATATCGCCGGTGTAATTCTTGACGACGTGCAGCACGCCCGCTCCGCCGTCGATCGCCCGCGTAGCCGCCAGTATCTGATCGGGGACGGGCGACGTGAAGATCGCGCCGGGACACGCGGCGTCGAGCATGCCACGGCCCACGAATCCCACGTGCAGTGGCTCGTGGCCACTCCCACCGCCCGAGAGAACGCCAACCTTGCCGCTCCACGGCGCATCTACACGCACGACGTAGGCTGGATCATAGTGGACGACGATGAGATCGGCGTGCGCAGCCTCCATACCGGCGAGGGCATCATGCACTTCCGACTCGGGCGAGTTTATCAGCTTCTTCATCAAGATACTCCGGGTCCCAACCTCGCTCGGGATACCCCCAACCATCTGCCGGCTGACGATGTGCACGGCGACCGGGATAGGGGACCGCCCGTTTGTCCATAGTATAGCTGCAGACGCGGCGTCGACGACAGCGAGGAGCAAAACTCGCCCGAGCCGACGGGCGCGCTGACTCCTGATCACCACCGAGAGGATAGAGCTATCTGGCCCTCGGCCGGCCACCAGAGCCCGCCGCGATACCCCACTCCCCCACCCTGTTCCACGGGCTTGGGCCAACGTAGAACATTGTACTGCTGCTGGCCGCGACATTGCGGCTATCGTGCTAAATCGTCTTGCCCAGGCAAAAAAGCACATGGTACAATACTTTGTGGTGTGGAGGCGTTCCGTATGGAGCTATCGGTCCTTGTCCTGAACTATAACTTCGAGCCGCTTAACATTTGCAACGCGCGCCGCGCGCTGGTGCTTGTGCTGGGTGGCAAGGCCGAAATCCTTGAGCAAAACCACCACGAGATCGTGACGCCCACGAGAACCTTCAGAGCGCCCTCGGTCATCAGATTAAGTCATCTTATCCGCCGGCCACCACCACAGGTCAAACTATCCCGCCGAGAAGTCTTCCGGCGGGATACATTTACCTGCCAATACTGCGGGCAGAAGACGCACGACCTGACGCTCGACCATATTGTGCCGCGCCACCGCGGAGGCGGCCACAGCTGGGAAAATCTGGTTAGCGCGTGCCGAAGCTGTAACCATAACAAGGGCGGCCGCACCCCGGAGGAGGCCCGGATGCGGCTACGGACGACACCCCGCCGCCCATACGTCGGGCCATACTATGCGATTGAGCGGCGGCTGCGCGAAGGTGAGTACCTGGAGTGGCGCCCCTATCTGCCTGCCTCTATTGCCGTGCCGTAGCTGCGCTCACCTATACCTGTAGACCGGTACCGGGGGGTGGTCCGGGGTGCCTATCACCCATCCGCCTCCCCACGAGATCCCACGCAAGAGTAGATTGCTGTGCTTGACAGACTCGCTTATAATGCGGGCGTGACTGTAGCAACGCACATAGGGCATCCTATTGCTGTCCTTCCCCATTCGCGTCTAAGCTCGCACACCGGCCCTTGGGCGGAGGACGAGAGGAGCTTGTATGGCTGACGTGTCCCTCCAGTCGATCTTTGACGAGGCCCGCCGGGCGCTCGACTCCGGCGATGCCGAGCAGGCGATCGGCATCGCCCGGCATATTCTTCAGTACGCGCCCGACGTTATCGAAGGCCACCGCCTGCTTGGCGAAGCGTATCTGAACGCGGAACAGGCGGAACAGGCCGTCGCCGCGTTCGAAGCCGTGCTGCGGGCCGACCCCGAAAACATCGCCGCCTACTATGGACTAGGCCTCGCACGGCAAAGCTTAGATCGACGAGTGGAAGCGATTCAGGCCTTCGAGCGTGCCCTGGAGATTCAGCCGAACCTGGCCGACCTGCGGACCCAGCTATTGCGCCTGTACTCCGAGACTCCGGGCTCGGCCGGGCAGTTCCGCCTGAGCCGGGCCGGCCTCGGCCGGCTTTACGCGCGCGGGCAGATGTACGGGCAGGCGATCGATGAGTTCCGAGCGGTTCTCGACAATGATCCGGATCGCGACGATGTGCGCGTCGCGCTGGCGGAAATACTCTGGCGCGATGGGCAGGAGGACGAGGCAGCCGAGTGGTGCCGGGACGCGGTTAAGCGCCGGCCCGAGCTGCTCAAGCCCACGATGATCCTGGGCTATCTCCAACTCGCCGCGGGACAGCCGCAAGGCGAGGAGCTCTGGCGCCGCGCCGCGCGCCAGGAGCCGACACTGCAAACTGCACAGACGCTTTTCGATATCCTGCCACCCGTCCAGATCGCAGAGCCGGCCATTCCCGCCTTCAATGAACGTGCGTGGCGCGAGGAACAGGGTCGTATCGCCGCGGAGGCGCCTGCCGAACCTGCCCCGGTTGCCGTCGCCAGCGAGGACGACGACTTCTTCGGGGATTCGTGGCTCGGAAGCGCCGCGGTCGGCGCGCCCCCTCCGCTCCCGCCGCCGATCTCACAGCCTGAGGCCGAGGATAACCTTTCGGATGACGATTTGCTAGCCAGCTTGCTTGGCTTCGACGACCAGAGCGAGAGTGAAGATCTGGCCGATCTGCCGGAGGTCGAGCCGTTCGCGCTCGACGAAACGGCTACACCTACGGAGATGCCCGAATCGCTCCACGCTATCGGCATCCACGAGGCCGATAGCGAGCAAGACGAGCCGGTAGGCGGAGTTAAGCCATTCTCTTTCGATGACTGGAATCTAGGAGAGGACGACGAAGCGCCGCGTGCCCAGCCACCGGCTGCATCCGCGGAGGAGCGGAGTGGTGCGACACCCTTCACGGTGGACAAAGACGAGCATGCTGAGGCGCAGCAGCCGCAGACTTTCAGTCTTCAGGATCTGGCCGACGACGTGCAGCCATTCTCTTTTGAGGAGCATCCTTCGGCTACCGAAGTAGCAGGAGATCTCGGCGGCGTTCAACCCTTCTCGCTTGACGATTGGAACCTCGAAGACGACGAGGCGCCCGGCAATGCAACTCCCGGCGGAAGCAGGGCGGATTCCGGACTCGACGCGGAAGATGGAGGCGCATTGAAGCCTTTTTCCCTGCACGAGCTACCACTGGATGCGCTTGACGAAGATCGAAGTGATTTCCTGGCCGGGCCATCAGAGGAGGGCCACGCAGGCGAAGGCGACACTTCCGGCTTCGCCTGGGAAAGGCCAGGCTGGCGCAGCCAGCAGTCCGAGCCGCAAGCAGAAGAAGCGCGCGAGGGTTCGATCTTCGCCAAGCTCCTCCGTGGTAGACAGCCCGGCGAGCAGACTCCACAGACCGAAACGCCGCCTGCTGATACGGACGATGTCGATTTGCGAAGCGCCGCCGAGCAAGGTCGCACGGAAGCTGACCGTGACCACACCGAGGACGATCTGTCGCCTTTCTCGTTGAGTGACCTTGGAATTACAGACGAGGAGGCCAGGGCAGCCGGAATCACCCGGCAGCCGGCGGAACAGGTCCAAGCTACTGCCGACCAGCCTGAAGATGACTTTTCTCCCTTCTCACTGCGCGATCTCGGCCTGGTTGAGGACGAGGCCGCCGGGCAAGCGGCGCCGAGTGCCGCCCAGGAGTCCGCCGCGGGCGCGGAGGTGCGGCCGTTTTCGTTGAGCGATCTCGGGCTGGACGAACAGGAATGGAAGTTTGAAGGCGATATCGACGAAGCCACCGGTACGCCGCGAGCTGCGGTCGAAGGCGCAGCGCCAGCCCTTGCATCAAGAGATGTGGAAGACGAGTGGCCGGAAGCCCATCCGATCGAGTCGAGCCCGAGCAGCTCGGAGCAGGCGGGCACGGCTGAGCCTGAGGTGGAGCCGTTCTCCTTTGCCGACCTCGGCCTCGGCGACGAGGAGCTCGCAGACGCCGAGCCTGAAGCAGCCGGAGACGAGCCATCGGCCGAGATTGCCCGGCCATCCGAGCCAGAGCCTTTCTCATTCGCGGATCTTGGGCTGAACGAAGAGGACTTCGCGGATATTGACCTCGGTGAGAGCGTCGAGGCCGGCGCGGCTCCGCAGAGCTCGAACCAGGCGAGTAAGGCAGAACAGCCGGCTGAAGCCTCGGCCGTCAGCGAGACGGAGAGAATGGATTTCGACCTCTCCGGCCTTGCATTCAGCGACGAGGAGCCCACGGCAGGCGGCATGGAACAGATGGGCACGATCGGCCACGTGGCAGCGAGTGCCGAGGTCGATCAGGAGGAGATGACGCCCTTCTCGCTCGCCGACCTTGGCCTGACCGACGAAGAGCTCGTGCAGATGGGCGTCGAGGCGGAAGCGGAGACGCCGCAGGCAGGACAGCCGGCCGGCACAGGTTCGGATACCGGCGGCAGCGCGGCGGATCAGGAGATGACGCCCTTTTCACTCGCCAATCTTGGCCTGACCGACGAAGAGCTCGAACTCTTTGGCGTCGCGGACGAGCAGGCATACGGAACCCGGCCAGAGGACGCAGGAGGCGCGGCCGCTCCCCAGGCAGAAGTGGACCAGGCAGATCATTACGAGGGGCCCGAGCCGGAAGCATCGGCCGGCGAGACCGCGGCCCCGCGGCCGCACGTCGAGAAGCGGACGTTCTCCTTCGATGATCTCGGGCTCGGCGGAGACGCACAAAATGGCTTCTCGTCGAGCGATGGAACCGAGACCGCGGACCGCGCAGGCAAAACGGCGTCCAGCCCATCGATTCGCGAGGCCGATACAGCAGCCGTTGCGGCGCGGGCGAACGAGGTAGAACCGAGTGGCGCCATGGTCTCGCCGCCTGAAAGCGATGAGACATCGGGCGATCGAGCCGCGGATCCCCGGGTAGAGCCGGACGCAGGGGTAAATAGGCCGCAGACGAGCTCTCCTGCCACGGGATCTGTTCCCGCCGAGCTCGCCCAATTCTACGAGCAGATCGCCGCTCAGCCGGAAAGTCATGCAATGCGACTGGCGATCGCCCGAATGAGCGAACAGCGGAACGATATCGAGCGGGCGCTGGAACAGTATAAGCAGCTCATCCGGCGGAACGCGCTGCTCGATCCGGTGGTCGAGGACCTAGAAGAGCTGACGATGGGTGAGCACGATCGCCCGCTGCTGCGGCGTATTCATCGCCTGCTTGGCGATGCGTATATGAAGCAGGATCGTTTCCAGGATGCCATGGACCAATATAGTTGGACCTAAGAGGAATTAGACATCGGGAAGCATATGCGGTCCTTCGCCGTATCTCCCGGCGCCGCGCTCGCTGATTTGCGGTGTTGCGACCGTACTAAAGGACTCGAAATGGAGCGATCACTCGTTATTCTTAAGCCCGACGCCGTACAGCGGGGGTTGATTGGCCCGCTGATCGGGCGGATCGAGACTCGGGGAATGAAGATTATTGGGATGAAGCTTATGCAGATGGACGATGCACTGGCCCGCCGGCACTACGCCGTCCACGAGGGCAAGTCGTTCTTTCCCGGCCTGGTCGAGTACATCACCTCGGGTCCGGTCGTCGTCATGGTGATCGCAGGCGACAACGTGATCCAGATGATTCGTAACACGGTCGGAGCGACAAACCCGCTCAACGCCGCGCCAGGCACAATCCGAGGCGACTACGCCATCACCATCGGCCGGAACTTGATTCACGCCTCGGACTCGCCCGAGAATGGCGAGGCCGAGCTGAAGAACTTCTTCCGCGAGGACGAGCTGCTTCAAAATTTCACCCGGTCCACTGATCCGTGGATCTTCGAGAGCTAGCCACATGGCAAGGCCCGCACAATGGACGCGGGCCTGCTTCATCCCAACCTCGACTGCCTCTCAGACAGCCTTCTTCCCGTTGCTCAAAAGCCCCTTGAGCTCATAGAGCTTGGTAAGCGCCTGGATCGGCGTGAGCTCTTCGACTTCGAGCCCCCGCAGCGTCTCGACGACAGGGTGATTGGCCTCGGCCGTAAAGAGCGAGAGCTGCAAGTTCGACGGCGTGCCGTTAGCAGGAACGTGATGCATGGCCTCGCGCTGGCGCTGCTTGTCGCCGCGGCCCTCGAGCGTCTCGAGCACCTCGTCCGCACGCCGTACAACGGCAGGCGGCATACCTGCCAGCTCCGCGACGTGGATCCCGTACGACCGGTCGGCGCCGCCCGGAACGATCCGCCTCAAGAAGACGATATGGCTCTCTTCCTCTGCGACGGCGACGTTGTAGTTGCGAACGCGCGGGAGCAGCTCGGCCAGCTCTGTCAGCTCATGGTAATGCGTGGCGAAGAGCGTTCGGGCGCCGAGCTTGGGATGGTTATGGATGTATTCGATAACAGCGCGGGCGATGCTCAGACCGTCGTAGGTGCTGGTCCCGCGGCCTAGCTCGTCGAGCACAATCAGCGACCGGCCGGTGGCGTTGTGGAGGATATTGGCCGACTCGGTCATCTCGATCATGAAAGTCGACTGGCCGGTCGCAATATCATCCTGTGCTCCGATGCGGGTGAAGATGCGATCGACGATGCCGATCTCTGCTTCGGCCGCCGGCACGTACGAGCCGATCTGAGCAAGGAGCACGATCAGCGCCACCTGTCGTAGAAAGGTGCTCTTGCCGGCCATGTTTGGTCCGGTGATCACGAGGATCTGCGCTCCGTGCGCATCCATGTCGGCGTCGTTTGCCACGAATGGCTCGTCGATCGTCTGCTCGACGACCGGGTGGCGACCGGCGACGATGTGAAGCGCGACCCCCTCGGTCAGGCGCGGCCGCACGTACTGGCCGCGCACCGCGACGTCGGCCAGCGCGGCATAGACATCCAGCTCCGCGAGCATTCGCGCCGTCCGCAGCAGGCGCTTCGCTTGAGCGGCGACAAGCACCACTACACGGTTAAAGGCTGCCTTCTCGAGCTCGTTGAGCCGGCTCTTGGCGCTTTCGAGAATCGCTTCGTACTCTTTGAGCTCACGGGTGACGTAGCGCTCGGCACCCACGAGGGTCTGTTTCCGCTCATACTCGGCCGGGATCATCCGCTCCGGCGTCGTCTTCGAAATCTCGATATACCACCCGAAGACGCTGTTACAGTCGACCTTGAGCGACTTGATGCCCGTGCGCTCGCGCTCCTTGCTTTCAAGCTGGCCCATCCAGCTGCGAGCCTCGTGGCTTGCCTTGACGATCCCGTCGATCTCGGGCGCGAATCCTCGGCGGATAACGTTCTCTTCGTCGACGGGATCCCAACCGCCCAACAGCGCAGGCGGGCGATCCGCAATCGCGCGCTC
>JBBSGA010000215.1:0-10586 GCA_038254585.1 Chloroflexales bacterium | reverse complement strand
GGTGTTCGTGTGCCAAGCTGCAGCACCGGAATGAGTTTGGTCAGCGAGTCCATCGCGACCCAGAGCCAGAGCACCGGCGCTCGATGACGCAGGCGGGTGCGAAGTTCGTCAAGCTGGATGTGGGGCACTGTGAGGCGGCGGAACCAGCGGTCGTGCAGCGTGGCACTGTGCTGGGGTGACAACATCAAAACGGGAATTTTGTACGCTAAGGGTATTTAGCGCATTGGGAAGCCATGTAGAGAGGGTTGAGCTTCTCGGGGAAGAGTGGCAAAGAAACCTCTAGGACGCCACGAGAACACGTTCAGCGCGCCGGTGTTGCTCTCGGTTTCAGCGTGTACGGGGTTTTTCGTAGCATTCGAGCCAAAACGTGGCGCACGACGGGTCTCGAGCAGTGGTGAGATCGTCGTTAGCGTACAAAATTCCCGTTTTGATGTTGTCACCCCCATCCGGCATGAGGCGTTGGGAACGACGATGCTGTCAGGGTTTCTGCCCGACCAAGCTGCCCTTTACCGTGTGCTGCTGAAAATCGACCGCTTGGGGTTGGCGCTGCTTGCGGTTGAGGCTGGGGAGCCAGCGTACGGCGCCCAAACCATCTGGCGGAAACGTCACACATTAAGATGCGCAGTAGCGCATAAGGAGGTCGGTATGAGCAACGTTACGTTCGGCATGTCCATGTCACTCGACGGATTTGTAGGTGGCGTTGGCGACCAGACCTGGCCGGTTCACGAGCGATTGCTGGGTTGGAAGTTCGATCTCGCCAGCTTCCGTGCGCGCATCGGTCTGGATGGCGGTCAAGCCAACAGTGATTCTGACATCGAGGCTGAGGAGGTAGCGCGCGTGGGGGCCTTTGTGATGGGCCGTCGCATGTTTGACTCGGGCGAAATCCCGTGGGGCGACAATCCGCCGTTTCACGCGCCGGTATTCGTTCTCACCCACCATGATATTGGTGGCGAATTCACTTCGGAATAGACAATCGCGCTTCCATGACCAACCACTAAGCGTGTGTTGATAGAAGGACTCTACCTCACTTTGGGATTCGCCACCAATATCACCATGCGCGCGACCCACTGTTGCGGGAGGGCGGTACGAGCTTTACCTTCGTTACCGATGGTATCGAAAGCGCAATCTGCCAGGCGAAAGCGGCCGCGGGCGAGCAGGATGTTTACCTTTCGGGTGGCGCGAGCGCCGTGCAGCAGGCGTTCGCCGCGGGCCTCCTTGACGATTTTCAGATCCATCTTGTTCCCATACTACTCGGCGCTGGTGTCCGCCTGTTCGATCATATCGGCGCCGAGCATAGTGCGCTCGAAAGCACGCGGGTGGCTGGCTCTTCCGGTGTCACTCACCTGAAGTTCCGCGTCATCAAGCGCTAGCGCATAAACACGAAGGGAGCACCACCGTGCAGGCAACGAAAAAAATACCAGACGTACCGTGTCTTCTAAAGATGGCACCACTATCGCGTAGGGCTGCGTCAAGGTCAGGCGGTGTAGAGCGCGCTTGACAGCCCTCCCCCTCGCTGGCGGGAAGGTTCTGGTTTGCCGGTGGGGAGCTGCCGATCGCAGCTCGAACGTGCCGCTTACAGAACTGCTGGCCCACCATTTTACGGTGTTCAACTACGACCTTCGGGGCGCGGCGACAGCGGTGATACAGCATAACGTAGACCTTGCTGCTTCGCTCCTGTCCCGGCGGAGTTCTTCGCCCGCTAAAAGTATAGCCCGCTCATGGCGGAGGAAGGTGTTTCTGATGATCACGAAACAGCGTACCAACGATGTCGACATGCAACAACTCGCACCACAGCCCGTGCTGAGCATCAGGGCAGCTGTGCAGCTCGCTGCCCTTGGCGAGGTACAGGATGAAATGTTACGGACTCTGTCGAACTACCTGCAACAAAGCGGCGCAAAGTACGCCGGCCCGCCCTTCGTGCGCTATCACACCTTCGAAGCTACCGAAACCGATCTTGAGCTTGGCGTACCGGTGCTCGAACCCGCGGCTGGTGAGGGTCGGGTTACCGCTGGCTCGCTGCCGATTGGCCCGGCCATTACCACGTGGCACTTGGGCAGCCACGATAAGCTGGCTGATGCCTACGGTCGTATGCAAGGCTAGCTGAATGAGCACGGTCGTGCGCCGAATGGCGCCGCCTGGGAGGTCTACTTCTGGATCAACCCCCGCGGGTACCGTGGGCCCGAAACCTGGCCCGATCCTTCAGCCTGGCGCACGCAGCTCGTCCAGCCCATTACCGAATCCTAAGATGCGATCAATGTGATGTTGGTCGCGAACGGTCAAAAGGAGGTTCAACATGGGTACAGTTGGCACAGGATTTTCAATGTCACTGGATGGGTTTATCGCCGGGCCAAATCAGGATGTTTCGCGGCTCTTTGCGTGGTACAGCAGCGGCGACACCGTGTATACGATGCCGAATGGCGCGATGGAGGCCAAGGTCTCAGCGGCCAGCCGCGCGTCGCTGCAAGCGTTACACCAAGCGACCGAGGCAATCGTGTCGGGACGAGGACTGTTCGACCTCACCAATGGGTGGGGTGGCCGACCTCCGATGGACGTACCCGTCTTTGTGGTGACCCATACCATCCCTCGAGCCTGGATCGACGAACATCCAGGAGCGCTATTTACCTTCGTCACCGAAGGGGTCGAACGTGCCATCATGCAGGCAAAAGCGGTGGCAGGCGACAAGAACGTCGGCCTCGGTGGCGCAAATGTGGCCCAGCAGGCGATCAAGGCCGGGCTGGTTGACGAAATCGTCGTCG
This sequence comes from Chloroflexales bacterium, assembly GCA_038254585.1. GTDB lineage: Bacteria > Chloroflexota > Chloroflexia > Chloroflexales > Kallotenuaceae > JBBSGA01. Next base: position 7,830 of record JBBSGA010000215.1, on the reverse strand, counting down.
ACCTTGTACCCGTCCTGCTCGGAGCCGGTATCCGATTTTCGATCACCTCGGCCCAGAGCCGATTGAATTGGAACGTGTGAGCGTGGTCGAGGGGGTTGGTGTGACGCACCTAAGCTTCCGGGTCGTCAAGTAAGTCTAGTTACAGCACTTTGCAACGATGGTATCAACAGTTGAAGCACGTGCGGCACGCCTAGCAATCTTTTTCGGAACGCTTTTTGCCGTCCTGCTCCTCAGTCTTCATGTGCTGGAGCCGGAATTTGATCCCACGTGGCGCTTCGTGAGTGAATACATGCTTGGTACGTTCGGCTGGATGATGCATCTCGCTTTTCTGGCGCTTGCGATAAGTATGGCGAGTGCTGGCGTAACGATTATTTCGCAGGTCCGCACCTGGCGTGGTTGCGTCGGCCTTACCATCCTTGCTATCGCTGCCGTTGGTCTGCTCATCGCAGCCATATTTCGAACCGACCCGGTGATTACGAGTGGAGCAGTGACGAGCTTGAGCGGTCGCATGCATGTGTTCGGCGCCTCGCTTGACTATACGCCAGTGGCCGCCCTTTTGCTGAGCTTCAGTCTGGCTCGTAATGCAGCCTGGCGACCAATTCGCAAACGACTTTTTATCACAGCGGGCGCGGTGTTCGCCGTTATGGTGTCGTTTATCGCTGTGCTGCCATATGACGGCAAGATCGGTCCTGGCGTGGTCGCAGGCTTAGTTGGACGATTCCTGTTGCTCTCCTACCTCGGCTGGATCATACTCGTCGGCCTGCACGCCCTCAAGTTGCACAAACAACAGGCATAAGACCTGGCTTACCGCAAACCTCGACGTGTAGGTGAGCTGAACGGTTTGACGTGAAACACAGGAGAAACGTGTCATGGGAGACAGAGCAGCCTCAGTTGGCCCGTTGACTGAACCGGCCCCAGGCCCTCTCACCGTCTCGAGCCTCAACCCACGCTACTTCGCGGTCGCATCGAGCGACGACGGAAGGGTGATCTACCTCACCGGATCGCACGTCAACAACAACTTCCAGGATGGGTTAGGCTTTGGTGCGGAGTGCTCCGACGATCACGACCAATTCGATTACCGCGCGTATCTCACATTTCTCAACCAGCGCGGCCACAACTTTATCCGGCTGTGGCGCTGGGAGCAGTTCAAGGGCCACCTTTCCGGCACCGACGTTCACTTCTGCATGCGGCCGCAGCCGTGGCCACGCAGTGGGCCGGGAACAGCAAAAGATGCCAAGCCGAGGTTTGACCTCGCCCAGTTTGATGCGGCATATTTTGACCGGCTGCGTGAACGCATCATCGCTGCCGGGAACACGGGCATGTACGTCTCGGTCATGCTGTTCGAAGGCTTCAGCCTGCATCTCACGGCGCTGCCTGAAAACGTCGAGGGCCACCCATTTCATGCTGCCAACAACGTCAACAATATCGGCATCACTTCAATTGTCGATTACCAAGTGCTTCCGCTGGACCCACACGTTCAGGAGGTTCAGGAGGCATACATCCGAAAAGTCGTCGACACTGTCCACGACCTGCCCAACGTGCTCTACGAGGTTGCGAATGAGTCGTCAGGACAACATGCCGACGCCGTCACGATGCCTGACGGGTCAACCATCGACACGCCAATCGGCGATTCGACTGCGTGGCAGTATTGGGTGATTACGTTCGTCAAGCACTACGAACAGCAGATGGGCTATGCCGCGCACCCGGTTGGCATGACGATGCAATATCCTGTTGCAGACCAACAGGAAGTCAACACGCCGCTGTTCAACAGTCCAGCCGATTGGATCTCGCCCGGCTTCGACGACGTGGTCTCGCCCATGCAGGAAAGCCGTTGGCTCACGAACCCGCCGGCAAACGATGGCGCGAAGATTATTATCACAGACACCGATCATTACTCCCCATTCACGAGCAATGCGCTGTGGGCATGGAAGTCGTTTCTGCGCGGCCACAACCCGATCCTGTATGATCTGGGGATCATCGGTGGCGTCAATCCGCCCGACCCTTCGTCGGGATCTCCATCGTTCGAGTCGCACGAAGCGGCGCGCTACGCGATGGGTGACACGCGTCGCTTTGCCGAACGGGTACTGCTCAGTGCTATGAGCCCACGCGGTGAGCTCAGTTCCACCGGGTATGTTCTGGCAAGTCCAGGCGACGAATATCTCGTCCTGCAGCCGAGTGCAACCGCCGAGCCGTTCAACGTACGGATGGCCGATGGTACGTATGCCGTCGAATGGCACAGCGTGAACAGTCGCGAGTCCGTGGGAGCTGGCACGCTGCTGGTTGAGCGCGCTACCACGGTCAGCTTCAGCTCACCGTTTGCGGTGGATGGACCGGTGGTGGTCTACCTGAAGCGAGTCAGTCTCTGAACGGGTGATCACCCACTCAGCAGTTCGAGGCCGTCGGCTCAGCGTATCTCGACATGATGGACATGCATGCAAACGCTCGTGCGTTTCCGAGTCGTGCAATAGCCAATGTGGCCGAGCATCACCGGGCTCTGGCTCAGCACGCCCGACGAGCACACCGTGTGCTGTGGACTGCGCATCCTCCAGCGTACCATCAATCTCCAGACGCTGGAGCGCATCCATCAGGCGGCCCGCGAGCATCCCTTCACCAGTGTTGCCGGTCTGTGGATCGGGGTCGCGCTCACGCCCCTTGAGCTGGAGCGGTTAATCGCGTCGGGCGCGCTTGATACGCTTGCGTCGACCAGCGGCAGGTGCGCTGGGAGGCACAGCTGGCGCAGGTGCCAGGTTCTGCGAAAGATTCCATGCATGACAAGCATGAGCAGTCTCGATCTACCCGTATGGTGCGAAAAATCAGTCCACATCTTTTATTTTACATAACTATTTCTCTTCCCGCTACTCCTTTCGGGTTAGTGCGCCTGTTCACGGTTGGAGGTGTTGCTCGCAGAGCCATGTTTGAGCAATGACATGAGGGCTGAGTGGCCTGCGGTGAATCGTGGCACGATTCGGGGTGGGAAGCCCGCTGACAAAGGACGGCTGCGCGGAGCCAACTGCAGCATCCGGACGGGTGTCGTTGGGGTATGCTGAGGTGAGACCAGGCGAGCCATGAGCAGGCGTGATCATAGAGGCATATGCGGAGACAGCTATGCTGCGGCCAAGGCGAGCGTCAGTTCGTCCCAGGCGCGGGCGAGACGTGGAACTTGTGGGCGGTGCGCGTCGTCACCTGGAACTCCAAGGTCGTAGAACCCGTTGCGGAGATTGCGCATAAACCCGCGCCCTGCACAAACGACCTGCGCACATGGCAGCATCTGGAAGCCGCGCATCGAGCGTATCCGCCTTTTGAGATGCTGATGGTCACGCTCGATGCGCTGTTGTTCCAGCTTGCCCCGGATGTGCATAACTTCAGGCACGACTGCGGCAAGCGCCGCCGGATAGATCGCCGCCCGGTCAGTCGTCGCTAAAGAGGGTGTCACCTCAGTGCGCTCCACGGCCCGCGTCAAGAACGTGGTGGCCGCGGCAGTGTCACGCGTCGGACTGAGGTAAACGTCGATGACCTGGCCGTCCTCGTCGATCGCCCGGGAAGCGTAACACCACCGTCCGGCAATGCGGATATACGTCTCATCAATACTCCAGCGTTGCCCCCGTATGGTGCGGAAAATCGATACGGAGTGGGCATTGACATAATGGCATTATTGACCTAATAGCCCGATCGGGTTATTTGTGAATTACTACAGGTGCTCCCTCTGTCCGTGGTGGATAATTCCGGCCCTCGACGGCGTATCACGGCTCATCCACGATGATCGGGCTTATAACGCCTCCTCTAAGCGCTGCGGTCTGCAGAGCCTCTTGACCGCCGAACCGCAATTCTCCGCTTCAGGGAGCCATAAATTGCATATATGTGAACGAAGGCACAATTAACCCGAAAGAAGGAGTGGGTCGAAAAGCGAACGAGTGTGCGTCGAATGTAGGTTCCCACGCCGGATTTCGGTTTACCGCATTGGAAAGCGGAATTCGAATTATCCACCATGGATAGAGGGAGCACCACTTCCGTCATCCGCCGGCGTACAGCGATGTTTCTGTTGACATAATAGTAACTCTGTTCATTGTTGGTACCGCTGTCTAGTCGTTTTCTTTACTGCGGATGACGGAAGTAGCCAGCACAGGTAGCCGGGACAACCATGAATGAGGTTCATCGCTCCAGCCGGGTGGCCGCTGGACGTGGTAGGTCCAGCCGGTTATCCCACGGCTCTGGGAGCCCATGGCGTGCGAAAAGTCCATTCAGCACGAAGCGAATAAGCCGAAGGTAGTATCTGGGTGGTGAAAGTAGGTAGGACAGCCCTCGAACGGCTCTCCCCATCCTTGACTCAGCATACCCCAACGACACCTCACGGAGCGTCGACGGAGGCCAGGACGGGGTGCGACGTCACGCTTGGGATGGTGTCGGTTCCTGCGGGGCTGTAGGCGCTGAGCGTCAGGATCGCCCGCAACTCCGGCGTTTGGAGTATATCGAGCGCAAGCTCCCGGAGCTCCGGTGACACCTCCTGCAGGCGGGTCAACGGCACGGTGCGTGGACCAATGTCCGTCTGATGTGCAAAGATCGAGTAGTCCATGATCGTCAGCCCAACCGCGCGCCGAGCGGCGCGATTCACGCGCAACAAGAGGTGGTCGTTCAGCATAATGCCGGTGGCAGTTTCGCCAGGGGCAAACGAGATATACAGGATGTCGGCGTCTTCGTCGTATGTAAATTTTGGTTCATTCATGATCTCACCATCGGGCGACGAGATAGGCCGTGACGACATAGTTGTTCGGCGTCGGACGTCCATCCGGCCCATCACGGAAACGGAAGAGCACCACGGCCTCGACGTACGTGTTGTCGTCGACGAGGTCGTCGAACGGCAAGGTGTACCGGTACTTCTGTGGATTGAGGAGGTCCTGCGTGCGGCGTGCATACCGCAGCGTCTGCCGCAGATGATCTTCGTACAGGTCCACCTCTGGGTGATTGTCCGGCGCAGTGATATGCTGCCAGCGCTCTTCGGTGATATAGATGAGATTGCCGGCACGGTCATGCACGCTCCAGCGCCACCCGCTGATCATAATACCACCGGAACTGTTCGCCGTACACGATCACAGATGCTCACATTCGTTAGTATAGTCAAGCGAGCCGGTCGGGTCAACAATGACCATCGGTCCTGGAGAATACAGGCGGGACAGGGATGTTACTATTGACCAACGGCAGCATCCGCGATTATGCTTAGGCTGACGACGGACCCGTGTCGTGGCTATTTGCGATATCCGCACTTGTTTTTAGAACGGATATTCTAAGTAGCCACGACAGGATACAATACTTCCGTCGTTGCTCGGCTACTGGTGGGAGCGGCTGGCGCATCCCGGGACGCAGGCGCAAGGAGTGGCGTTGCTCATCGAAGGCCCTGCAGAAGCGTGAGGCGGCCTGAGAAAGCACCCGCGGCCGCGCATCGGGTAATAGCGCTGCTTGATGCCGCGGTGATCCTGTTCCAGTCGATTGTTGAGAGAGGGATGACAGCGGTGCATGACCGCTGCGCCTAAGGTCTCGCGGATCGCCCGCGGATAGGAAGCCCGTCGGTTGTTCCCTTCGCAGGCGTCTCCTCGGCTCCCTCAACCGCCGTCTTGAAGCAGCGCTTGGCCGCGTCCATCTCGCGGTGTTCACGCACCATCGAGTCACCAGATTGCCCTCGCGATCAATTGCCCACTACGGGTAGTTCCAGACGCCGCCGACGCGGATGAAGGTTTCGTCCACATGTCAGGAGCGGCCGGCCTGACCCGTGCGCTTGGCGCGCAGCGTGCCGACTACGAGCGGCGCGAAGCGCGCTTCCCACTCGCGCGCCGCCTCATGCGTGAACGCGAAGCCCCGCTCCAGGAACAGCTCGGCCAAATCGCGCAGGCTCAGGCAGACGAGCCGCCAGTCTCAGGCAAGGACACGCATCGCGGGCACGCACAAGTCTGTCGCTTCCAGAGAGCACTAAAAACCCGGGGGTATGGCGGTTCCACTGCCGTGCGCGCAGCGGTCGGAGTGTCATCCCCGACCGCTGCGCGCACGCGTTCGACGGGTTGCGGCATTGGTGGGATGTCGTTTGGCGCTGGCGTACTTCGTTCCCGTGTGATTCACCTCGCACGTCTGTGTTACCCCCGGGTTTTTAGTGCTCTCCAGCATGCGGTCGTGCTCTACACGCAACTGATCCGTGAGTACGGCGCGGAGATGAACTAGGGTCTGTTTTCAAACCCGGTATAGTAGCGACATGAGTAGAGGAGACTTGACTGACGCGCAGTGGCAGCGCCTAGAGCCACTGCTTCCGGAGCAACGACCAGCCAAGGGCAGCAAGGGTGGCCGACCGGCGGAAGACCATCGCCGCATCATCAATGGGATGCTGTGGATCGACCGCACCGGCGCGCCCTGGCGCGACCTGCCCACGCGCTATGGCCCAGGGGCCACCGTCGCCACCCGCTTCTATCGCTGGACCACGTCCGGCCTCTGGGAGCGCATCCTGCATCCGCTCCAAGCCCAGGCAGCTGCCAGGGGCGAACTTGATTGGGACGCACACTCTGTCGACGGCACCGTGATCCGGGTGCACCAGCATGCAGCTGGTGCAAAAGGGGGGACCCAGCGCGTGAGGCGGTAGGCCGCTCGCAGGGCGGCTTCAGTACCAAGATCCATCTGAGGGCGGAAGGAGGCGGCAGGCCGCTGCCCTTGCTGCTCACGGCAGGGCAGCGCCACGCAGCGGTGGTGTGCGCGGCTCTGCTGGAGCAAGGAGCGGTCAAGCACCCGGGGCGAGGTCGGCCCAAGCTGCGGCCCAAGCGCGTCGTCGCCGACAAGGGCTACAGCAGCAGCAAGATCAGGCGGTATCTGTGCCGCCGTGGGATCAGGATGACGATCCCTCGCAAACAGCATGAACGACGGACAGGACCGTTTGACCGTGAGCAGTATCGCGAGCGGAATCGGGTTGAGCATCTGATCAACCGGCTCAAACAGTTTCGGCGGATCGCAACACGCGATGAAAAGCGGGCGGTGAACTACAAAGCCATGCTGACATTGGCGGCGATCCTGCTATGGCTCTAGTTTGAAAACAGACCTAGTCGATGGGCGGAGTTCTGCCGTGCCTGCGGGACACTATGCGTTGGGCAGATGCAACAGGACGGGTGCAACCGTGATCCTCCCCAAAGACCGCGACCCCCGCTTCATCACCATCCGCCGCGGGGGGACGCTCACGGACTCCGACCATCGGCTCCTGGCTTTGTGGGCGGCCGCGTGCGTAGAGCACGTTCTGCACCTCTTCGAGTCGGTGCAGCCCTCGGACCCGCGGCCCCGCCAGGCGATCGAGCAGACGCGGGCATGGGCGCGCGGCGCGATCAAGATGTCTCAGGCCCGCGCGGCGGCTGGCGCTGCCAACGCTGCGGCAAGCGAGCTGAGCGGAGCCGCTCGGCACGCCGCATATGCTGCCGGCCAGGCGGCAGCGGTGGCGCATGTCGCCGCACACGAGCTCGGTGCTGCGGCCTACGCGATCAAGGCCGCGCGTGCGGCCGCCCCCGGATGCGAGGGTGAGAGCGCCGGCCGGCTCGAGTGCCGTTGGCAGCGCGAACAGCTCCCCGATGCGATTCGCGAACTCGTCCTGGAGGATCAGCGGTTGCGAAACGAGATCTGCTGGTCGGTGTTCGACTGCTGACGAGCGTGACGGCTTGTCTGCACTGCCCAACAAGCGCTTCGAGCCGACGCCGCAAGCGCGATATGCTGACGCCGGACGCGATTGAGCGTACTATACCGGGTTTGAAAACAGACCCTAGTTCCGGGCGCTGCGCCCGGAGGTGTGCGCGGCGACCAGCAAGGCGGTGGCCAGTT
>JBBSGA010000214.1:0-10637 GCA_038254585.1 Chloroflexales bacterium | reverse complement strand
GGAGCCGAGCCGCCGATGTGACCCTGCCCGGCTTTTAGGCGTAGGCCGGGCTTGGCTGCGTCGCCCAGGGGGTCGTCAGCTCGATCACCAGGCCCCTGCCGTCCCGTCGATTATAGGCCCGGCAGCTCCCGCCAACACTCCAGATCTGTTCGGCGACCGACGAAAGGCCGAGGCCCATGCCCACCACCTCGCCGGTGAAGCACTTTTCGGCCTGATAGTAGGGCTGCCAGATCCGGAGCAGCTGGTCCGGCGATAGGGGCCGCCCATCGTCTTGAATGCGGATGCGCACCTGGTTCAGCTGGCTGTAGAGCGCGATCTCGAGCTGCGGCGATCGATCCGGGTGAAACTTCTGCGCGTTTTCAATCAGCTCCTGCAGAATCATATCGACGGTGTGACGCGACAGCGGCAGAGATACCTCCTCCGGATCCACAATCCCGTCGTAGGTCACCGGGCACGGCTTGAGATCCAGGCTCGCAGCCAGATCGGCAACCATCGGCCCGATCTGGCTGAGGTGACAGTGGGGCTGGGCGGCTTCGACCGGCTTGGCAGGATCGATATAGTCGAAGATGCTCAGGAGCCGATCTTGCAGGCTTCTAGCGCTGTGGCGCACCGTCGCGAGAACTCGCTTCTTTTCCGCTTCTGAAAGCGATCCATTGCACGTTGCTAAGATATCGAGAAAGCCGGTAAGCTGGGCGAGGGGCGTTCTCAGCTTATGATTGACGAAGCTGTGGAAGGTCCACCGGACGCTGCGGTCGATGACACTCTGGGTGACATCGCGCAACCGGATCAGATAGCGCTCGTCGGAAAGGGAGGTCATCTCGATCCGGTCCACCTGCAGCCAAAGTGTCGCATCCGTGGCGGTCTCCGGACGGACCAGGTACCGCGGGCCGGCATCCGAGCGCGGCCAGGAAGCCCACGCTTCCCATGGCTCGCAGCCATATTGCTGTCTCGCCGCCTCCATAAAGGCGCCGGCAAGCGGCTCAGCCTGGTCGACTGGTAAACCAAGATAGATGCGCGCCCGCGCGTTGGCATACCGCAGCTCGTCTTCGTCGCCGACCATGACGAACCCATCGTCGGCGTGGTCGACCATCCACTCGAATTTGCTGCGCTCCGACAGCAGGCGGCGGTAGCGATTGAGTCGCGTGATCGTGCGCACGCGGGCGCGCAGCTCGGCGCGATCGTACGGCTTCGTGAGAAAATCATCCGCGCCCATTTCGAGGCCGCGCAACCGCGACTCGCGGTCGTCGAGCGCTGTAACTATCACCACCGGCACCTCGGCGAGCAACGCGTCGGAGCGCAGCCGGCGGCAGACCTCGAAGCCGTCCATGCCCGGCATCATAATGTCGAGGAGGATCAGATCTGGCACCAGGTACGCCGCTTTCATCAGCGCTTCGGCGCCGTTGTTGGCGAACGCGAGCTCGTAGCCCTCCATAAATAACAGAGCATCCAACGTTTCTCGCCCGGCCGGCTCGTCGTCGACGATCAATATCACGCTGTTATAGCCCACGTCTCTGCTCCTGTGCTAATTGTCACGGTGCCGGAGCACCTCAATGGTGTCGACCAGCTCGCGTAAGCTGACTGGCTTGCTGAGATAGGCGTCGGCGCCCGCCGCCATGCATTTCGAGCGGTCGCCGGGCATCGCCAGCCCCGTGAGGGCGATTATTGGGGTTTCCGCGAATTCGGCGTCCGCGCGGAGATGCATGGTCGCCTCGAGCCCGTCCATATCCGGCATCTGCATGTCCATGAGAATCACATCCGGCCGTACGACAGCCGCCTGTGCCAGGGCCTCGGCACCCGTACAGGCGACCTCGACCTGATAGCCTTTGAATGCGAGATAGTCCGAGACGGTGAAGATGTTCTCGGGGTTATCCTCGGCGAGGAGAATCACGGGTGGCCGCGCGGGGTCAGCCATGCCGGCAGCACCACTCTGCCGGCTCGACGCATCGGCCAGGGCGCGCGGTGCTTCCTCGCCGGCCGGCATCCCGCCGGCCTCGGCGGGAGCTTGGCAGTGAAGCGTAACCGTGAAGCGGCTGCCTTTCGCCACCTCGCTCGCAACCGCGATGCTGCCATCGTGCAGCTCGACCATGCGGCCCACCAGCGCGAGGCCTAAGCCGGTTCCGGCATACTCCCGTGCGAGACGGCTATCCAGCTGCACAAACGGTTGAAACAAGCGATCGAGATCGGCCGGCGCGATGCCGATGCCGGTGTCCCACACTGTGAGATGTGCACACTCCTGTAACCGATCGCTGACAATCTCCAAGCCGATGGTGCCGCCTGCCGGCGTAAACTTGACGGCATTACTCAACAGATTGACCAGGATTTGCTTCAGCCGCCGCTCGTCCGCCTGGAGCACAGCCACGCTGCTGTCGCAGCTATAGCGTACGGTGAGCTGCTTGGTGTGCGCGGCCTGTTGGATCAGGCGCAGACTGGCCTGGCAGACCGGATTGAGCGCCACGGGCCCAATCTGCAGCTCGACCTTGCCCGCGTCGATCTTGGCCAGCTCAAGGATGTCGTTGATCAGTGACAGCAGGTGCCGGCCACTCTCTTCGACAGTGCGCAGCGTCTTGAGCTGGCGCTCGTTGAGCGGTCCGTAGACCTGCTCTTGGAGCGCTTCCGACAAACCGAGGATCGCGTTGAGCGGCGTGCGCAGCTCATGGCTCATGCTGGCCAGGAACTCATCCTTCAGGCGCGAGGCGCGCTCGAGCTCGGCGTTGGCGGCGCGCAAATCGCGCGTCTGTTCTTCGACGCGCTGCGCCAGCGAAGCGCGTTCATGCGCCAGTGCGTCCACCGCCCGCTTGCGCTCGACGATCTCTGCGGTCAAGAGCCGGTTGGCCCTGGTCAGCTCTTGGGTTCGGCGTCCGACGCGCAGCTCGAGGATCGTCTGCGCGTCGCGCACTCGTGCTTCGGCCTGTTTCTGATCGTCGATGTTGGTACAGGTGCCGAACCACCTGGCGACGTGGCCGGCACTATCCTTCAGCGGCACCGCTCGGCCAAGATGCCAGAGATATGATCCATCTTCCGCCGACTTGAAGCGATATTCGATTTCGAAGATCTCGCCCGTTGCGATAGCGGCGGACCAGCGATCGCGAGTGCCTTGGCGATCGTCGGGGTGGAGCACGACCAACCAGCTCCAGCCCTCGGTCTGCTCCAACGTCAGGCCTGTGTAATCGAACCAGCGCTGATTGAAGTAGTCCAGCCAGCCGTCGGCGCGTGCAGTCCATACGATCTGCGGGATCGCCTCGGCCAGCAAGCGATAGTGTTTCTCGCTCTGCAGGCGCGCCTCGCTGGCCCGCAGCGTCTCTTCGGCCTGTTTACGGCCGGTGATATCGCGGTCGTCCCCGGCCGGCACCGGCCCGCGTGTGTGGCCTGCCGCGAGCGCAAGCTCCTCATCCGCCAGGAGAACATAGGGCAGCCTGGATTGGAAGTCCATCGGTACCATCTTTCCTGCCGGCCGTCCGCCGTAAGCCAGCAGCACATCCGCGATTATTGTCGGCTGCCGGTGGCGGACGTGCCATCGACAAAGGTACTCCCGGCTCTGATACTATTGGATGGCCGGCTGTGCGCCGCGTTCATGCCGAGGCCGAGCGTCTTCAGCGCGGGATTCGAAATCGCACCTTCAGTAACTCAGGCCGTGGCCGAACGGAAACAGCGGGTCCTCCGAATCGTAGGGGACATCCGACTTCTGCCGGAGCACTGCCTCCATCGACGACGGCAGCTCGAATGGGAGCTTCGCCCAGGGTGCGCCGGACGGCGAGAAACGGCCGAAGATGACGTCGAAGAGGGCGGCATCGCTCGCGCCAAAGTTGGCCAGGAGTGCGGCGCTCTGTTCGGCTATCTCTGGGATCACCGCCGGACGGTCCAGGTAGATGTCCACGATCGCCGGCACCCGCCCCAGGATGCTCAGGATACGATCCTTGTCCGCGCCCTTGAAATCCAGGTCGCCGGCGTGGAACATGCGCTCGAGGAAGTTGCCGTCGCGCGGTTGGTAGGGTGCCTCGATCCGCAGGATCGCCACGTCCGCATCCTCGACGCGGTCGACGACCTCGCCATAGGCGCCCGCTACGTCCCGTGCGACGTTCTCGACGTAGATCTTGGGGCGCCCTTGAAGCGGCAGAGCTCTTCGGCCGGCGAACTCGCCGTTCTTCAGCAAGACGAAGGATCTGCGCTGCGCCACCGCGCCGGCCTCGCGAAAGCGCTCGTTGCCGACGATTCGCTCCGCCGCATCCGGATCCACGTACTGGTTGTCGAAGAGCCCCAGCCGGAACTTGTCGCGCAGCAGGCGGCGCACAGACTCATCGATCCGGCTTTCGGCTACCTGGCCGCTCCGGACCAGCTCGACGACGACCTCTGGGCACTCTTCGCCGCCGAACTGGTCCACGCCCGCCTCCAGCGCCTTCTTCGCGCGTTCCGGACGGCTCAGGTGTTCCACACCCCAGGCGCGCGCCGGAAAGGGCCGCCCGCCGATCTCGGCATCCGTCAACAAGCCCCAGTCGGTACAGACGACGCCGTCGAAACCGTACTTACCGCGTAAGAGCCCCCGGATGACGTCCTTGTTGAAGCCGAAGCCGACCTCTTCCAGCGGTGTCCCGACCGGCATGCCGTAGTAGGGCATGATCTGGGCGCTGCCCGCCGCGAACGCTGCCTCGAACGGGATCAAGTGATAGTCGAAGTTGTCGCCGGGGTAGACTTGCTCCCGGCCATACGGGAAGTGCGGATCCTCCCCGTCCTTCTGCGGGCCGCCGCCGGGAAAGTGCTTGGTCATACAGGCGACGCTGTCCGGGCCGAGCGTCGCGCCCTGGAAGCCGTGGATGTAGGCGGCGACCATCCGCGCGCTCAGCTCCGCATCCTCGCCGAAGGTCCCGTTGTTGCGGCTCCAACGCGGCTCAGTAGCCAGATCGGCCATGGGATGCAGGGCCACGCGGATGCCGAGCGCCACATACTCCTGCCGGGCCATGTCGCCGAACTGCTCGACCAGCGCCGGATCGTCGACGGCGGCGAAGCCAAGCTGCTCGGGCCACTGCGAGAAGCGGCCGGCATGGAAGCCGGTCGCCGGGTTGTTCGAGAACGCGTGGCGCGGGTCGGAGGAGATCGTGACGGGGATGCCCAGCCGCGTCTGCTCCGCCAGCGCCTGGACCCGGTTATACCATTCGGCCGCCAGGCGCGGCTCCGGCAGGGCATGCACGTTGAAGTGGTTGATCAGGCTCGTCGTGATCATCTCGGTGATCGGCGTGCGGCTAAACGCATCACTGGGCGGCGCAAGGCTGCCATCTGCGCTCACACCCGCCATGGTGTGAAACATCAGGCCGGCCTTCTCTTCCAACGTCATTTGGGCGAGCAGGTCCTCGACGCGCTCGTCGACCGGCCGGCGCGGGTCCTCATAGGGATCCAAGCGGCCGTTCTTGTTCAGATCGCGAAAGGTGAGCCCGTCCTCAACCCGTTGTGGTGTCGTTTCCATCGTACGTTCTCCTTTTCCCGCACCTCGAAGTCACCCTCCAAGCCCGCTGCGGCGCTCGAAGTGTCGGCTGCCGCGTTCATCCGTTAGCATCGCTACCATGCTGACGATACCACTAGCCAACGTTCCAGGGCGAACGGGCGATGCACCGCTCCAAACCTGCCAGCCATGTCCGGCATTTCTTCACCGCCTTCGACCCGATTCGGCAACTTCTGTCCGCGTCGCCATCGGCTGCACGCTGAGGCATACTTAGAGCAGCCGGCCCGACGACTTCAGATTTGGGGCGAAGAACCGGAATGCGCCTGGTAGCCGACGCGAACGGAAGCTGGGCCACACCTGTATGTGTCGCCAGTTCACTACTAGCCTGGCTTCGCGCTCGAGTTAGCCTGCCGTTACTGCCGCATGCTCCTTTCTTGGCGCAGAAGATGCTCACCGTCGTGCGGATGCCGGAACCACCGCGTAGTCTGTCACTCGCCGGCACCGCGGCGAGGCCAAGCATTGTAATCGCAATGCGGGAACGAAGGAGGGCGTATGGCCGACGGGAGTGGGACCGCAACCACCCCGGCAGAGCAGGGATCGGTGGCGCATACGGACAGTCCACGGGCACTGGTGCAGCGCTCGACCTTTTCGCAGCGCACCTTCGCCGCCCTGCGGCACCCCAACTACCGCCTCTGGTTTTTGGGCCAGTTGGTGTCACTAGTCGGCACCTGGATGCAGATCACCGCGCAGAGCTTCCTGGTCTTCCAGCTGACGCACTCGACCGCCTACCTCGGCTATGTCGGCTTTGCCAACGGGCTGCCGTCGTGGCTCTTCATGCTCTACGGCGGTGTGGTCGCCGACCGGGTCGCGCGGCGCCGGCTCCTCGTCATCACGCAGAGTACGATGATGCTGCTCGCCTTGGTGCTCGCGGCGTTGAGCTTTACACAGCTGGTGCAGCCCTGGCATGTCGTGTTACTCGCACTACTGCTCGGCCTAGCGAACGCCTTCGATGCACCGGCTGGGCAGGCCTTTGTCTTCGATCTCGTCGACCGCGAAGACGTGACCAACGCCATCGCCCTGAACTCGAGCCAGTTCAATCTGGCCACGGTAGTTGGGCCCGCCGTCGCGGGGCTGACCTACGCCGCCTTCGGCCCCGCCTGGTGCTTCGCGCTCAACGGCGCCTCCTACCTCGCCGTGATCACCGCGCTCCTGCTGATGCGCCTTCCGGTCCGTGAGCCGGCCGCCCGCGCGAGCTCGGCGTTTACGCAGCTGAAAGAAGGTGTGCGCTATACGCTGGGCCATCCGATCCTGCGGAGCCTCATCGCGATCCAGGGGGTAACGGCCTTGTTTGGCATGGCCTATGCGACGCTGCTGCCGGCATGGGCGGTGGCGGTGCTGGGTGGCAATGCGACCACGAATGGGCTGCTCCAGTCGGCGCGCGGTGCCGGCTCGCTGCTCGCGGCGTTGATGATTGCCGCACTAGCCCATGTCGGGCGGCGGGGGCGCTGGTTGACGCTCGGCACCTTTACGTTTCCGCTCATCTTGCTCGTCTTTGCCGCCGTCCGGTCCATGCCCCTCGCCATGCTGGTACTCGTCGGCGTGGGCTGGAGCAGCCTGTTGCTCTTCAACTCGGCCAACACCCTGGTGCAGTCGCATGTAGCGGACGAGATGCGCGGACGGGTGATGGCGATTTTCTCCCTGACCTTCTTCGGCGGCATGCCGCTATGTGCGCTTTGGGCAGGCGCCCTGGCCGATCAGATCGGACCGCCCCTGACGCTCACGGCGAGCGCTGGTAGCTTGTTGGTCTTTGCTGTGCTCTACTGGGTGCTGGCACCACGGGTGCGCCAGCTAACATGAACTGCAGTGCGGGAGGCGGCCGACGTGCGAGGATCGAGCATGCCAATCATCGCCATTTCACCCCGGACGGGTAGTAAAGCGCTACGCTCTGGCAGCGCTTGGAATCGCCTGGCTGGTGTCCGCCCTGAACCTGCTCTTCCTGGCCGCACTGGCGGCCGTGCTGCCCCGCGCGTATGAGCTGGGCGATACTGGCACATGCTCTGCTATATGCATAGCTCAGTGTGCGTGCTCGGCCCCGCTGTGAGCGCATACTGACATTCTGCAGTGGGGTATGTACCGAAGGAGGTCGACGATGTCGCAGCTTCCAGGTGGGCCAGCGCCCCTTCGCCCCGAGACCACCGCGGACTCATCAGCGCCGCAAGATGCCGCCGGAACTGAGGAGACGCTCCCTTCTGGGAGTGATAGCAGCGGCCTCTCACCTGCGGTGCGGCAGCAGCTTGAGGCGCAAGTCCAAGCGGCGGGTGGCAGCGTGGACCAGATCGCCAGTGGCCTGCGTGCGCACATTGACGAGATTGACAATCGCGGGCTTCCTGAGGAGGGGCCGCTGCACCAGCAATTGCAGGCGGATCGTGCCTTGTATGTGGCACAACTAAGCTATCTCGAAGATCACCTGGCATCGGGTGCCACGAGCGGACGCCGAGCGGCGCGTGGCGAATTGTTCGACACGGCAACCAGCGGTCGGGATGATCGGGCGAGTGCCGCGACAAATGTTGCTGGCGTGGAGGCGCGAGAGCGCGCCGCGGCATCCGGGGCCGACAGCGCGACGACCGCTGGCCGGAGCAGACGCGTGCGAGTGTACGACACACGGCGCTGATGCGGTGGCAGCACCGCGATGCAGTCCATAGAAAAAGCACCACGGCAGGCACCACGCGGCTTGCGATCCTCCCGAGAGGTCGGTAGCCGGTCGAGCACCATCACCCAGCACAACAGCTCATCGCGGCGGCCCGGGCCCTGCTTGGTGAGCTGGCATCTGGCAACCTCGTTCATCCGTCGCTAACACGACGCTCTGGACGCAGGATCTTACCGAAGCTGGCGCTTAGCGGCACGTAAGTTGCAGCCAGTTCTCTGCATAACTAAACGCACAGGAGGCTCTGATGAAACTGGAAACACTCCGTGACCTCTACGTGGAGCAGCTGCAGGATCTGTATAGTGCCGAGACGCAGCTCGTCGATGCCTTGCCGAAAATGGCCAAGGCTGCCGCCCATACCCAACTCCAGGCGGCCTTTCAGGAACACCTGGCTCAGACCCAGCAGCATGTCCAGCGCCTGGAACAGATCTTCCAGCAGCTCGGCGCCAAATCAGGGAGCCAGACGTGTAAAGGGATGGCAGGGTTGATCACAGAAGGCGAGGAGATGATCAAGTCGAAGGGCGAGCCGGCTGCCATCGACGCCGGGCTCATCGCCGCCGCGCAGCGCGTCGAGCACTACGAGATTGCCGGCTATGGTTGTGTGCGCACCTACGCCCAGCTGCTTGGCGAAAAGCCGGCCGTGTCGCTGCTCCAACAGACCCTGGACGAGGAAGGGTTGACCGACAAGAAGCTCACCGCACTCGCCGAGCAGGTGATCAACCTTGAAGCCGAGCGGTGAACGTGCGACGCGACGACGCACGTTAGCTCAGCACTGCTGCACCATGGGGGCTGGCGCGACGCCAGCCCCCATGGTGTCCCGGCTGCTGCTCTGCAGTAGCCCGTGACATTGCTCGACGTCAATTGGGTGATGAGCCGAAACGCGGGCGGATCGGAGATGTAGCGATGACAAGCCGCTGCACAAGCTTAGCCGACGAGCTTGCTGACGGTCCGAATCAAGTCGTGCAAGCTAAAGGGTTTCTCTAAGAGAGGGTAGCCGCTCGGCACCGCACTATCGGATACTCCACTCATGAGCACGATCGGCACGTGAGCGAGGGCCGGATGCGCCGCCATGTGCTGTACGAGCTCAGCGCCACTCAGTTCCGGCATGCTGAGGTCGGTGACCACAAGGTCGGGGATCGTGTGGTCCAGGTAGGTAAGCGCCTCAGAACCGTTGCTGGTTACGTGGACGTCAAACCCGGCCCGCTCTAAGGCCAGCGAGAAAACGTACTGCAGCTGCGCTTCATCTTCAACGACGAGAATGGTCGCCACTCGCATCCCTTACTACCTGGAAAGGGGGAACCTCGGTGTGTAGTGTACGCCACTTTTGGTTCGAAAGCCATTCCTGACACAAGCGGCGCTTCGTAGTTAAAGCCCGCACGGCCCCGCCTCGACACGGCGGCCACGCGTCAGAGGCTGCGCCGCACTTTTATCGTAAGGTTCCGTGTAAGCTCGTCATGCTAACCTCCGTGTATGACGAGCACACCATTATCTTGCATCTCTCCTTGCGCGACCCTGGATACGATCGTCCTGGAGGAGTTATATGGTCTCCTCGGAGATCGAGTCAGGGAGGTCTTCGAGATCTATCTGGAGGAGACGCCCAAACTCCTGGCTGAAATGCGGGGAGCGCTGGCATCCGGAGAGCTCACCACCGTGCAGGCGCTGGCGCACCGATTGCGGGGAAGCAGTGCCGCGTGCGGGGCATTGATGTTCGCCAAGCTCTGTATGAATCTGGAGCAGGCCGCGACGCGACAGAAAGCGCACCTCTGGCTGCGGTGTGTCGAGATGCAGTATGAGCGGGTCGAAAGGGAGCTCAGGCAGGACCGGTTACATCCCACGACCTCTGCGTAAGAACGTCGTCTGCGCTCCTCTGCGTCTGCTCATCGTGTCCAACGATATGTGCTCATAGACGGGGGCGCAGCGAGCTTGTCGATCAAGGCCGTGCAGGAAGGCGTGGACCCGGCTGTTCATGGACCGCCAGTTACGGATCTGCTCGCTCGTCAGCTGCCACGGTGTATCATCAGTCGCGGGCAGACAGGCGAGCACATCGCGCTCGAAGTCGTGAGCCAACCGGTTCGCGACGTACTCACCGAACTCATGGCACAGGATCGTGTAGGCGACCGCGCGTGGGCCATGGTCGCCGTAGCGCCAGTCGTGTGGGCGAGTCTAGTTGTCGCTCCGGGTACGAGTACCGGCACGTGCTGGCCGTCGACGGCGAGCACAAAGTCGTTGACGTGTCCGCCTAATGGCCAAATGGTGAGGATATGTTGACCACAATATAGATGACGATTCGGCAACATTCGCCTGCTCCTCTCACAATGCCTGTCGTAGCGCGAAATGTATCATTATTCCTGGCAGGATGGGCGCCCCCAAGATGGGAGAACGAGGGAGGAGGAGAGGAGGACGGGAGGAGCGCTATGGGGCTCGTGCTCCTCGGCCTCTATCTGACGTGTGGTCCATCAACCGTTGTCCAGCCGCCCGCGCTATAGACAGTCAGGTAATGAT
>JBBSGA010000213.1:0-10669 GCA_038254585.1 Chloroflexales bacterium | reverse complement strand
CTCGCTAGTTCGAAACTATGCACTTTAGTGCAAGACTTTAGTTGCTACTCACGTCCGCCTGTGAGGTCGTCGGAGCGCTCTTTGGAATACCATTGCCTCCGTCGAACCAGGGGTTCCTCGCTCGTGCAATGCACGAGCGAGACTTTCAGTCCGGTCCAAACCTCTGCACTTTCAGTGCAGAGTCGTTTAGCTTCTCACGCCGCGGTCTCATAGATACTCCTGCCAGGTCCGAGGTACGCGTCGTAGATGTGCTGGTAGACCAGGTCGCACTTCTGCTCGTAGAGCTCCTGGGAGAAGGCGCGCGGCAGCCCTTGGTCCAGCACGTCGCGGATCGTCACCAGTACCTGCGCCCGGCTGACCTGCCGCTTGCGCCAGTCGAGCACCAGCTTCTCGCGCTTCAGCGTGGCGAGCAGATCGTGCGCCGCCTGCTTGACCGCCTCGCGCTCGCCGGCCAAGAGGTTGAGCTCAGGCCGCGTCAGCAGATCGAAGACGGCGAGCTCCTCTTCGGTCAGGTGCTCGGAGATCGTGCGCTGCTCCTCGGCGTTGAGCTCGGCCGTGAACGCCAGCAGCTTGGCGAAGAGCAGCTCGACGTCGATCGCCCCGGCGTTGTACGCGTCGATCAGCTGCTGGAACTTTTCGAGGTAGTCCGTCCGCGTCCGGTTGAGGCGCACCATTTGCCGCAGCTTGCCGCCGATCGCGCTGCGCAGCTTCTCGGCCTCGGTCCGCTTGCGCCCGGTCTGGAAGCGCGCCCGCAGCGCCTCGAAGTCGATCCGGCTGAGGTCCGCCAGCCCGCTCGTGTTGTAGGCCGCGGGAGCCTCGCGCATCACATAGCCCTCGGTCGCGATCGATTCGTCCAGCACGCGCTCGATCGCGTGCATGACCTCGGAGATATCGGCCTCGGGCGTCAGCGCCGCGATCTTCATCACGAGGACGGCGAAGAGCGTCGTGAGGGGTGCGAACTCGTTGGCCGCTATGTCCGGCAGGATCGCCTTGTAGAGCCGCGCGACGTTGGCCGTGAGAGCCAGAAACCTGCGCTTCGACGCGTCGTTGAGGAGGATCGCCTCGACCGCGTCGTCCAGCAGCCGCACCCGCTCGAAGCCCTGCGCCTCCAGGATCCGGCGGGGCTCGACGCCGCGCTCGGCGCAGAACGCCGTGGCCTCCGCGATCGCATGCCGCAACGCCGCCACGAGCTCCGCCTTGGGCTGGACCGGCATCTCGCCGCCGGCAGCTCCTCCGCCTGCCGCCGAGCCGTAGATCGCCAGCGCGCGCTGCAGATCCCGGAAGATGCCGGCGTAGTCCACGATCAGGCCGTTGAGCTTGCCCGCGAAGACGCGGTTGGCGCGCGCGATCGCCTGCATCAGCGTATGGTTGCGCATTGGCTTGTCGAGGTAGATCGTCGAGAGGCTCGGCACGTCGAAGCCCGTGATCCACATCGCGCAGACGAAGACGATGCGGAAGGGGTCGTCCGGGTCCTTGAACCTGGTCTCTAGGTCTTCCTTCACCATGCGCTTGCGGTGCGGCCGGATGTCGAGCCCCTTCTTGCGGAGCTCTTCCTCCTCATTCTGTGCCGGCGAGACCACCACCGCCATGTCCGTCTCGTCCATGAAGCGCAGCCGCGCCTCCAGGGCATCCCGTGTTTCCGCGGGCGCCGCGCGCAGCTCGGACCGGAGCTCGCGCAGACGCGCCTGCCAGTGCTTCTGCACCTTGTCGTACATCCGCACCGCCGTGGGCTTGTCGATCGAGATCACCATCGCCTTCCCGGCCTGCCCGCGTCCGGTGAAGTGGGCGACGATGTCCGCGGCGATCTTTTCGAGGCGGTCCTCGCGCGTGATCAGGTGGTACTCGCGGCCAAGCTCGCGCTCCAGCTTCCGTTCCTGCTCCTCGTCCAGCTCCGCCGCTTCGATCGCGCGCTGGATGCGCTCGTCCAGGTCGTCGACGGTCAGCTGCAGCTCGGGGATGCGGTTCTCGTAGTAGAGCGGCACCGTCGCGCCGTCGTCGACCGACTGCTTGAAGTTGTAGATGCTGACGTAATCGCCGAAGACCTCGCGCGTCCGCTCCTCGCCCGCCATCAGCGGCGTGCCGGTGAAGCCGATGAAGGCCGCGTTGGGCAGCGCGTTGCGCATGTTGAGCGCGAGCGTCTCGTACTGCGAGCGATGCGCCTCGTCGACGATCACGACGACGTCCGAGCGGTCGGAGAGCTTCGGAAAGCGCTGGCCCTTGTTCGTGTGGAACTTGTGGATCAGCGTGAAGATGTTGCGGTGGTCCTCCTGGAGCAGGCGCTTGAGGTGCGCGCCGCTCTGCGCCTGGACGTGCTTCTCGGTCACGGCGCCCGTCGCCGCGAAGGTCTTGTAGATCTGGTCGTCCAGCTCCTGCCGGTCGGTGACGATCAGGAAGGTATAGTTGCCCGGCAGCTTGCGCAGGATCTTCTGCGAGAAGAAGACCATCGAGTAGCTCTTGCCGCTGCCCTGGGTATGCCAGAAGACCCCCAGGCGCCCCTGATTCTCGCGGTCGTGGCGCATCGCCTCGAAGGCGTTGTTGACGCCCAGGAGCTGGTGATTCTTGGCCAGCAGCTTCACCAGCCCGCCGCCCGCGTCGCCGAAGAGCGTGAAGTTCTCGACCAGGTCCAGCAGGCGGCGCTGCTCGCAGGTCCCCCGGATGATCGTCTCCAGCGAGATAATCCCCTGCTCGCCCTCGCTGTTGATCTTCTTCCACTCCGCGAAGTGCTCCCACGCCGCGCTCATGCTGCCCACGCGGCTCTGGCTACCGTTGCTGAGGATGATCAGCGCGTTGTACCAGAAGAGCTGCGGGATCGTGCGCTTATAGTCGGAGAGATTGCCGTGGTAGGCGTCTTCGAGCCGCCGGTGCGTCGCCTTGAGCTCGACGAAGATCAGCGGCAGCCCGTTGACGAAGCCCACGAGGTCGGCGCGGCGCCGGTACATCTCGCCCGAGATCCACAGCTGCGAGGCCAGGAAGAAATCGTTGTTGGCGGGCGTGTTCCAGTCGACAACCTTGACGGTCTCGACCGTCTCCTCGTCATCCTCCCCGCGCACCGGCACCTTGACGCCATCCTTCAGCAGCCGGTAGATCTCGCGATTGGCCCGCACCACTGCCAGCGCACTCCGATCCCGCGCCAGCTCCTCGACGGCGCCCTCAATCGCCTCCTTCGGCACACCCGGATTGAGCCCGCGCAGCGCCGTCCGCAGCCGCGGCACGAGCACGACCTCGCCGCTCGTCTCCCGCCCGAGCGTCGCATGCGCGCCGAACCGCTCGTGGAAGCAGTTGGCCGTCTCGTAGCCCAGCTCGGCGAAGAGCGCGATGGCCGGCTGCTCGATCAGGGCGTCTTCGGAGTAGTCGTTGGAGTTACCGGTCACAATCAGCTATCTTCTCATTGCGCTATCAATCTTCCGGTGGATGCCACCCGGCAATCACCCATAGCCGGCGCGCGGCGACAATATCCGGGTGGTTTACAGCAAGGGCATCGATTGTAGCTCGCCCCACGGGTGTTTTCCCTCGCATAACAGTACCTCCTTCAACCCATTCGAAGTGTTCGTGCCATAGATCCGTTCGTGGGTTGAACAGGTGAACGGAAACGGTCGTGACGGGATCAAGGGCTTCGACCCGATCGGCCTTGTGGCTGTTGCACACTGGACAGGCCAGAGTCAAATTATGCTCGTCGTCCGTGCCGCCTCGTGCCTCGGGAACGATATGGTCGATCTCGAGAAGGGGACCTATTATGCGTTGCGAAGTCAGGCAGTAGCCGCAACGGTAGTGCGCGGCTTCCGCAACACGCTGGCGGAGGGCCGCCGAAATATGGCGCGAGCTCATTCGAGCGGCGCGAACTGCTCAGGTTCAGATATGTCGTAGCCACGTTGTTTCAAGAGCACCGCTGCCTGTGCTCGCACGAGCAGCGTTTCCCGATAGAGCTCCAACAGTGATTGCTCCTCAACTCGTTCCTCAGCCGTCAGCATTCTCCGCTGCTGCTCGTCGTGCAACGCTTCAAGGCGCTCACGTTGCTCGACAGACATCGTTGCGCGTGCAGCCTGCCACAGTGCGGCGTCATTAAGGTAGGCCATCTGTGCCAATGCCGATCGCATATTCCTTGGCACGCTGTCCATCGTGGGAGCAACAGCCGCGACAGCTTCGACCAAAACATCGTTGATCGGCCGGTGCGTCTTCTCCGCCGCCCGCCGAATCTGTTCATATACTGTTTCAGGCAAGCTCAGCGTGATCTCCTGCACCGCCATATGTCGCCTCGCACTATTGTCATCTAGATTCAAAACCGATCGCGTGGAAGAGTCAAGCTAATCTCGCCACACGCATCACGAATATTTCCGATCAAGAAAGTTGGTGTAGTCTTCCCGCACCTCCGCATCGGCTGGTGGCGGAAGGTCCGACTTCGCAATCCCGCGCAGCCGTGCCGCCAGCATCTTAGTTCCCGATGGCGGGGCTAGCTCCTTCCGTATTGATCGGCTCACCAACTCCAGGAGGGCCAGCCGCTCAGCTATGGGCAGCCGGACGATCTTCGCTGCAAGTTCTTGGTAGGTCATGCGGTTGCTCTTTTTACCCTCTCAGGGCATAATCATTCATCTCGACGCCAGGCTATCTCACGAAGGTGCCGAGCGAAGGTCACACTGTCCTCGATGTCGTCCCAATCCTGCCACATGCCCAAATACTCTGATTTGAGGAGCTCGCCAGGTGTATGTCCTTCCGTGGCAGCGCAGGGCGCTACAACGACGACGATGCCGGCAGGATCTAGCGGGATATCGGATGGTAGCGTTATGCTAATCCCGCGGTTGGGCGGGATGTTGGTCTCTAGGGTAAATGTTTTCACCATCGTTTCTTTCCTGCGTTCCATCAGAAATTAGTGTAGCAAAGGGAATTGTAGCTCATGCACTACTCTGCCGTGGCACGAGCACGACCTCGCCGCTCGTCTCCCGCCCGAGCGTCGCATGCGCGCCGAACCGCTCGTGGAAGCAGTTGGCCGTCTCGTAGCCGAGCTCGGCGAAGAGTGCGATCGCCGGCTGCTCGATCAGGGCGTCTTCGGAGTAGTCGTTGCGGATCGTGGCCACAATTGTTTCTTTGTCCCTTCTTCTCAGCGAAAAATCCGGTGCTGGAGTCCCACGCTAGAGGTCGTTGCTGTCGATCAGAACGCCAGTATCAAGTCGTTTGGACGTCGCACGGCGGCATACAATCACAACGATGCCGGCAGGACCCAATGGAATGTCGGCTGGGAGAGTTAAGCTCATCTCGCGGTTGGGCCGGATGTTGGCAGCCAGCGTAATTGTTTCCGGCATCTTTTCTTTCCTGCCTTCGTCCAGAAACCGGTATGGCAGGAGGATTGTAGCTTAAGCCGCCTTGGGCATGCATGCCCGGGCTGAAGCACCGAAGCCCCTGCCCAAAGGTCGACCGGCTGAGACGTCTCAGCCTCGCAGAGGCTTTGTTTTTCAGCGCGACCCGGGTGCCCTTTGGGCGTGGTCGTGGCGGCTTTGCGAATGATCATAATGAGAATTGCTGGCCACGACTACGCGGCTTGACGCCGAGGACACAAGTGATATAGTCTCAGTACGTTGTGGAGTGGGGGGAATGTGCCGGTCTAGCATCTTGGTCCCCGTGCGTTGCGGGTGTAGGATGCGCTCCGCGGACGCATCATATGCGGGAAGCTCGTGCCAGGTGATCGAACTCGCCGCCTATTCCGGCCTGGCGGCGATGGAGATTACATCGACGGCCGGCATCTCCATAGGCACGAGCATAGGTGAGATTCAACGCCCCCTCTCGATTCAAGAAATAGCAATCGGGTATAGCAAGGAGACATCGTCATGACACAGGCTGACGCGACGGAGCGACAGTTCGCCACACCGGCCACGACACCACGCAGCCGCACCCAGAGCAGTGGCGAATCTACCCTCGTGACGGACCAGGGCAAGACCACGATTGCCAACGGGGTCGTCTCCAAGATCGCCGGGATCGCGGCGAGCGAAATCGACGGCGTCTACCAACTGGTCGCCGGTGGACCGGGCGCGGCGCTGACCACCTTTGCCCAGCGCGTGACAGGCGCCGAAGCCCGTGATCGCGGTGTGACCGTCGAGGTCGGCGAGCGCGAGGCCGCGGTGGATGTGCGCCTGGTCACCATCTACGGGGCAAGTATTCCGCAGGTTTCACAGGCCGTGCGCCAAAACATCATCGAGCGGGTGCGCGCCATGACCGGCTTGATCGTCAAAGAAGTCAACATCGACGTGGTCGATCTCTACTTCCCCGGCGAGGAGCGCGAGCAGCCACAACCGGAACCCACCCCCGCACAGCGCGTCCAGTAGGGCCGGGCGCCGAACGTCGACGCCCAGCGCGCACCGGGGATGCGTAGCGTGTGGAGAGCGCATGGAGAGCCAGCTACAGGAATACGTGATCGCCCAGGCGCTGAGGCGCACGGCGCGGGCAGTCCCCGGAATCGCGGATGTGTACGGTGGACGTCTGGGCGAAATCGCGACCTACGGCCGGGGGAGCCGGGTGCCGGGCGTTCGCGTCTGGAGCGAAGCAGGACGCGTCCACGTCGAGGTACATGTCGTCGTGGCCTACACCCCTGATGTGGCGCTGCCGGCGCTAGCCGACTTGGTGCGGACGCGGCTCCGGCAGCAGTTGCGGGACCTCGCGGTCACGGCGATCGGCGCGATCGATGTGGTCATCGATGACCTGCGGTTTGACGAGACGCCATTGGCGACGGGGGCAACATGAACGTGTTCAATCGCATCCTGGTGATCCTGCTCGATCTCCTGCTCCTGGCGGGCGCCGTCATCGTCCTGCTCATTACGTTCGGCGCCGTCGCGCCGACGCAGCTGCTCCCGGCCGGTCTGACCGACACGGCGCTTGGCCAGTGGCTCAGCTCATTTGCGAGGATGCCGCCTAACGCGACGCTGCTCACGACCGTCAGCGCTATCCTGGCCATCTTGATCGGCCTGGCGCTGTTGATCGCCGAGCTCCGGCAGGAACGGCAGCCGCGGACGATCACCATTCGGCAGGACGGGCTCGGGACAGTGACCGTGCGCGCGGCGAGTGTGCGCGACCTCATCGCGTACACGACGGCGCAGCTCCCGGAGGTGCTGCAAGTGCAGCCGGAGATCGAGTCGACCAGCCGTGGCTTGCAGATCCGCTGCCGGACGGCGCTCACGCCGGAGGCGAGCATCCCACAGGTGAGCGCCGACCTCCAGGCTCGGATCAAGCAGGCAGTGGAACAGCATCTTGGCATGAAGGTGGCGCAGGTAGCAGTCCAGGCGCAGCTGGAACCACTCGCTGGGGTGGAAAGCCGCACGCCGCGCGCGCAAGTGCGTCGCCAGCTACGCTAAGGAATGAAGGAACGATGATGAGCATACGGCCGTCGACTGTCGGGCTGATCCTGGGGCTGGTGTTGGGCTACCTCTGGCTGACGCGGGGCTTCGGCTTCGCACTGCTGCTCGGCGTGCTTGCCCTGGTGGGCTGGTTGATCGGCAAGGTGATCAGCGGCGAGATCAATCTGGAGGCGGTCCGGCAGGTCTTCACCCGGCGGGGTGGATGAGCACGAAAACCGTTCCACGGGAGGAGGAGGCATGCCACCCGTTATCCCTCGCCGCTCGTCTCGCGTCCAAGCGTGCCGTGCGGCCCGAATCGCTCATGGAAGCAATTGGCCGTCTCGTAGCCCAGCTCGGCGAAGAGGGCGATGGCGGGCTGCTCGATCAGTGTGTCTTCGGAGTAGTCGTTGTGGGAGGGAGACACCATTAGTCCTTCAGGCTGTCTCGACGATTGGATAGGCCGGCGAAAGATCGACTACGAGATCGAGTACGGCACCGGTATCGAGCAGCGCACGCATCACGAATACTTTTGATCAAGAAAGTTAGTGTAGTTGTCCCGCACTTTCGCATCGGTCTGCGGTCGATCGTCCACCTTCGCGATCCCGCGCAGCTGCTCGGCCAGCGACCCAGTTCTCGATTGCGGCGCTAGCTCCTCCCGGACTAAGCGGCTCACCAGCTCCAGGACTACCAGCCGCTCAGATATGGGCAGCCCCACGATCTCCGATACAAGTTCTTGGTAGGTCATGGGTTTGCTCCTCTTCCCTTCTCAGGGCATCAATGTTTGATATTCTGGCAGCTTCGCGCCAACCAGTATAATCACTCATGCGTTCTGTGCAAGGATATAGCAGGAGCCGCCGACGGCCTACCTGGCGCTACGTTGCTACTGTGTGCCCTTTAGCTGATTGGGATGCGGAAAGTAGCGTAGCAACTGCGATGCTACGTTGTGCTACGCTGCTACACTGCCAACCACAAGCGAACAGACCACAAAAGCCCTGATCACTCATGTCGATGCCAGGCCGTCTCCCGGAGATGCCGAGCGAAGCTCACACTGTCCTCGATGTCGTCCCGATCTTGCCACATGCCCAAAAACTCCGATTTGAGGAGCTCGCCAAGTGTATGTCCTTCCGTGGCAGCGCGGGGCGCTACAACGACGATGTCGGCGGGACCCAATGGAACATCGGATGGTAAAGTGATGCTAATCTCGTGGTCGGCCGGGATGTTGATCTCGAGCGTAAATGTTTTCACCATCTTTTGGTTCCGGCCTTCATTCAGGAACCAGTGCGGCAGGGCGAGTGTAGCTCAAGCATTACTTACCCGTGGCGCGAGCACTAATCTGCCGCTCGCCTCCCATCCGACCGTGGCCGGCGGGCCGAACCCCTTGTAGAAGCGGTTGACCCTTGCGTAGCCAAGCTCTGCAAAGATCGCAATCGCCGAATGCTCGATTAGGATTTCTTCGACCTAGTAACTCATGGTCAAACGGCTGCAAAGGCTATGTTCTAGAGAGGAAGCTAAGTTGTGGCAGAACGCAAACTTCCCAACAGTAGTCTGTCGTGATGTGCGCACAAGGCGATGATGATTTGCTCATTACTATGCAGAGGCTCGTTCCGTAATCTCTGCTTGATCAAAGCGGCACCAGTGTCTCCGAAAATGTTGTGACCTTCACGGTCAATCTCGTCTAGTATTGTCCAGAACATCACCTTTCTTGACACTATGTGGCTTGCTCGAATAGGTTCTGGTGTTAAAGGAGAAAAACCATTGAGTTGACGTAGATCGTTGGCGACTTTACAAAGCCGACAAACACCATCTCGTTTGATGGCCTTTATCATCGCTGGTCGTGCTTGGTCAACTGTGCGCCGCTGGGCTGCATGACCCCAATAGTCGATTGTTTCCTTCAATACCTTCGCCAATCATGCGGCATTTAGGAGTGGCTCGGCTGGATGAATTCGGCCCAGGCTCGCGACCTGGCGCAACATCTGCGCCATTATATCCTCGTCCGGTAGATCCGGAAGCAGTTTTATTGTTTCCAGCACATAGGTGTAGCCGCGATACTGCGCTTTCAGGTCGAGCACGCTACACTGCGGATCCGTTTGCCGTGCATCGCGCAGCAGCACCGCGACCAAGTTCACCATAAACAGCGCCAGATTGGCCGCATTGGTCACGGCCGTGGCGGTGACATTCATGAAGTCGTCCAGCCCCCAGTATTGTTTGGCGTCGCGGAACGTAAACTCGATTTGGAATCGCAAACTGTAATACTCCACCAGCTTGTCGTAGGCCAGCGTCAGGTCACTGCTGAAGAGGACCACATGCCCACGCTTCTGCGTCGTCCGGTTGCACTTCTCAATGATCACTATATTCAGCGGCTGGGGAAACTCCTTGTGCAGCAAGCTGGCCTGGTAGATCCGCGTCTCAATCGGCCCGTCCACCGTCGTTTCCTTGAGATACCGCTCGGGCAGCGCGGTATCGTCCAGTTTGGCGCCATATGTGCGGCGCGGCCCGCGCCCCTGGTAGGGTCCCGCGTAGGGCTCGTACAAGGCGGCATCGCAGCGCAATTTCGAGATCAGTTGCAAGCCGCACTGTTGGGCCATCTGGCAGGCGGCACGATTCCCGAAATGTCCATCCAACACCAGGTAGGTCAGCGAGAGCCAGCCCCTGAGCAACTGCAGGAGGTCGTGGACCAGCGTTTGGATGCGCTGGAGCTCCGGCGACAACGTGACGTCGGCCTTGGGCTTGGTCTTGGAGCCCTTGGGACGGCCTGGCGTACGCTTGGGCGTGGACTCCTTGGTCTGCTTCGCAGCGGCTTTGGCTTTGCTGGCGGCTTTTTCTTCGTCGGTGCGCACGACTTGTTCGATGCGGACGGGAAAGGCGCGCCGTGCTTGGGTGCTGACCAGGGCCAAGCTAAAGAAGGCCAGCCCCGGCACCGGGTGCTGGTAGATGCTGGAGAAGAAGCGGTCGACGCCGAAGGTGTGCTTGCCGGCTTTGGTGACCACGACTTCATCGCCGGCCAGGAGGTAGACATCCTCGGTTTGGAAGAGATGCTGGCGAAAGAAGAGGCAGAAGACCTGGGCCCACGGGATGGCGGTGGCGAAGAAACGCTGGATGGTGCGATAGCTGGCACCTTTGCCACTCCAGCGCGCGATGCCGAGCATGGTCACGCGACCCGTCATGGTCAGGAGGGCCACGGTAATGCGACTCAACTGGCGCATCGGGGTTGCGGTGATACATGGTTGGAGGCAGCGGAGCAGTGCTAAAATGTCGCGCATGGGCTTTTGTAGCTCCTGAGTTGTGGTGTTTGGCAACACACAGCAACTCTACTACAAAAGCCCTTTCACGTCTCCGGTTTGGCGACGGTATTG
>JBBSGA010000212.1:0-10862 GCA_038254585.1 Chloroflexales bacterium | reverse complement strand
TTTGATCACTAACCACCACCACCAGCAGGTATCCGAAAGGGAATCCACGACTTTTACAGAAAAGGGGTTGCATTATCTACCCTTATCTCGAAAGAGGTAAGGGTACGTATTTTCCTTACAAGATTTGATGCTTTTGATCCAGTCGACATGCTTCCCAAAGCGAGGTGTGGTGGCCACATCCGCCGCTGGAACATGACGATACAGGCGTACGATCGATCGCGTACGTCGCCGTCTGTCAGCTCCAACCTGGAATGGTGCGTGCTATGGTATCAAGCTGCCTTGATGGGCGAAGTGAGGAGATTGAATCATGGTTAAACCCGCGATACTCCATCAGGTTCCTACGACGACACGGGTGGTCGCGTTTACGTTCGACGACGGCCCGAATCCGGTGTATACCGCACAGCTGCTGGACATTTTCCGGCATGCGCGCGGCAAAGCCACGTTCTTCATGATTGGTCAGCACATAGATGCGTACCCGGCAACGGCGGCGGCAGTTCACGCGGAAGGGCACGAGCTAGGCAACCATACGTTGACACATCCGAAGCTGACGCAGCTTGCACCAGATGCCATGCACGCAGAACTCGTTCAGACCGACGAGCGGATCCAGCGCATCACCGGCGCGCCTGCGCGCACATTCCGTCCGCCTTACCTCGACGTGAACGACAAGGTTCTTGCGCTTGCGGCTGAGCTCGGCTACTGGAGCATCGGCGCGGTCAACCTGGAAACGCGCGACTGGGAGGAGCCGGGCATTGAGCATATTGTGGAGAAGACGCGGGACTATGTTGGCGGCGGCAGTATCCTCGTGTTCCATGACGGCTTTGGCAATCGGTCGCAGTCGGTCGAAGCGGTTCGCATGCTGGTTGCCGAACTGGCGGCGCAAAACTATCGGTTCGTAACGGTGAGCGAGCTGCTGGCGCTCGCCAGCGCGGGAGCGGAATAGCAGGCAGATTGAGGCGACCAGGATGGATACGGCGTTTTACCCGCTCCTAGCCTGATACTCATGCAATTATCATAGAACGTCCGTGCTATACTTAGCGTAGTCAAGTTTGACTTCACTGTTCGGTACTCCACCTGAACATGGTGGACAATTCGCTCAACTCCTATTGGCCGACTTCCCGGCCGTTTTCAGGGATCCGGCACTCCGAACCATCTCCGCTCTGCTCGTCCGCTCTGTGAGACCGCCTTTCCGGTAGGGCAGGAGTGGTTTCGGTTCCTTCCTACCCTCGTCAACGAGCCCCAACCGGTGATGATTGCAACGGGAACAGAAGCAGGTCCCGTGCGCTCCAGCGCCGACTCGTCAATCCGGCTGCCATTGCCGGTGTCCGCCGCCGATACCGGTGTGGTACCCGCCGTCCGCCTCGCTGGACTAGCTGGGCCTGCGGCACGCGCAAGGAGCCATGCGGTCGCACAACGTGGTAATAGCCGCGCCACCACTCCAGATGAGCCACTCGTGCGGGTGCTGTTTGCGCAGTCGCCCACATTCGTCGCGCTAACGCTGCGACCCCCTGGCGCATGCTCAGGTTCACGCATTCCACAAACGCCGTGTTCAGCCGCCCGCTCAGCCCCAATCTGCGCAGTGCCACTCGGAGATCCTCTGCTGTCCCGCAGCGCATCAGGCGCGTCACCTGCACTACCTTCCGGCGGCGATAGGTCTTCTTGACTTGACCATAGAGCAGACCAGATAGCACCTGCCACTGGCGGACGCGCTGATCACCTAACCTGAGCCACTGACCGACATGGGCCGTCAGCGCGTAGAAGTACAGGTTCACGCCATCGCTGGTGAAGATGGGAAGACAATCCGGAGCGAGCCGCTCAGTGAGCTCGTGGACGACGTGATGCGCCGCGTGCTGTGTCCGGGTGCCAAGCTGCAGCACGGGGATGAGTTTTGTGAGGGGATCGAGCACGACCCATAGCCACAGGATGTGCGCACGACTCCGAAGGCGTGTGCGGAGTTCGTCCAGCTGGAGATGCGGGAACCGCAGGTGGCGAAGCAAGCGGTCATTGAGGGTCGCGCTGTGCTCACCGGCTCGGGTGAGCCAGGTGGTGAGGGTGCCTTCGCTATGTCCAAAGACCCGCACCGTCGCGGCGACGGTCAGTCCTTCCGCCAGCGCGCTCAGGACTTCTGCGACGCGTGTGGATGGTGTCTTGAGGCGATAGAGCGGCGTGTCACGGCGGGAAGTGAAGGTCGTGCCGCAGGCTTGGCAGCGAAAGGTCTGAATGCGCTCGTGCTTGCCATGTGTTCCATCGCCGACGAGGGCGTGGACTTGCGGGTCGGTGACGCCATAGTAGGGGCAGGGGTGGTTGGGACAGGCGAAGCCGTCAGTGGCGGTGCGTTTGGGCGCGCCCCGTCGGCTCTTGAGTTGGTTCCACGGGCGAACAGGTGGAGGTAATGGGGAAGCAGATGCGGACAGAGCTGCTTGGCGACACTCCGGACAATCGTCAGGCGTGCGCGGTTTGAGCAAGCGCTGGTGGATCGGCGTGGCCGACGATCGGTCAAGCTGAGTGTGATGCCCATCAGCCCAACGAACCATCACCCAAAGGGTGCAGAGCAGCAGCATGATGAGCAGCGAGCAGATGTCTCCGACCATCCGGGCTCCTTTAGCAAAGCAGTCAAAGGATGGCTGAATTATCCACTACAGGCAGAGGGAGCACCCATAAGCGTGCTTACCGCATTCACGTTCGGCATGAGTTCTACCGCTGGGCTCGCCTTGTCGAGTTTCGCGTACCGCGTTTCCGCCCGAAGCTCATCTTTCACCGCCTGTAGTAACGCCGCAGCAGACGGCTTGGCGGGGACCCGCCGAATTCATGTACGATGGTTAAAGGCATGGTGTGTGCCCGGCGGCTGCGGCCGGGTAGGCAAGCGGAAGGAGGTGTGCGCGTATGCTGATGCTGTGGGACTACGTTCGCGGGCTCGCGGCCGGACGGCGGCGATGTGTGGCACGTGCCGGTCACCGGTGCCGGTCGTACCGCGTGACGGCCACCGCGTTGCTCGTCGGTGGGCTCCTCGCGGCCTGTGCCCGCGGCGGCGCGGCCCCGGCAACTCCGACGGATGAGCAGGTGGGACAGACGGCCGATCCAGCGGGCGCACCAGCCGCGTTGACGGCACCACCCGCAGCGCTCCCGGCGGCGCCCACGGCAGCGGGGGAATCTCCGACTGAGCTGCCGCCCACGCCGGCCCAGGTGCCCACCACGCCGGCAGTCCGCATCGCCTGTACCGTCGTCACCCCGGACGGGCTCAACCTGCGCGCCAACCCCGACGCGAGCGGGCAGGTGATCGCACTCCTGCCACTCGGAACACAGGTGACGGCAACCGAGCGAACCGCTGCGGAGCCATTCTGGGTGCGCGGCGCGGCGCAAGCGAGCAGTGGGTGGCTGCGGGCGGACGAGGGGTGGCTCACCTGTGATAGCCCGCCCGCCTCCCTGCCCGTCATCAGCCCACCGTAGGCTGGTGGCGTCGCGTCCGCCGACACGACCGGACGGATCATGGGTGACCGTGGCGCTGGAGGCGTTGTCGCTCCGCCGTCAAGCCCCCAATCGACAATTTCTATGATGGGGCTTGGCTTGATACGAGGGTTTCGTGCGAATAATCGTTGGGAACGTCAGCCCTGCACCTGCCCCAGTGGTAGCGTGAAGCAGGTACAGTGCATATCATCCATGGGTGTATGTTGCCGTCTGGCGTTGACAAGTGAAAGGAGCGGAGTTCTGTGAGCGCTCAACGTCGATCACGTGGGATGCGGACACGTGCGGTCCATGTGGGCGAACACCCCGATCCAGTTACCGGTGCTGCAGCACCCAATCTGGTCATGTCGACGACGTTCGTGACCGAAGATGCCGCCACCGGCTTCTCTGCGCATTCCCTGACGGATGACGCGCCGTTTCTGTATTCGCGTTGGTCGAATCCGACCGTGCGACAACTGGAACTGAAGCTGGCCGACCTGGAGAACGGGGAGGACGCCGTCGCGTTCAGCAGTGGTATGGCCGCTGCCTCAGGGCTGTTCCTCTCCGTGCTGCAAGCGGGCGACCATGTCGTGGTGAGCGACATCTCGTATGCCGGCGTGGCCGAGCTGGCTCGCGACAGCCTCCCACACCTGGGCATTCGTGTCAGCACGGTTGACCTTTCGGACCTTGACGAACTCCAGCGCGCCCTGCTCCCGACCACGCGCCTGGTCTATGCCGAAACGCCGGTCAATCCGCTGCTGCGCCTGGCGGATATTCAGGCACTTGGCGACATCGCTCACGCCGCAGGCGCCGAGCTCGCTGTCGACTCGACGCTGGCGACGCCGCTCGCCACGCGACCGCTCGACCTGGGCGCCGATTATGTGCTCCACTCGCTGACCAAATACATCGGCGGCCATGGCGATGCGCTGGGAGGGGCAGTCGTCGGACGCCGGGAGCGTCTGGCACAGCTGCGGCACGCGGGCGTGATTCACTTTGGCGGTGTGTTGAGCCCATTCAATGCGTGGCTGATCCTGCGTGGCGTGGCGACCTTGCCGCTGCGGATGGCAGCGCATGCCGAGAGTGCCGGCCGTGTGGCTCGGTTTCTTGAGCAGCATCCGCGCGTGACCCGCGTAATCTACCCGGGGTTATCCTCGCACCCGCAGTATGCGCTCGCCTGCCGCCAGATGGCCAATTGCTCGGGGATGCTCACGTTTCAGGCGGCGGATGGTGCGGCGCTTGCCCGCCAACTGCCTGAACGCCTCGAGGTCTTCCATTATGCCGTGTCGCTGGGTCATCATCGCAGCCTGATCTTCTATTTGTCGACCGACGAGCTCCAGGAGACATCATTCCGGTTGGATGCCGCACACCTGGCACGATATCGTATGTTCTACAGTGGCAAACCTATATGAAGTAAAGTGTCTTCAAGCTTGGCGAGGTAGGCGGCTGGGTCACGACGGAAGCGCCGAGCTGCTCGCCGCGCCTCGTGCCGCACCTCCAGCTTCGCGCGCAGCGTGCGCCAGGCCTCAACGCTTGCCGGGCGTAACTCCTGTGCCGTCCACGCTCCAAGCGGCGTTGCCACCGCTGCGACCAGGCGCACCGCCCCCCGCACCACCAGCGCACTTGTCGCGCGCTTGTGCCCGGTTGCTCGTCGTTCGTGGTGGCGCGCTTTCCCAAAGTACTGCTCCAGGTCGTTGTTCGTCCGCGGCAGCTCCGGCATGTCGTAGCAGTGGAACAATCCGCGCCAGTAGCTGCGGGTCACCTTATAGAATGTCGTCGCCCACGCTGCCACGGCCGCGTCACTTTTCGCCGCGAGCACCTCGTCGAGCAGCACACGATAGCGTGCTTCCACCGTCGCCGCATCGACCTTCTGCTCGTTGGCGAGCACCTCGGCGGCTCGCACAAGCCAGCTCTCGGCCGTTTGAAGTGGTGCCCAGAGCCGCTCGGTGGCAAACAGGCCTCTCGCCACCACCTCATGTAGTCGCACCAACTCGTCCGGGAGCCCCTCGTATAATGATAGTACTGGTTCGCGGGTGGTGGTGAGGGCGCGGAGCCCCCAAGCGGCAACGACCGCGGAAAAAAGAGTGCCCCCCACCACCCGGGGCCGGCGCGAGTTTGGACCGTATCGTGTGGCTTGACCACGTATCACGAGGGAAAACGATCGCCCGCCCGTGGACCATCTTCGTGTCACCCGTTTGGTTCTGGAGAAGAGATGACGACCCCGACGCCCGTGCCCACCTCCCAACTCTATGTCGGCATTGATATTGCCGCCGCCACCTTCACCGTGTCCTGGCTGCGCCCCGATGGGCGGCCCAGTCCCGCTACCATGGCCAGTGGACGGTCTACGGCCTGTCGCGCGAACTGGGGGTCAAGCGGGGCTGGCTCTACCGCCGGATCGTCGCCGGGCAGGTTCCGGCAGTGCGTCACCCGGTAAGCGGACACTACCTGATTCCGGACGACCCGGCGCTGATGGCAACACTGAGGGGGGCGGTCAGCGGGTAGCTACGTGTATTACACGTGGAGGAAGCAGGCGAAGGAGGGAAGTGAGATGCCGAGGAGCCAGAATCGGCGCACGATTGAGGTATCAGTGGCGCTGTATGAGGAGCTCAAGGTGCGTGCGCAGCAGGAAGGGACGACGATCCCGGCTGTTCTTCAGGGCCTGATCGTCGATGGCACGAGTATGCAGGAGTGGTTTGGCCAGATTGATGGTCAACTCTATGACCTTCGTCGGGACCTCCGGGAGTTGCGAGAGCAATTGATGCCGGTGCTCGAAGAAGGAAGCCGCACAAAGCAACGGTCTGTCTAAGGAGGGCAGTCTCATGAGCGCGCTAAGGCCCAAGCGCCCTCTTCTTCGGGACGAACGGGCAGATGGTAGTGCGCACAAGCAGCGTTGGGGCAGCGCACAACGGTTACGGTCAGGCGGCTAACATCCTCAAGGGTGGTAATGGTGCGCTGGGTCTGGTAGAGGTGCCACAGGCGACTCCCGCAGGCGGAACACTGCTGGCGCTGTGGGAGCAAGTTCAGCATTCGTGTGACAGGCGGGCGTTTGGTGCGGCGGGCCATGACCAACCTCCAACGTTCAAGCATCTGAGAGTCTCTGCCCCATTCTAGCCCGACCGTCTCACCTTCACAAGAGTTTGCCACTGTAGCGTATGTTTGCGGGCGATGGGATCTTTCGTGTGTCGATCGGCCTGGAAGATCCAGATGACCTCTGTGACGACCTGGACCGTGCCTTAGGTTGATCGGATGATGGTGAGTACGTCATACGATGGCGACGCATCATGTTATCCGAATACAGATCTGGAAACGGCGCAGGTGACGCTGGGTCCTGCGAGCCTGGCGACGACGAGCGCTGTCTCGCTCTCCAAGCAGGC
Source organism: Chloroflexales bacterium (assembly GCA_038254585.1). Taxonomy (GTDB): domain Bacteria; phylum Chloroflexota; class Chloroflexia; order Chloroflexales; family Kallotenuaceae; genus JBBSGA01. The sequence goes on along the minus strand of JBBSGA010000212.1, from coordinate 4,053 downwards.
CAGAAGAGGGCACTGCAGGAGCATGCCTTGTAAGCTCGCCTCATTCCGCTGTATGGCCGGTAACGATGATCGGGGTATAAGCATGACGTAACGGGCTGAAGTGATAGCCTTACGACTGCGGTGGTACACTGAGTGCACCACCTCATGCCGTCGTTGCGCAGGTCGTTGAGAGGCTGTTTGAAAAGGGGTGACGGTCGGTCAAGCGAGTCGGTACACTTGGGATATGAAGAACCAAATCTACCCAACCGACCTCACCGACCGTCAGTGGAATTGTATCAAGGATCTGATCCCCTCGGCCAAGCCGGGCGGACGACCACGGACCCTGGAGATGCGCCAGGTGATCAACGCCATCCTGTTCATTGTCGTCACTGGAGCGCAGTGGCGCATGCTGCCCAAAGATTATCCCAAGTGGCAAAGCGTCTACTCCTATTTCCGAACGTGGCGCGACGATGGAACGTGGCAGCGCCTGCATGACACGCTGCGCGCCGCCCTCCGCCGCCGGGCTGGTCGTCACAAGCATCCGACCGCCGGCTGTCTGGACAGCCAAAGTGTCAAAACCACCCAGCTTCCGGGCCTGCGAGGCTATGACAAAGGAAAAAACGTCAACGGGCGGAAGCGCCACATCTTCGTTGATACAATGGGCTTGCTGCTGGTGGTGGTGGTAACGGCAGCCTCACTCTCGGATCCAGCGGGCGCTCGGTTGCTCATAGCGCGCTTAGGAGGAGCAGGCAAGAAGCTCCGCCGGATCTGGGTGGATGGGACGTATCGCGGCAAACTGGTGGAGTGGGTGCTGGTGCATTGTCAGTTTGTCCTGCAGCCAGTCTTGCGCACCGATGACGTGAAAGGGTTTGTGGTGCTGCCTCGGCGCTGGGTGGTGGAGCGGACGTTCGCCTGGCTGACGCAGTGTCGTCGGCTGAGCAAGGACTATGAGGGTCTGCCGAGCAGTAGCGAAGCGCTGATTTACATTGCTATGACCCGCCTGATGATCCGTCGTCTTGCGGCTGCATGACCTTTTCAAACAGCCTCTGAGGAGAAGGAACAGGCAATCTACGATACGTGTGCATCCTTGCTGCACGCAAGCGTGTGTCCGAGTATGCTGGAACACCTCCCCTCTTGCTCGCACGTTGCGTCCAAGGGAAGGGCATATCCGCCTGTTTTTCGCCTAACTGTCGCGTTGTCCGCAATGGCGAAGAACCGAGCGACTATCGCACCGTCGCTGAAGAGTCCCCCTGTGCCGGCTGCTTGCATTATCTCTCCATGCAATTCAAGAATATGGTTGACATAAATGAAGACGAATTGATGTTCTTGTGGCTGTTCTTCAAGCTGGATGAAACAAGGAGCCAGCCTAGGGCTTCTCGCGGGCTGCCTGCCTGAGATCGTAGCTGTCACTGCGAGCATATATCGTGTACCGGTGAGAAAGAGGGGACTGGAGGAGCCTCTCGGCTCCCATGAAATCGTCAAGGAGAGGAATCATGAAATTTCTGCTCACCTCGGCTGGGATCAAGAACACGAGTATCCACGACGCGCTGGTCGGCCTCCTGGGCAAACCGATTGCCCAGTCCAGCGCCCTCTGCATTCCCACTGCGATATACCCCTTCCCCGTCGGGCCTTCAATGGCCTATCGGTTCATCAACGGATCAGCCGCCAACCCCTTGTGCGAATTGGGGTGGAAGTCGTTGGGGGTGCTGGAGCTCACCGCGCTCCCCAGCATCAAAGCAGCGTATTGGATCGCTGCGGTCCAGGAGACTGACGCCCTGCTGGTGAATGGCGGCGATGTCCTGTATCTGTGCCGCTGGATGCGGGAGTCCGGGTTGGCGGACCTCCTGCCGTCGCTGTGCGAGACGGTCTACGTGGGGGTGAGCGCCGGCAGTATGGTGACAGCCCCTATTTTCGGAGAGACGTACGACGACCCGACTACGCCCTTCGTCATCGCTACGGGACTGGGACTGGTTGACTTTGCGTTGCTTCCGCACCTGGATCACGAGGACCACCCGGAAAGTTCCACGGCCAACGTGGAACGAATGGCCGCCGAGGTACCAGTGCCGACCTACGCGATCGACGATGAGACCGCCATCAACGTGGTCGACGGAACCGTCGACGTCGTCTCCGAGGGGCACTGGAAACGGTTTATGCCCTAATGGGGCGTGGGAACTGGTTTGTTCTTGCGCGCCAAACGAGCGAGGAGCAACCCACGACTCAATCGCCAGCAGTTACCCCTGGTCTGCGCCCTGCCACAATCCATGAAAATGGCTATACTGCACCCTGGCGGCACGGCCATCCGAGGTCGGTTGATTCTCGTGCCAGTAGCCGGTCAGCAGTTGGACCCAGGTGTCCTGAGGCACTACGATATGTTGCGTCCCACCGTGGACAGCACGCAGGAGAGTATCTCTCACAGGCGGACACCTGATGGCCGTGCCACCTCATGGATGAGGAGGGTTCATCATGCAGGTCATCTATCGCTGCTGTTGCGGCCTGGACATTCACAAGAAATTCGTGGTTGCGTGTCTCTTGAGCACTGAAGCAGATGGCACGGTACAGAACGAGACGCGCACCTTTAGCACGATGACCCAGGAGCTTCTCGCCCTCGGCGATTGGCTGCGGGACATCGGCTGTACGCATGTCGCTATGGAAAGCACGAGTAGCTATTGGCGTCCGGTGTATAACCTCCTGGAAGGTCACTTCGACCTCCTCGTCGCCAACGCCTATCACATCAAAACCGTGCCTGGCCGGAAAACGGCTGTGAAAGATGCCGAGTGGATTGCAGACTTGCTGCGACATGGTCTGCTCCGCGGGAGCTTTATCCCATCGCCCGCTCAACGCCACCTCCGCGACCTAACCCGCTATCGGACCCACCTGGTTGAGGAGCGCGCCCGTCTCACCAATCGTCTCCAAGCCGTGCTCGAAGACGCCAATGTCAAGCTCGCGTCTGTCGTGACGGATATCCGTGGCACTTCGGCCCGCGCTATCCTGGAAGCGCTCCTCACCGGTGAAACCGATCCTACAACCCTCGCAGAATTGGCACGCGGTCGATTGCGGGCCAAGCGCGAGCTGCTGGAGCAAGCCGTCGTTGGCCGGTTCCTCCCTCACCATGCTTTCATGCTCAGTGAACAGTTGAGCCATTTGGACTATCTTGAGGAGGCCATGGAGCGGGTGAGTGCAGAAATCGAGTGTCGGCTCCAGGAGGACGTCGCGGCGATCGAACTGCTCGACACGGTGCCGGGGATTAGCCAGCGTGCTGCTCAGATCCTTGTCGCGGAACTTGGGACCGATCTGAGCCGATTTCCGAGTGCGAAGCATTTGGCTTCATGGGCGGGTATGTGCCCGGGAAACAAGGAGAGCGGTGGGAAACGGTTGAGTGGCAAGACCCGCAAAGGCAATATCTGGCTGCGGCAGGTGTTGATCGAGATCGCCCATGTTGCCTCCAAGACGAAAGAGACCTACTTGGCGGCACAGTACCGGCGGATTGCAGCTCGGCGGGGGCAAGAAGCGTGCGCTGGTCGCGCTCGGGCACACGATTCTGGTCATGATCTACCACATCTTGACGCGGCACCAGCCGTACCAGGAGCTCGGCGTCGCCTATTTCGATCAGTTGGACCGGCAACGGGTCGAACAACGACTGGTACATCGTTTAGAACGCTTGGGGTACACGGTCACCCTTCAGTCGAGTGAAGACCCACCCAAACTGGCCGCCTGACCAACCCTATTTTCAGGAGAGTATCATCCGCAACCTCTGGCTCGTGCCTAATGAGTAGGTTGTAGCGAGGGCCGAGTATACTCGACGATCGTTCAAGGGTTGTCAAACTGACTTGGCGCCGACATTGGACAGATATTGCTATGGCCGGCCTGCAGTGCCCCTGGGTTCACGCCAGGAATCAAGTGGTACTGTCTTGTGCATCGCCTCATAAGAGGTATGTGGATTTATCTTCGCCAATCTGATTAAGCGATGCGGTGAAATGTCAAGCGGCAATTTTCGCGAGTTCGAACCATTTTGGGCACAACCTCACCTGACCTAGCCCGGACCTCGGTCGCTAGGGAGAGGACTCAACCATATGA
>JBBSGA010000211.1:0-10871 GCA_038254585.1 Chloroflexales bacterium | reverse complement strand
GGGTCGGCGTGGGACGGCGGGTGCGACGTGCCATGTCACATCTCCTATCATCTATATAATGATTGTCATGGACAAGTCGGCCCGAGTATAGCACGCTTCAGTAGAGTTTGCCGACGTGGTGGTAGCTATAGTGGCAAACCTTGATGGAGTGAGCCGGTTGCAGTCGCACGAGGCGATTTGGAGGCAGCTTGGAGCGCATGATCGCCACTCGAAAGTGGGTGAGTCATCGGCTGTATGACCACCAACATCCGTCGATTGGTGCCATGCGCCCCCTCTCCATCAAGGTTTGCCACTATAGATATGTCACTACAATGGCAAACCTGTATGAAGTACGGTGTCTTCGAGCTTAGCAAGGTACCCGGCTGGGTCACGGCGGAAGCGTCTCGCCGCCCGACGAGCTTCATGTCGCACCTCGAGCTTCTCGCGCAGTGTGCGCCAAGCCGCGACGCTTGCCGGGCGCAGTTCCTGTGCCGTCCACGCTCCCAGTGGCGTTGCCACCGCTGCTACTACGCGCACTGAGCCACGCACCACCAGCGCACTCGTCGCGCGCTTGTGCCCGGTTGCTCGTCGTTCATGGTGCCGCGCCTTCCCAAAATACTGTTCCAGGTCATTGTTTGTCCGCGGCAGCTCCGGCAGGTCGTAGCAGTGGAATAATCCCCGCCAGTAGCTCCGTGTCACCTTATAGAACGTCGTCGCCCACGCTGCGACCGCCGCATCGCTTTTCGCCTTCAGCACCTCCTCAAGCAGCTCTCGATACTTCGCTTCCACCCACGCCGCATCGCCCTGCTCCGCGTTGGCAAGGATATGCGCCGCTCGCTGCAGCCAGCTCTGGGCGGTTTGGAGGGGCGCCCAGAGCCGCTCGGTGGCAAACAGCCCGGTTGCCACCACGTCACGCAGTCGCTCCAGCTCGCTTGGAAGCCCCCTTTTTGCGCCACCCGGTCGAGTGACGCCTGAATGGCGCTGAGCCGGTCGTGCATCCTCAGGCCAGGCAACTGCAAGGGCGGTTTGCCCTCATCCGCGAGCGCCGAGCGCACGGCCAGGCAGTAGCTGCGGATCGTGCTGCCAGCCGCGTCCGCACGCCCTGCCACCTCCCGCTCAAGCTCGCGCACGCCTTTGACATACTTCTTGAGCTCGGTCTTGGCATGGTGATCCGCCTCGGTAATCGGCTTGGCGAGTTCCTTGAGATAGTGGAACTGACACAGCTGGTGCGGGACATCCGGCAAGACCTGTTGCACGGCTAAGCGAATCGGGCGCTGGGCATCCGACACGACCGCGTGAATCGGCACTGGCAGGGCGTCCTTGACCTCGCGCAGCAGAGCGGCCAGATCCTCCTGGCGTGCACTATCGAGGCTGCGGGCCAGCAGCACTTCCCCGGAGAGCGTATCGCGCAGAACCCAGAGCACCTCGTGGGTCTTGAACGGTTGGAGACCGTCGATGGCGAGGATGACATGGCCTTGCTGCGTGAGGCCGTCCTTGAGCCGGGTCTGGTCCGCGAGGCGCAGCGCGAGCAACTCTTCGTACCGCTCCAACAGGTAGGTGACTGTGCGCGGCGCGATGGCGACATGCAGGTCATGGAGGGCCTGGTGGATCTCCGGGACCGAGCGATGCGCACGGTAGCGCAGCCGGCCGATATGGGCAATCACATCCAGGCCGAACTCGCCATGCGGGAGCGCCCAGGCGCCCTCTTCCTCAGGGCGAACCGGCTGATGGTAGCGCGGACAGGCCGGATTGGGGCAGCGCACGACCGTCACGCTCAGGCGGGTGACCGCGTCGAGGGTCGTGACGGTACGCTGAGTCTGGTAGAGGTGCCACAAGCGACTGCCGCAGGCAGAACACTGTCGACGGGCGGGCAGCAAGCTGACAGTGTGGGTGACCGGCGGGCGTTTGGTGCGGCGTGGCATGACCACCCTCCAAAGCTCAAACATCTGCTATCCTGTGCCCTATTCTAGCCGGGCCTGCATCTCTACACAAGAGTTTGCCACTGTAGATATGTCAGAAATAAAATCGCCAGTATTTTATACTCGTCTTGTGGGTATTATCGAAGATACTGTTACAAAAGAAGTTATGCGTGATATTGACGAGGCAAACAAGCAGAGTTACGTTGAGAATATCGTGATGACCATAACTAGTTTAGGTGGAACTGTCCAGCATGCATTGGCTCTCTACGATCATATCATAGCGTCTGTGCCGGCTACTTTCGTCATCCAATACAACTATCCCTTGATGTTGGTTTACATAAAGACGGTATGCGATACTGTTGATCGTGGTAGTGTAACCAATGGTGCTAGTTAAGGATCGCTCGTTATGATACTCACCGAACTTGTGAATATGCCGATTTCAGAGACATTCCTTTCTTTTTGAACGAACATTTCGCCTCTCGGGAGATCTGCCCTTTCCAGCATGACGTCCAGTACAAAATGTAAGCTCATGAGATCGGTAATGTTTCCTGAGATGAACAATTCGTAAGCTCGGACAGTATCGCATTGACTCAAAGCGAACTAGCACCATTGGTTAGTGTAGTGGTTTCTTCGCAGCGGATGGCGGAAGTAGGCGGCACAGGCAACGCTGCGAGAACTTACCTCTTCACCAGAGGCGGCAACCGCCTTCCGACGGTACCGGAGTCGGTTCACTACTCGCGTGGGTGATCTGGTTGTCCAAAAAGCGGCTCTAACAACCGAGACACCAGTGGTGTATGGGGTTTTCCTGGATGGCCATACAGAACCGATGTATATCGGTGAGTCGATGAATGGAGAACGACGCCTGGGAGATCTCCCTATCGGTGAAAGCCATCATCTTGGGAGTACCTTTCCAGCGGAGATCTGGGAACGAATCGTTGTCGTCCGGTGGCTAGATATGCTCAAGAAGGATCGCGCCCTGTATGACGAGCTCCTGGCTACGGCCGCAGGCGTTGTAGGGAAACGCGCGCGGAAAAAGGGGTGCTCCCTCTGCTCATCGTGGATAATTTGAGCCATGCGTTTCCAACTGTTGAACTGAAGGATTCCGGATGGCTGGTGACATCTCCTCGCTGATCATCGCGCTGCTGCTCTGCCTGCTTTGGCTGATGGTTCTTTGGGATCGTCGGCAGCTCACTCAGCTGGACAGCTCGTCTGCCCCGGCGATCCGCCACCGCTTGCTCAAGCCACGCACGCCTGACGATTGTCCCGCGTGCCGTCGTCAGGTCGTCCGACCTGCACGTGTGCCCGCACCGCCTCCCGCGGTCCGACCGTGGAGGGACTTCGAGCGCCGACGCGGCGCCCCGCGACGCATCGTGACCGACGGCTTCGCCTGTCCCAACCACACCTGCCGGTATCATGGTATCACCGACGCGCAGGTCCACGCCCTGGTCGGCGATGGCACGCACGGCACGCAGGAACGCATCCAGACGTTGCGCTGTCAAGCCTGCGGGGTGACCGTCACCTCCCGGCGCGATACGCCGCTCTATCGCCTCACGACCCCATCCACGCGAATCGCGGACGTCCTGAGTGCCGTGGCCGACGGACTGACGGTCGCTGCAGCTGGACGTGGCTTTGGGCACAGCGCAGGCGCGATCGCCACGTGGCTGACGCGGGCCGGCGAGCACAGCGCCGCCGTGCATGACCGCTGGTTCCGTCAGCTCCGCTTGCCCCATCTCCAGCTTGATGAACGGCGCACACGCCTGCGCGATCGCGCCCAGGTGCTCTGGCTCTGGGTAGCGATCGATCCGCTCACCAAACTCATCCCGGTGCTCCACAGTGGTGCGCGGACACAGGCCGCGGCGCATTGCGTCGTCCACGACCTCTGTGCGCACCTGGCGCCGGACTGCCTCCCGATCTTCACGAGCGACGGCCTGAACCTGTCCTTCTACGCGCTGACCGCCTACTTCGGCACGTGGGTGCGGGGAATCGGCCAGCGGGTACGTCAATGGCAGGTGCTATCCGGCTTGATCTATGGACAAGTCAAGAAGCCTATCGGCGCCGAAAAGTTGTGCGGGTCACACGCGTGATGCGCTGTGGCACGGGTGAGGACCTGCGGGCAGCACTCCGCAAGCTCGGGCTGACGGGGCGGTTGAACACGGCGGTTGTGGAACGCGTGAATCTGACGCTGCGCCAGGGGATAGCAGCGCTGACACGACGAACGTGGGCGACGGCGCAGCAAGCACCATCACTCCTGGCTAGTCTCGCGTGGTGGCGCGGGTCCTATCACTTTGTGCGACTGCCTACGTCCCTGCGGGTAGCGCTCGCCAACCCAAGTGAGCGGGGTGGGCGGCGGGGACCGCGCCGGTAGTGGCAGCGAACACCAGCGATGGTAGCCGGGCTACCAAGCCGGCGGTGGACGGTACGAGCATTGGTGCTCGTGCCGCTGCCACCAGTCCCGGCTGGTGCTGGTTGATGAAGGCAGGAAGGCGCCGCGACAGTTCGTTCCGTGCTCGAACAGCGGTACGATAGGCCCGTAAGCGCGTCGGGAAGCGCCAGATCCTCCTGAAAACAGCCGAGCAATCGGTCCAAGGAAACGTGACGACTTATCCACTACGGACAGAGGGAGCACCGCCTTTTCACACAGCATTCTGCTTGATCAATACGGCGGCGCCAGATGGCGGAGGCAAAACCTGAGTCCGTTCTACTTGGAACGTTTTGGTTAGCTGTGAATAATTATGATCAGTATTGAACATCTATGATATAATCAATCTCGTTGCAAAGGAATGTCGTGGAGCGTACCTGTGCTTGATATTGCGGCTGCTGCAGCCTGCCTTGGGGTCTCTGTTTCCACGGTGCGTCGCCTGGTGCGTGCCGGTACGCTGCCGGCATTTCGGGTTGGACGGCAGCTCCGCTTCCGCGTTGAGGAACTGGACGCCTACCTTGAAGCTAGCCGCATACTGCCACACATGCCCACCGATCGAGATGCCAGCGATGAACATGTTGATGAGACAGGGCAATCATGAATCGACAGGACGAGCGCCGTTCGTTCACCACTGCCCCAGCAACCCCATACGCTCAAGGGGGATGACATGATGGCATCCCCTCTGAGCACCCATGACCGCAGGCATATAGCTTTCCTTGATACACCGCGGGAGCAGCCATGACAGACGCAGTCGAGCAGCGCATCGTCCCTTTTTATGGTGACGAACTCGTCGCTGTCCAGCAATCAGATGGCACGATCTTTGTACTCTTCGCACGACTCTGCGAAAACCTGGGTCTCAAACGCGAAGGGCAGGTCCGCCGGGTCCAGCGCCATACCGTCCTGAGCGACGGTTTTACTACGCTCACAGTGCGCACCGAAGGTGGTGTCCAGGCAGCGCAGTGTCTCCGGGTTGATCTCCTGCCTTTATGGATGTCCGGCTTACAGGCGCAGCGTGTGAAAGCCGAACTCCAGGAGAAGCTGATTCGCTATCAAAAAGAGGCGGCCATGGTCCTCTGGCAAGCCTTCAAGCCCCAGATCATCATTGAAGAGACAGCGCTGCCGCCCCGTGATGATACGCAGGCGCTCCAACAGTTGCACCAGATCGCTGAGATGGGGCGCGCGATCACGCGCATGGCGGAGCAGCAGATCGAGTTGCAGCGCCAGCAGATGGCCCTTGCAAACCGGGTGGATACCGCCGCGCGGATCATGCGCGGCGTGCAGGGCCACCTTGCCGGCGTTGAGATCCGCCTGGAGATGCTGGAGGACCAGCTAAGTCCGGCCGCGTATGTCAGCGACAGGCAAGCGGTGGAGATTTCTAACCAGGTCAAGGCACTGGCGGAACTACTGACTGGCGTTCAGGCGGGCAAGAACCACTACCAAGGGATCTTTGCCGAGCTGTACCGCCGCTTTGGCGTATCAAGTTACAAGCTGATTCGCCAGCAACAGTACGCCGCGGTGTTAGCGTTCTTAGAAGACTGGCGCATGGCCACCACGGCTGCCGGTGCGGCGCCTGGACCGGACTAATCGGCACTTTACGGCAATCTACGGTGCCCTAATTTGAAGCGCTGAACTCGCCCGAAGCAACGTCCGACCACATCTGTCAGTCGACATTGCACGACGTCCCGCCCGGCGGTGCCGGCGTGGGGCGCGGGTGTTTAATATGCGCGCGAGAATTGTCGCGCTGTACCAAACAGCAATACAACGGCTCGGCTACCCCGTCCCTGCCAACACGCCACCGAGCGCGTGCGGAGTCGACCTGATTGGGTAGCGCCTTTCCCGATTGCAGGCAAGGAGGTTGAAATGCCGTATCGCGTGCGCCCGGCACATGAGCAAGATCACGATGATGTCAGGCGGCTGATCGACGGGCTCGGTCCACCGTGTTCCGACCATCTCCTGGTGTGGCAGGCGGCCGGCCAGCAAACGTCGTTCGACCCGACGTGTGTTCGCCGCTGGATCGCGGTGGACGCGACGACCGAGCAGCCGGTCGGTTCGGCAGCATTTCGACACGAGCGCCTGGCCAAGTTTCGCCTCGATGTGGTCGTGCATCCCCGGTGGTGCCGCCAGGGCATCGGAAGTCAATTCCTCATGCACATGCTCGGAGAACTGCATGCGCTTGAGGCGCAAACGGTCCATACGCGTGTACCGGAAGTGGCAATGGCAGCAGTGCACTTCTTCCAGCGCCACGGTTTCGAGGAGATCCAGCGCATGATTGAGCTGCGGCTCGATCTGCGTGCCTTTGATCCCGACTGGTTCCTGCCGCTGCGCCAGCAGCTGGACGCGCAAGGACTGACGATCCGGACCTTGCGGCACGAAGTGCAGGCCAATCCTGCCTGCTGGGACCAGCTCCAAGAGCTCCAGAACGTGGTGCTGCCCGATTGGCCTGATTATGACCCCGGCCTTGTGCAACGCTTGGAGGGCGATACCTTTCGCCGGTATCTCGAAGCCTTCCATGTTATTCCCGATGGGTTCTTCATTGCCAAGGACGGGCTCCACTACATTGAGTATAGCGGCCTGGCGCTGCGTGAGGGCGATGCGCCGGAGGTGGTTGAGAACAGTGGGACAGCCGTTCGGCGCGAATACCGCGGACGCCATCTTGCCACGGTGCTCAAGCTGCAGTGTCTGGCGTATGCCAAGCAGCAGGGCTACCGGAGCGCCGCAACACGTTCCGCCAATCCGACTATGGTGCGCATCAACGAAAACCTGGGCTTCCGCCGTTTGCCTGGCGAAGTTCGACTCCTCAAAACACTTGGTCGCTGAGCATGTATGGCGATGCGTGGGCAGTGTGGGAGATCGCGGTAGCATCGCCATGCGACAATATTGCTGACGTGCCCTTTCCATGCCTGATATGAAGCGTCTCATCTTCGGCCCAGCAGCGAAAGCCTGAAGTGTGCGGAAACTGCATCCAGCGTGATGTAGCCGCCTTCGACAGCTGCCGACTGTCATGAAATCGCTACGGGCCGGCACAGTCCATGCATCGCCTGCTCACATGATCTACTTTGTCCTTGCTCAAATCTTGGGCGTCCTGCTCGACCTTACCGCGACGCTGCGGTGCTCCGATCAGGAGAAAGACCTGGAAATCCTGTTACTCCGGCAGCAACTCCGCATCCTCCAGCGCCAACACCCCCACCCGCCGAGGATTTCGCGCTGGGAGAAGGTCGCGCTGGCCGTCCTGGCTGCTAAGCTGACCGCGGCAGGCAGCAGCGTCCGTCATCGCTTGGGCCAGATCGTGCTCGTGTTCAAGCCAGAGACGCTCCTGAAGTGGCATCGCGAGTTGGTTCGGCGTCAATGGTCGTTCACCAGCCGCCGCACGGGAGGTCGACCCTCTATCACCGCTGCGCTTGAAGCGCTGATCCTGCGCCTGGCCAGGGAGAATCCCCGCTGGGGCTACAGCCAACTGCACGGCGCGTTACTCAAATGAGGCCATGACCTTGGCCGCACGACGGTTAAGGAGGTCCGCAAGCGCCACCGGGTACCGTCCGCTCCCATTCGCGGGAAGCACGGGAGTAGTTGGCCTACCTTCCTGCGACACTACCGAGACCAGATGCTCGCCTGTGACTTCTTCACGGTCGAAACCGCTTGGTTGCGGACGATCTACGTCCTGTTCTTTCTGGAACTCGGGACGCGCCGCGTGCATTTTGCCGGCTGTACAGTCCACCCAACAGCTGCCTGGGTCACGCAGCAGGCACGCAAGATGAACTGGACGCTTCAGGAGGAGGGGCTGCCGATCCGGTTCCTGATCCATGACCGAGATACCACGTTTCCTGCCTCCTTCGACCACGTGTTTGCTAGCGAGGACGTGACGACCATCCGGACGCCGTTTCGGTCGCCGACGGCGAATGCGTTCGCCGAGCGTTGGATTCGCTCGGTGCGGGAGGAGTGTCTCGATCACGTGCTCATCGTGGGTGAGCGACATCTGCATCGGGTGCTCAAGGAGTACGCCGCGTATTTCAACCATGCCCGGCCACATCAGGGCATTGGCCAACAGATCCCGGCAGGAGACAAGCGGAGTATCGGGGAGGGTCCGGTTCGTTGTCGGGATGTGCTCGGTGGCATCATCCACGACTATTACCGCGAGGCCGCATAGCACGCTCTGGAGCCGTGGACGAGGTTTCCGCACACTTCAGGTCACCGCCCGACGTGTTACTGAAGCGGCAGATACAGCACGTGCCCCTCCCATTCTCCCTGGTGGCTCGCATCGATGATGAGGAGCAGATCGTCGATGACCGATCCGATCGGCAGATCCTGGCGCACCTCGATAATCCCAGGCATCGCACTCCCGGCTGCGACGCGCTCGTAGGCAAAGCCGATCAGGGTTGCGGCATCATGCGTGAGCACCAAGCGCCCCTCGTCTGCTGCCCAGCTCAGCATGGTCGGATCGTCTGCCTCACCGAGCCCGACGTCCGTCACGCGCACAAGATCCACATCTGGGCGTCGGCGGAGCAAGCCCCGTATAATCACTCCACGGAAGTTCTCATCCGCCACCAGCTTCACGCCGCGTCGTCGACGGCCGACTGCCGTGCCAGGAGACGCGCTCGCACGCCAACAGGATTGAATCGCGCTTCGTGGGCTGCACGCGCAGCCGCATTCACAGCGGTCCGCTCGGCGACATAGGCGTCCACATCTGCGCGATGCGCTAGATAGTAGGCCAGGACGGCATACACCTGCGCGAGTGTCACGGTGGGGAAGTCCTGCGCAATCTCTTCGGGGGTCGCTCCCGCGTAAAACGCGCGCACCACGGTCTCAAGCGGTACACGTGTGCCAGTGATACGAACCACGCCCTCACGGGTGGTCATCAGGGGGATCGGTTGTGGTTCAACCGTCAACGCCATCGTGCCTACCTCAGCTGCGAACAAACCTAGCGCGTAGACATTGTAGCATCCCGCGCTACGGCGCACGTCCCGACCTGCGTCCAGCTTGATGCGTCGATCTGATCCCCTGCCTGGGTGGCAGGTCGGGGAGTGTCACCGGAGCAGGCTACCGCCTATGCACGTGAAGCAACGGGGTAATCCACCAAGAATCGCCGGTTTCTTCGTCTTCGCGGCTGAATGGCGCAGGCAACAGGATCGCGTCGCCGTGGAGGGCGTCCAGGCGACCACGGTGCGAGGTGTTGCGGCCGTGCGGACGATGGTACACGCATCACGAGCGTAGCCGCGCTCGCCTGTATCCGATGATTTGGCTCACCGCAACACAACCCGAGTCGACACCCAGACAGACCGGCATGCACGGCGCCGCACCATTCATCCCGGTCTTTGTCATAGCTTCAGGGTACCTCGTCCTGCCTGCGTGCACATCCGTTGCTGGCCGGATTTCAGGCTAGGGCACCGGCCCGATGAGTGCGCGGGGCCCCGCCCCAGCCTTTGAGCGACCGACCGTGATACGGGCTACTGGGAATATGCATTCTCAAAAGGACGGGCGGATGGCACACGTAGCCAGTACAATGGTCGTGGCCATTCGATACGGTTCAGACTTCTCCCGCCATGAGGTGGTGGGGAGCTTTCTACCTCACGCGGTCAGTGCCGCTGCCAACACAACGCCCTCACCACCACCTTTGACGTACCTTCATAATATACGAGCCAGCACAACGGAGGTCGTCGTCCTGCGCGGGCGGTCGCTCGATGGGCAACAAACCACGTATGCCGGCGTCGTCGAAGCGGTCGGCCGCGCGGTCAATTGTTCGCTCGTTGGCACCAGTCGCGTGAGCACGGTCGGCAGCCGTTTCCCCAAAGACGACGACAGGTCGCACCAACTCGTAGACGATCTGCTCGGGCCACTTCAGACGCCGACGCAATTCTGGCCAATGTTCAGTGCGCTCATGAACCGCGCGCTTGCGCTTAGGCATGGCAGCATCCGTCACTTAACGATGCGCCATGCGGCTACGCCGGCGCGAAGTGCGCCATTATAGCCCGTTCGCAGTGGCAGTCGAGCGCGGTTTTACTGACAGCGAAAAGTGCCCAAATAGGGATACCATCTCCTGGCGAAGTGCAACCCACCCAACCAAAGCGCGTGTGACCTCATTCGGGATCGGGGGTCTCGTCACGCCACTGTGTGACGCGCGAGCCGCAACAAGCCGAATAGGCACTGGTAGCCATGGCGGGCGGGGAGCAGTCTTTGGCAGTCGGTCACTGTGCCGTGGACACAGGCCGTAGCGGAGACACAAGCGCTCTCCCGCGCTGCCGCATGAAGCACCGGACTCCTCTGGTGCGGTGCCCTGCGCATTTATTATATGAGGCGGAGGACGGCGCCGAAAGTTACCAGCATGTCGTCGAGACTTCACTCGTGGTCGCGGAGGGGTACAGAAGACATCGCCGACCAGAGACTGATCTGATCAGCTACGTTCCCAATGGGTCAACAGCTTCCATGATCCACACCAAATCACCCTTGTGTAAAAGGCCGCGCCCGATTCCCATAGGCGCGGCAACGAATGTCCCTTTGGGATTGCGCCTGCACACCAGCCTGCTATGATCGGCTCGTCGGCGCATCCGATGTCGTGAATG
>JBBSGA010000210.1:0-10929 GCA_038254585.1 Chloroflexales bacterium | reverse complement strand
GTGATCGATGTGAAGAGCTTCGACGAGGAGATGTCGCTCTTCGCCCACGGCGACGTCGTCAAGATCAATTTTCCGTCGCCGTACCTCAAGAACGCCGAGACGCATGTTATGCGCGTAACGATGAACGGCGACGAGCGTGTAGAGCAGCACTTCCTAGCCTCGAACGAGGAAGCCTACAAGCGGGAGTGGAAGGCATTCTACGAGTCCGTAGTCAATGGCGCCCCCATCGTGACGCCGGCACGTGAAGGCGTGATGGACGTGGAGCTGAATCTGCGCCTGCTGGAAGCCGCCGGGAGAGCGGCCGGGGAACGGTGAGCGAGTCGCGAGTCGCGGGCATAATTGCGCGCCCAAATGGGGATCGAGATGAGATATAGCCAGCTGATAGCCCCCCGGCAGTCGACGATCGTCGAGGAGAGCACGCCGGAGCCAGGGCGGGGCCAGGTCCTGATCGAGGTGAAGGCGTGCGGCGTTTGTGCCTCCGAGCTGCATCCATGGATGGACGAGCGCCCGTCGTATCCCTACCGCATGGGGCATGAGCCGGCAGGCATCGTCAGAGCGGTCGGATCGGGCGTGACTCGTTTCAAGCCGGGCGATCGCGTGACCGGCCTCGTCCAGCAGGCCTACAGCGATTTCACCGTCACAAGCGCAGACAATTTGCTCCTCGTGCCAGAGGGAGTTTCCCTGGATGTCGCTCTGGGTGAGCCGCTGGCCTGCCTGGTTAATGCCCAGCGGCGTACGAACGTGGAGCTCGCCGATCGGATTGCGCTGATCGGGCTCGGCTTCATGGGCCTCGGCTTGCTGCAGCTGCTCAAGCTGCGCGGGCCGCGCCGGATCGTCGCCATCGACGTGCGCGAGGAAGCGCGCCAGAAAGCGCTTGAGCTCGGCGCCGACGAGGTCTATCATCCCGACGCGGTGCCGGACGACTATCTGCTCACACAGTGGTCGGAATGGCAGGGACCTAACGGCGCGGACGTTGCGGTCGAGGCCTCGGGCACGCAGTCGGGGCTGGCTTTGGCCGGGCGCATGGTACGCGCCCACGGCATCCTCTCGATCCTCGGCTTTCATCAAGGCGGCCTGCGGCAGGTCGACGTCGAGATGTGGAACTGGAAGGCGATCGACGTCGTCAACGCCCACGTTCGCCGCCACGCCGATCTGATGGAAAGTATGCGGATTGGCCTCGAGCTCGTGGCGGCGGGCAAGTTTTCGTTTGCCCCGCTGGTCTCGCATCGCTTCGAGCTCGAGGATGTGGACCAGGCCTTTACGGCGCTGCTGGAAAAGCCACAAGGCTTCGTGAAAGCGGTGGTGCTTACGTAGCCGGATAGGAATCGAAAGGAGGCTGAGCCATGCTGACGAGAAGTCAGGTAGAGCAGGCCCGAGCACGCACCGCCGAGATGTTCGCTCGGCTCGGCGTCGTGCTGGCACCCGAGGAGCGGGAAAATATCGAGATCGCGGAGTTCGGCTTGGGAGAGCTGGAGCGGACC
Source organism: Chloroflexales bacterium (assembly GCA_038254585.1). GTDB lineage: Bacteria > Chloroflexota > Chloroflexia > Chloroflexales > Kallotenuaceae > JBBSGA01. The sequence goes on along the minus strand of JBBSGA010000210.1, from coordinate 9,448 downwards.
GGTCTCGAGCTCGTGACGTACGTCAACACCGATCGCTACTGTGCCAAGGAGCTCGTCCTCTTCCCACGCCAGACCTGCCCGGAACATCGGCATCCGCCGATCGGCAGCGACCCCGGCAAGATGGAGACCTTCCGCTGCCGATGGGGCAAAGTCTGGCTCTACGTCGAAGGCGAGCCGGCCGCGCAGCCGCAGGGACGAGTTCCTGAAGGCAGTGAAGCGTACTATACGGTCTTCCACGAGCTCGAGCTGAGCCCGGGGGAGCAGTATACGATTCCGCCCAATACGCGCCACTGGTTCCAGTCCGGCGATGAAGGCGCGATTGTCTCCGAGTTCTCAAGCACGAGCCGTGACGAGTTCGATATCTTTACCGACCCACGGATCGAGCGGCTGCCGCGAATCGCGGATGAGTAAGGGCAGACGCTCACCACGGACGCACGGAGACACGGAGGAACGAGGGTTTAAGGCACTCAAAGGATACCTGCGGACAGGTTACGGCAGGAAGGCAATGTTGAAGCCAATCCCCCTGTAATCTGGCCCTGTTCCCTTTCACCTTCTCCGTGCCTCCGTGGTGCAAAAGGTACTGCCGATCACCGTCGCTCGTAGTTCGGCGCCTCTTTCGTGATCGTAACGTCGTGCGGGTGGCTCTCGATCAGCCCGGCATGCGTGATGCGCATGAAGCGGGCGTTCCTGCGCAAATCGTCGATTGTGTGTGCGCCGACGTAGCCCATGCCGGAGCGCAGGCCGCCGACGAGCTGGAAGATCGTGTCGGAGAGCGGTCCTTTGTAGGCCACCATGCCCTCGATCCCCTCGGCGACGAGCTTGGTCGTACCCGACTGGAAGTAGCGATCCCCGCTGCCCAGGCGCATAGCGCTGATCGAGCCCATGCCGCGGTAGGACTTGTAGGAGCGGCCCTCGTAGAGGATCGTCTCGCCCGGCGCCTCCTCGACCCCTGCCAGCATCCCGCCGAGCATGACCGTGTGCGCTCCGGCCGCGAGCGCTTTCGCAATGTCGCCGCTGTTCTTGATGCCGCCGTCCGCGATGATCGGCACCTCCAGGCGCTCGGCGGCCCGAGCACAGTCGGCGACGGCCGTAATCTGGGGCATGCCACTGCCCGAGATGACGCGCGTTGTGCAGATCGAGCCGGCGCCCTGCCCAACTTTGACCGCGTCGACGCCGCGCTCGATCAGCGCCATCGTCGCCTCGGCAGTCGAGACGTTGCCTGCGATCAGCTGGACGTCCGGGAAACGCTCGCGCATGCGGCTTACCGCCTGCAGCACGCCCTCCGAATGGCCGTGGGCCGTGTCGAGGACAAGTACGTCGACATCCGCCTCACAGAGCGCCTCGGCCCGCTCGTTGTTGGCAGAGCCGGTGCCGATGGCCGCCCCGACGCGCAGCCGTCCGTACTCGTCCTTGCTTGCCTGCGGGTGCTCGACCTGCTTGGTAATATCTTTGACCGTGATGAGACCTGAAAGCTTGCCGCGGCTATTCACGACCAGCAGCTTCTCGATGCGATGCTTGTGCAAAATCTCCTTGGCTTGCTCGAGCGTCGTGCCCTCGGGCACTGTCACCAGGTTGTCGCGCGTCATCAGCTCGCTGATGGGACGATTCGGGCTGCTCTCGAAGCGCAGGTCGCGATTGGTCAGAATGCCGACCAGATCCCCTGACTCCGTCGTGATCGGCACGCCCGAGATGTGATAGTCGGCCATGAGCTGCCAGGCCGCGCCGATCGTCTGATCCGGGCGGAGCGTAATCGGATCGGTGATCATGCCGCTCTCGGAGCGTTTGACCTTGCGCACCATCTCCGCTTGCGCCTCGATCGACATGTTCTTGTGGATGATCCCGATGCCGCCTTCTCGCGCAAGCGCGATCGCCAGACGGTCTTCCGTCACCGTATCCATTGCCGCCGCGACGATAGGGATGTTGATCGCGATCGTGCGTGTGAGGCGGCTACGGACCTTGACCTCTGAAGGAAGCACATCCGAGTAGGCGGGGATGAGCAGCACGTCGTCGAATGTGAGACCTTCACGCGCGAACTTGTCAGACCAGTCGATTGCCATTCCGCCCTCCTTGCCTCCTATAGGTGGTAACAAAAAGGCCTGGCGCGTTCTTCGCGCCAGGCCGGATGGTGGGCTGCCGAAGCCCAAATTGAGAGCACAGAGCTATCGTTCGGTTGTGGCGCACTAAGCTACCCCTTCTACCAGCGACGGCCGGCTTGCCACGGGCCGGTCCACGGCCGCGGCGATGCGCGCGACCTGGCGCATCATTTCGGCAAAACGGGCCGGCAGCAGCGATTGCTGGCCGTCACAGACCGCAAAGGCAGGATTCGGGTGTACTTCCACGATCAGCCCATCCGCCCCGGCCGCGATAGCCGCGCGCGCCATCGGAATGACGCGGTCCGAGTGCCCCGTGGCATGGCTAGGATCGACGATCACCGGGAGATGGGTCAGCTCCTTGAGTACGGGGATCGCGCTCAGATCGAGCGTGAAGCGGGAGTGGTCGTCGAAGGTCCGTACGCCGCGCTCACAGAGCATCACGTCCCGGTTGCCTTCTGCCATGATGTATTCTGCGGCCAGCAGCAGGTCCTTGACGGTCGCCGCCAGGCCCCGCTTGAGCAGGACGGGCTTGCGCTGCTGCCCGACCCGCTTGAGGAGGGAGAAGTTCTGCATGTTGCGCGCGCCGATCTGGATGATGTCAGCGTACTCCGCGACGAGGTCGACCAGAGCCGTGTCCATCACCTCGGTAATCACGGGCGCGCCGAACTCGCCGCGTGCCTCCGCGAGATACTTGAGCCCCTCTTCTCCCAGCCCCTGAAATCTGTAGGGCGACGTGCGAGGCTTGAAGGCGCCCCCACGGATGACCGTGGCGCCGAGCTTCGTCACGGCGCGCGCCGCCTCGAAAAGCTGCTCGCGGCTCTCGATCGTGCACGGTCCGGCCATGACCACGATCGCCGGTCCACCGATCTCCAGGTCACCCACCTGAATGACCGTGTCGTGAGGACGCCAGTCACGTCCGACGAGCTTGTAGGGCTTGGTTACACGGATCAGCTCAATCACACCTGGCAGCAGCGCGAGGCGCTGCGGCTGTTCGACTGGGCCCTCGTTGCCGGTGATACATACGGCGGTGCGCGTCGGCCCGGGCATCGGGTGCGGCTGGTAGCCCATATCGCGCACTTCCGCGCAGACTCGCTCGACCTGTTCGGGCGTCGCGTGCGCGTCCATCACTATCAGCATTGCGACCTCAGGTATTCAAAAACGACCCACGCGGCCTCATATGGGGCAGTGGGTCGCACGTTCTGGCGCAGAGCATCGATTAATTAGTGGGAGCGTACCACGCTTCAAGGGGCAGGTCAAGGATTCTGACGCCGCGGGCAGCAGGTACGCATCTGCTACTATAGGGCCGCCAGCATACCAGGCGTCATGGTAGAAGGAGAGAGGCGCATATGGCTCGAATCAAACTTGCATATATCGGCGGTGGGAGCACGCGAGCTCCCGGCACCATGGCATCCTTCGTCGACCAGGGTGAGAACTTCGACGGCTCTGAGGTCGTCCTCGTCGATCTCAACCCCGAGCGGCTCGACCTCGTCCGGCGGATCGCGGAGAAAATGGTGCGCTATAAAGGGCTCGATCTGCGGATCAGTGCAACTACTGACCGCCGCGCCGGCCTCCAGGGATGTAGTGCTGTCCTGACCAGCTTCCGGCCGGGCGGCTTCGAAGCACGTTACATCGACGAGAGTATTCCGCTCAAGCACGGCGTGATCGGCCAGGAGACGCAGGGCCCCGGCGGCTTCTTTATGGCCCTACGGTCGATCCATGTGATGCAGGAGATCGTCAGGGACATGGAGCAGGCCTGCCCGGAGGCGATCCTCTTCAACTACACCAATCCGATCAATCTCGTCTCGGAGGCGATCACACACCACACGGACATCCCGACCATCTCACTCTGCGAGGGGCCGATCATCTTCCCGCGTGGGGTAGCGCGGGCGGCAGACCTCGATCCCGACAAAGTCGACGCGGTCATGATCGGCCTCAACCACGGCTCGTGGACCGTACGCCATGTCTACGATGGGCAGGATATGATCCCGCTCGTGCGGGAAGCCTATGAGCGGAAAAAAGATGACCCAACCGTGGACAAGCACCGCCTACGCCTGCTCGAGCTTGCGAGCATGATGGGCTCGCTTCCTGCGGAGTACTTCCAGTACTACTATTTCAAGGATGAGGTGCTGAGCGAGCTCCGGGCCAAGCCGACCACGCGTGCGCAGGACATCATGGCATCGGTGCCTGACTACTGGATGCACTATCGCGAACAGGCCGAGGCAGATGCGCCGGAGCTGGATCCGCGGCGCTCGCGCGGCGGGATTCACGAGCTGGAGCTGGCGATCGACGTTATGGACGCCATCTTCAACGATCGCAAGGAGGTCTGGCCGGTGAACGTGCCCAACCGCGGGGCAATCGCCGACTTCCCGGACGACCTTGTGGTCGAAATCCCGGCCTTTATCGACGGCGCGGGCGTGTCGCGTATGGCACAGGCCCGGCTGCCTCGCCAGGTCTCAGGATTGGTCAAGATGTTGGGCGAGTACCAGGCGCTGGCCGCGGAGGCTGCCTGGAGCGGAACCCGGCACGAAGCTATCCAGGCGCTGGCCAGCAACCCGCTCTGCTACTCGTTGCACAAAGCCGAGACGATTTACGACGAGATGGCGGCCGCGCTGAAGGATTACCTTCCGGAGCGGCTGCTCCACTGACGTATCACCGGTCGCCAGGGAAAGAGCATGTATGGAGCTAATCATTACCGAGAACTACGCCGCGCTGAGCCGCGCGGCCGCGGAGCGCATGGCCGCCGTCATCCGGGCGAAGCCGGACGCAGCCGTGGTCGTGGCGACCGGAAATACGCCGATGGGCATGTATCGCGAGCTGGCGGAACGGCGCGGGCGTGGCGAGATCGACACGTCACGCCTGCGCGTCTTCCAGCTTGACGCCTACCTCGGCCTTACCGACGACGACCCGCGCTCGCTCTATGGCTGGATGAAGCGCGCTTTTCTCGATCCGCTCGGCGTGTCCGATGCAAATGTCGTGCGGCTGCTAGGCGACGCGGCGGATCCTGCCGGCGTCTGCCGGGCCTACGACCGTGCCGTCGAGCAGGTCGGTGGATTCGACCTCTCGGTCCTGGGGCTCGGCCCCAATGGGCATCTTGGCTTCAACGAGCCGCCGTCCGCAGCCGACGCGCCGACGCGTGTCGTCGGCCTCACCCCTGCGAGTGTTGCGAGCAACGCGCCCTACTGGGGCGGAGCCGGCCGGGTGCCGCGGAAGGCGCTGACCGCGGGGATGATCCAGCTTCTCGGGGCTCGGCAGACGATACTCGTCGTCTCAGGGGCGCACAAGCAGGAGATTCTGCGCCGAACCCTCGAGGATCGGCCCACGCCCGACGTGCCCTCCTCGTATCTCCAGCAGGCGGCGAATGTGACGATCATTGCGGATCGTGCCGCGTGGCCGGGCGGAAAGCAGTCGTCATAGCTTTGCAGTACTGATGCGAGCGGGTGCCACCAGTGAGCTATTTTCTCGGCGTAGACGCCGGTAACACCAAAACCATCGCGCTCGTCGCCCATCGTGACGGCTGGATAGCCGGGATCGGACGTGGGGGCTGTGGCGATATCTACGGAGCAGCCTCGGCGGACGCGGCGCTGGCCGCGCTCGAGCACGCCGTGTCGGCAGCGCTCGAGCGCGCGGGCGCCACGCGCGAGGAGCTCGCGGCGAGTGTCTTCAGTGCCGCGGGAGCCGACTGGCCCGAAGATTTCGAGTTCCTGAGTGCTTCGATCGAGCAGCGGCGCTTCGCGCAACAGATCATCGTCGTCAACGATGCTCTCGGCGCGCTGCGTGCCGGCTCGCCCGACGGCACCGGCGTTGTCATCGCCTGTGGCACAGGCACGGCAATCGGCGCGCGGTCGCCGGCAGGCCTGAGTTGGCATACCAGCCACTGGCAGGAGCCTCAATGCAGCCGTCACCTCGCGGACAAGACGTTGCGGGCTGTCTATCGCGCGGAGCTTGGCATCGATCCGCCGACATCGCTTACAGGGCGTGTCGTCGGCTTCTTCGACCAGCGGAGCGTCGAGGATGTCCTGCATCTCTTTACGGCCCGTCTCGGCGAGCGTCCGGCGAACCGCGACGGCCTCGCCCGTGTGCTGCTGGACGAGGCGAGCGCTGGCGACCGCACGGCACGGCGGATTGTGGCGGATCACGGCGCGGCGCTCGGCGACTACGCCCTCGCGGCGGCGCGGCGCGTCGGCATCGACGGCACCTCGTTCCCACTCATCCTGACCGGTGGCGTCTTCCGCCATCCCTCTTCGCTGCTCACCGATGCGCTCGTCTCGCGTGTGCGTACGACGTCCCCGGAGGTGCGGCCGATGCAGAGCCGTTTCGAGCCGGCGATCGGCGCCCTCTTCCTCGCCTTTGAAAGCGGCGATATCCCGGTCGACGAGTCACTGTTGGAGCATCTGCTTCCCACAATGCCGCCCGCTTCTCTCTTCGCCACATAAGCGCCGGCCTCGCACGGGAGGTTGGCGTGGGGGCGTACAATGGGCCAAGAATGAGCGTAAGATTAATGTATAGATATGCGATAGAACTAATGCTGCCGGTTACAGGAAGCCACACGGGCGTATGGGAATTAGCTTCGACCGGGTCGTCGATATCACGGGCCGTTCTCGTTCTGCGTATCTAAAGAGGAGAAGCGCATATGGAACAGCGGACAGCCAATCGCTGGAGTATCGCGGCCGCCGGAGTGGTCATGCAGCTCGCTCTCGGGGCGGTGTATGCCTGGAGTGTCTTCAGCAAGCCGATCATCAACGAGTTCAAGTGGAGCATCTCGCAGGTCGCCCTCACTTTCAGTATCTCGATCTTCACACTCGGGGTGGCCGCCTTCTTCGGCGGCTTGTGGATGAACAAGGTCGGTCCTCGTACCGTCGGCATTACCGGCGGAATCCTCTACGGCCTGGGTGTATTCCTCGCCAGCTTTTCCTCGCTCGGCCTGGCGGTGCTCTACCTGAGCTATGGTCTCATCGGCGGGATCGGGCTCGGGTTTGGGTATATCGTGCCGGTAGCGACGCTGGTCAAATGGTTTCCGGATCGGCGTGGGTTCATCACCGGGGTTGCAGTGGCAGGCTTCGGCGCCGGAGCGCTGGTGACGGCGCCGATTGCCACGCGCCTGATCACGACCGTCGGCGTGCTGCAGACCTTTGCGATTCTCGGAGTTGTCTACGCAATCTTGGTCGTCGGCTCCGCTTTCTTTATGAAGAATCCACCGGCCGGCTACGTCCCGCCGGGCTGGCAGCCGTCGGCGGCCCAGGCCGCGCAGCGCTCGCGGACCGATTACACGCTCGGCGCGGCATTGAGAACCTGGCAGTGGTATGCTCTGTGGGCGCTCCTCTTCCTGAACGTTACAGCCGGCATCAGCATCCTATCGCAGGCTTCGCCGATGGCGCAAGAGGTGACGCACGTCACACCCCTCGTCGCCGCGGGGCTCGTCGGCATCATCTCAATCGCCAACGGCTCGGGCCGCTTCCTGTGGGCCTGGCTCTCCGACTTTATCGGGCGGAAATGGGTCTTCCTGATCATGTTCCTGGTCCAGGCCGTCATCTTCTTTCTTCTGCCGCTGACGACAGCCTTCGCGCTCTTTACGCTCTTGGCTTTCATTATCCTGCTCTGCTACGGCGGTGGCTTCGGCACGATGCCTGCGTTCGCGACCGACTACTTCGGGCCGAAGAATGTCGGCCCGATCTACGGGCTGATGCTGACCGCGTGGGGTACCGGCGGCATCCTGGGGCCGCTCCTGATCGCCTTCCTGCGCCAGAGTACAGGCGGCTACTCGAATGCGCTCTATATCCTGGCCGGAATTATGCTGGTGAGCGCGGTGGTTCCATTCATCGTGCGTCCGCCATCCGAGCAGACGACGGCGGTCGAATCGGCGCCGAAGCCGATGAGGTCGTAGCTCGAACAGCCGGTAGTGCCACCCAAGGCGGGCGGCATGCATTGTTTAGAGAGGGAGAACTGGGCATGGCCTCCATGCACGATCGTGTTACGCTTCTCGCTCGCCTCGCACGTAACGTCGGCATCATGCCGGACCGCACGTACAGCCGGGAGAGCCGGCAGATGCAGCCGCGGATCGTGGGTGCCGAGCAGACCATCAGCGTCTGCCCATACTGTGCTGTCGGCTGTTCGCAGGTAATTTTCCACAAAGACGGCAAGCTGCTGGATATCGAGGGCAATCCTAAGAGTCCGATCAACGCCGGGACGCTCTGTCCCAAGGGCGCTGCGACCTATCAGCTCACGGTGAATCCGCTGCGGCTCACGACCGTCAAGTACCGTGCTCCGTTCTCAGACCGCTGGGAAGAGAAGCCGCTCGACTGGGCGATGGAGCGCATCGCGCAGCTGGTCAAGCAGACCCGCGATCGGACTTTCGAAGAAAAGGATGCCGACGGCAAGATCGTCAACCGGACGCAGGCGATCGCGCACCTTGGCGGGGCAACGCTCGACAACGAGGAAAATTACCTGATCAAGAAGCTCTTCGCCGGGCTGGGGATTGTCTGGATCGAAAATCAGGCGCGCATATGACACAGCTCGACTGTGCCCGGTCTGGGCGCACGACTTGGCCGCGGTGGCGCGACGACCTTTGAGCAAGATCTCGTCAACAGCGATTGCGTGGTGGTCATGGGCTCGAACATGGCCGAGAACCATCCGATCGCGTTCCGCTTTGCCATTCAGGCGCGCGAGCATGGTGCGCGTCTGCTGCATATCGATCCTCGCTTCAGCCGCACGTCGGCGATGGCCGACACGTACGTGCGCATTCGCTCGGGCAGCGATATCGCGTTCCTGGGCGGCCTGATCAACTATGTCCTAAGCAACGAGCTGTACTTCAAGGAGTATGTGCTCAATTACACCAACGCGTCGACGATCATCGACGAGCGCTTTCAGGATACAGAGGAGCTCGACGGTCTCTTCTCGGGCTTCGACCCCGAGCAACGACAGTACGGCGTCGAAACCTGGGGGTATTCCAAGCCGCATGCCGAGGGGTCGCACGACGAGCCGCACCCGGACATGCAGGCCGCGGGGGCCTCTGACCAGCACGCCGACGCTAGTATCGACATCGGCCAGGCACAGCGCGGGGCGGGCTTCGCGAAGGAGCCGTGGCCGCCGCCGCGCGATGAAACGCTGCAGAATCCCAACTGCGTGCTCAACATCACCCGGCGCCACTTCAGCCGCTACACGCCGGAGGTGGTGAGCGAGATCTGCGGCTGCTCGGTCGAAGATTTCCTGGCGGTCGCCAAGGCAATCACCGAAAACTCCGGGCCCGATCGGACCACCGTCTTCTGCTACGCTATGGGCTGGACGCAGCATACCGTCGGCGTCCAGATGATCGGTACGTGCGCGCTGCTGCAGCTGCTGCTCGGCAATATCGGCCGGCC
>JBBSGA010000209.1:0-10942 GCA_038254585.1 Chloroflexales bacterium | reverse complement strand
GCGGATCGACGAGCCGTCGAAGCCAAGTCCCTCGACGAACTCATCCTCCGTCAGCTTGGCCGCCGGCAGCGAGAAATGCTGCCAGGTGCCCGGCATGTCGGTGAACTTGAGGTCTACGATCTGGATCCTCTGCTCCTTGATCAACTGGAGCACACCGTTGGCGTCGAGATTTGGCATAGAACAACTCCCTTGACGAGTTTGTACGGAATGCCGGTCGTGAACATCCGCTTCTGGAGCATCGATGGGCGGCACTGCGTGCTGCTCGCGGATATGTCAAGTATAGGAAAGTCGAGCAGCGACTTCTACAGCCGAACTGCCCAAAGATCCCACGATTTTCTTAGGCACTTCGCATAAGATCGACGCCTTGTGGCTCTCTAATAGAGCAAAGTTGGAGTCGAGCGGGGATCGGAGGATCTGGGTTCGACGCGCGTCTGGCCTAGGCGCGTCGTGGGGCTTGTACATATTGCCCAAAAACAAGGTGCCAAACTTTGTGCGGATGGACCGTAGAAAAGGCCGAATGGCACCGCTATGCTACTTCCAGGCTGCCGCTCCACGGCAGACCGAATGACCTAGGGTGAACCAAGCCAGGAGGAGTGCATGGCCCGCGACATTACACCAGGCGGTCCGGCCGCGGCCGACAGTTCCGGACCGAAGAAGACGCTGGGAGTCACAGGGGTGACGATCAACGCGATGGCGCTGATCGCTCCGGGCGCGTTCCTGTGGATTACCTTCCAGCTGCAGGCGGCACAGAGCGGACCGAGCGGAGCAACGACGGGCTTCGATATGTGGCAGGGCATCGTTTTCGCCCTGATCGTGGCGTTTCTGACGGCGATCTCATATGCAGAGCTCGCGAAGATCTATCCCGACGCGGGCTACGGCAGCTCGTACTACTTCGCGGAAAAGACCTTCCTCGACAAGGAAGAGGGCCGGCACTACCGCTGGGCACGCATCTCCAAGCTGGTGACCGGCTGGGCGGCGCATCTCTTCTACTGGGTCTACCCGGGCGTGATGGTCACCTTTATGGCGATCCTCGTGAGCTACATCGCCGGCCTCTTCGGCGCGACAGATGCTGCCGGCAATCCAGGGCTGCCGCTCTACGTCAACGTCCTCGTCGCAGTTGGCTTCGCGGCCGTCGTCGGCTTCATCGCGATGCGCGGCATCAACGGCTCGACCCTGACGAGCTTCGTCGTCAACGTGATCCAGCTGTTCACGCTGCTCGTCTTCTCGGTGCTGGCGATCCTCTATCGCATCAAGAATCCGGACCACGCGACCTTTGGAACCCTCGTGAGCGGCGCGCCGGTCGGCCATAGCAGTGCGCTCTCGATCATCCTGCCGCACTCGATGACCGGCGTGCTCTTTCAGTCCACGATCGCGATCCTGATCCTGGTCGGCTTCGAAAGCTGCACGGCATTGGGCGCCGAGGCAAAAGACCCGCGCCGCAGCGTTCCGCGCGGCGTGCTGCTGTCGCTCGTGATCCAGGGCCTCTTTGCCTACCTGATCGAGTATTTCGCCGCCAACTACGCGCTCTCCGACAAGCTGGTCTACGCCGGCACCGACGCGGCCGGCAAGGCGGTGACCTACGTCGGGCTCAACGCGGCAGCGCACTCCCAGGCACCGATCGGCGACATGGTGCGCCTCTTCGGCGATAGCCTGCTCGGCGGCATCGGCTTCGGGCTGGCCGTCACCATGGCGGTCACCGTCGCCCTGGCGATCCTCGGCACAACCCTCTCGTGCATCAACACCGGCGTGCGCGTCTCCTACGCCATGGCCAAGGACAAGGAGATGCCCGAGATCATGGGCTTGATGCACGGCCGCTTCGCGACGCCGGTCGCGGGCGTCTGGCTGCTGACGACAGTCTCGGCGATCATCGGCGCGATCGGCGTCTACAGCACCGTCGTGCAGACCGGCATCGGCATCGCGAGCAACCTCGGCACCTTCATCCTCTACGGTTTGATCTGCGTCTGGACCGTCGTCGCCTTTTCCGGGCGCCCCGGCCGCAACAGGGTGCTGCACATGATCATCCCGGTGCTGGGCCTGATCCTCAACCTGGTGATGATCAGCACGATCTTCTACCTGGCATTCGTCGCCGGCGGCGACAGCTCGAAGGAGGGCTATATTGCGCTGGGCTTCGCCGCAGTGTGGGGCGTTGTGAGTGCCGTCTACGTCATCATCAACAACAGTCGCACCGGCCGCAAGCTTATTCCGGCAGGGGCGTAGGAGGACAACGGGACGCCGTTGTAGAGACGTTATAATGACCTTTACATCGGGACTGTGCCCGCTGCCCACCGAATGAAATCGGCGTCTGATCCGCGAAACCCGTTGAAGCGGGTTGGGATCGCGCAACGCGCTTCAGCGCGTTTGGCGGAGCAGACGCCGATTTCAATCGGTGGCCCGTCGCGCCGGTATACCCGATCTATGTGTTAAGCTTCATTACAACGTCTCTCCAATTGGTGGTCCCAACTGTAGCACATGCTCGAGCTTGAATTCGCCGGCCTGACCGAGCAGGGTCCCGTTCGCGATAATAACGAGGACTTCATCGCTCAGCACTGCCCTGCCGAGCCCGACGAGGAACTGCGGAAGGGCTCGCTCTTTGTGGTCGCCGACGGCGTGGGCGGCAATCGAGCGGGCGAGGTGGCCAGCCTGGAAGCGGCGAAGTGCCTGATCGGCTGCTACTACGAAAGTTCCCGCGCGCCGCGGCGGGCGCTCCAGGACGCCTTCAACCGCTCCAATCTCCACATCTGCGATCTGGGGTACGCGCGTCCTGAGTACCGCCGCATGCAGACGACGCTCTCGACGCTGACACTCGTCGACAACCGCGCCTACATCGGACATGTCGGCGACAGCCGCGTCTATCGCGTCCGCGGCGGCCAGATCGAGCAGCTGACCAACGACCACTCCGAGGTGGGCGAGCTCGTCCGGATGTCGCTGATCACCGCCGACGAGGCGCGCCACCATCCGCGGCGCAACATTATTACCCGTACGGTTGGAGGTGACCTGTTGCTCAAGCCCGATTTCCGGGACGAGCAGGTCGAGGTCGGGGACATCTACGTCCTCTGCACGGACGGCCTTTGGGAGCCGGTGCACGAGGCCGAGATCGCCGAGGCTACGACGGCCTGCCCAACGGAGGAGGCTTGCCGCCAGCTGGTGGACCTGGCATTGGCGCGTGGAGCGGACGACAATATTTCCGTCCAGGCGATAAAGGTGTTAGCATTAGGATCCGCGACGAGCGGCCCCGGAGGACGCTCGAACGGCCTGCTCAAGCGCGCGTTTCGCCTCCTGGGAGGTCAGGAGCAGATCGATGCCGGTTGAGCCGCGGAGCGATCCCCTGCAGTGGAAGACACAGGTCGGGAGCCCTAAGCTGAGGATATGAGCCTGCATACCGGCGAGCGCATCGACCACTTTACCGTGCTGGACAAGCTTGGCCATGGCGGCATGAGCGAGGTGTACCACGCCCGTGATGACCAGAACCAGCGTGAGGTCGTGCTGAAGTTTCCGCACGAAGATATGATCGGCGACCCGGCGACCTACGAGCGCTTTCGCCGGGAGGTGAAGATCGGCACGACCCTGAACCATCCCAATATTCAGAAGCTCTACGAAATGGGGGGCAAAACGCCGCCGGCCTACCTGGTGCTGGAGTACGTCGCGGGCTGCACGCTGCGCGAGCTGCTGCGGAAAGAGGCGCCGCTGCCCTTCGACAAGGCAGTCTCACTCGGCCTACAGATCGCCCGGGCAATCGGCTACGCCCATGCGAACCACATCTTCCACCGCGACCTGAAGCCCGAGAACATCGTCGTCGATCGCACGGGCCAGGCAAAGGTGATGGACTTCGGCATCGCGTTCGTCGCGGGCGCGCGCCGTGTGACGTGGGGCCGCCTCTCGGCACAGGTTGGAACGCCGGACTACATGGCGCCCGAGCAAATCAAGGGCAGCCGCGGCGATCACCGCACCGACATCTATGCCCTCGGCACGATGATCTACGAGTTCCTCGCGGGGCGGCCGCCCTACGAGGGCGACAATAACCTCGCCGTGATGAACCAGCACGTCACGGTCAGCCCGCCGCCGCTCCACTACTTCCGCAGGGACGTCCCGCCGGCGCTCGAAGAGGTGATCATGAAGGCGATCCGGCGCAACCCGGACCGCCGCTGGCAGTCGATGCAGGAGCTCGAGCAGGCGCTGCTGCATCCCGAGGCCGTGGACGTCGCCGCGCTGAGCGCCGAGCGCGAGCGCGAGGAGACCAGTCCCGGCCTGTCCCGCGTGGACACGCGTGTCGAGAGCGAGCTGGGCCTCCCCCTCTGGCAGGTCGCGCTGATCATCACGGCCGTCCTGGTCGGGCTGGCCGCCGTCGGGGTGCTGGCCCAGATGTTTCATACGTGAGCCGAGGAGAACGGAGCCGCATGGGTGAGATTCTACCGACCGAGCAGCGCGGCGCGCCCGTGCGGAGCCGTACCCACCGCGAGCGCGTACGCGCCACGACGCAGAAGCACTGGCTCGGCCTCGGCGCCAATGCCGAGCAGCAGGCGACGATCGAGGAGATTCGGCGCCAGTACCTCGGCACCGCCACCGAATATCACAAATCTGCCTGCCACCTCTACGATAGTCTGGGCGTGCAGAAGAAGAATGTCGTCGCGCACAAATCTCCCTTTCCGCTGGCGAACCGCAACGTTCAGCTTTTCCTGGCCTACTCGATCCTCTGGGAAGCATTCGATCATATCTACACGGCCGCGTCGTACACCCACTTCGCGCGCCACGGGGCCGAGCGCGACGACTTGGAGGACGAGCGCGCGAAGATCGAGCGCGTTTTGACGCCTCCTATCCTCACCGACGACGATCTCTCCTCGATCAAGGTTCTCAAGAATGGTGAGACGGTCAACAGCGCGATTAACCGCATGATCAACCGGAGCAGTCGAGAGCTGAAAGAAATCTACGGCGTGGCCTACGACCAGACGCTTACGGACATGGATGCCTTCCTTCAGGGCGTCGTCGAGGTCGAGGAGATGCGGGGCCCCGAGGGCAGCTGGAAGCCGCGCTCCGAGACGCAATCGTGGGTGGTACAGGCGCTCGACCACGCGGGGAATCCGATCGACCCGGAGAGTGACTGGAGCGCAGAGAAGTACCGCAGCGTGATCACGTGGCACTGCTACCAGATCCGCTGCAATCTCAACTTTGTCGGCAAGACCGAGGGCTCGATCGACGACGCGATCTTGATCATCCGCGCCTTCTGCCTCGTCGAGCCCGTGGTCGCGCTGCTGCTTCAGGAGCGCCGTAGAGAAGCGATTTTTGCGCTCTAGTAGAGACCGTTCAGTAGAACGTCTCTACCACTGCGCCCGGCTGTGCAGCGCGTGATAGGCGGCGATGCCGAGCGCGACGTGCACGTTGAGCGACTCGATCTTCCCGTACATCGGCAGAAAGATCGCCGCGTCGCAGGCGTCCAGCGTGCGGCGCGTTACGCCGTGATATTCGTTGCCCACGATCAGGCAGACCTTCTCAGGGTATGTGACTGCGTAGTAGGGCTGCGCGCCTGAGGCGATCTCGATCGCGTAGCTCGTGTAGCCCTGGCTCTTGAGGGTCGTGATGGCGTCGGAGGCGAACTTGGTATAACTCCACTCGATGCGCCGGTGCGTCCCGCGTCCGATACCGGCGATCGTCGGATGGGGTGGGACCGGGCTCACTCCTGTCAGGATGATCTGGCGCACCTCGCACGCGTCCCCGATGCGGAAGGCCGCCCCCACGTTCACCGGATCTTCGACATCCTGCAGGATGAAGACCAGATCCATCTCCGGGCGCCGGACCTGCCTCAAGAAATCGACGAGCGCTTTTCCGACCAGCGTTTTCAACGTTCACCCCGCAGCACATGCGCGACATCGCCGGACAGGCGCCGAGTCTACCACGAAGTCGAGCCCGCGCGCCGCGCCTCAGTCCCCGGCTACTACCCGCGGGCCGGGCCGCCACGACCGGAGGCACGAGCGGATCCCCCTGTTTCTGTGCCACCTCGCGGGCCGAGTTGACGACGAGATCCTCGCCCTCGCGCTCTGTGATGCGCACGAAGACCTCGGCCATAGCCGGATCGAACTGCGTCCCGGCGCAGCGCCGGACCTTCATGATCACTTCGCTCAGCGACATACCTTTGTGATACGGCCGGTCCAAAGCCATCGCCTCGACCGAGTCGCAGACGTTGAGAATGCGCGCCTCCAGTGGGATCTGCTCACCCTGCAGGCCGGTCGGGTAGCCGCGGCCATCCCACCGCTCGTGATGATAGCGGATAAAAGGTGCAAGCTGGCGCAGCCCCTGCGAGGTCTCGATCAGCTCGGCACCAACCGTAACGTGCGTTTTGATATAGTCGTACTCCTGTGCGGTCAGCTTGCCCGGCTTGTGCAGCACGGCCTCCGAAATCGCGATCTTGCCGATGTCGTGGAGCATGCAAACGCCCTGCCCCGCCGATGCCGATTTACACATCTCCCACCGCCCGGTATACTTGTCACCACCGCGCGGTGAAGCTACCACCGTCCGCCACCCCTGGAATCCCGACGTCGGGATGCGGCAGGGCGCGGAGGACCTAGCCCGCCTGCTGGATGCGCCGCTGCTGGACGTGACGCGAGGCTGAGGGTGTATGAGCAGGGCGAAGCCCCGATGACGAGCGATCGCACGCCCGCCCGCGCAGAGAGCGCCGGCACTCGGGCCGGAGTCCCCGGCACCCCGGGCGTCCTTACGGAGGGAGCGGGCGCAGCTGAGGCACTCGAGCCACGGAGCTTAGGCCAGACCGGCCATGCGTGGCCGGCGCGGCTCCTAATGCGACAGTTTGGCATCGCCGGGGGCGCGAGCTTCCTGATGGCGTCTTTCTTTCTCTCGGCGCTGTTGGGCGCCATCCGCCAAGTGCTCTTCAACGCCCAGTTCGGCACCGGCATGCAGGCCAACGCCTATTACGCCGCCTTTCGTCTCCCCGACACGCTCTTCAGCCTGATCGCCGGCGGCGCGCTCTCCAGCGCGATGATTCCCGTGCTTGTCAGCGCCGAGCGCGAGGCGGGCGTAGTCGCTGCAGCGCGGTTGACCAACCTGGTGCTGACGACCCTGCTCGCGGCCTTCGCGCTCGTCGTGCTGGTCGGAGAGCTCGTCACGCCGGCCTTCGTCACGCATCTGCTTGCGCCGGGCTTCGACGCGGCGACCGCCCGCCTCACCGTGACTCTGACCCGCATTATGCTGGTGCAGCTGCTGATCCTGGCGGTCGGGAGCGTCGCCACTGCCGTGCTCAACAGCCACAATCAGTTCCTTCTGACGGGGCTGTCTGTCGCAAGCCATAACATAGCTCTAATTGGGGGGATTACGGCGGCACGCATCGACCCGAGCATCGGCATCTATGGGCCGACCTTCGGCGTCGTCGCGGGCGCAGTGCTCCAGGTGCTGATCCTGCTGCCGGGCATCCGTGGGCGCCGGCTGCGCTACCGCCCCGCCTGGGATCTTGCCGATCGCCGCCTCCGGGATGTCGTCCGGCTCTTGATCCCCAACGGCCTGTCGGTCGGCGTCGGGTACGCCGGGTTCATCGTCGACACCGCCTTCGCCTCGGAGGCGCCGGAGCAGGCTGGGCTCGCGGCGATCCACAACGCCTGGCTGCTGGCCGCGCTGCCGCTCACGCTGCTGGGCCAGGCCGTGAGCCAGTCGGCCTTTCCCCGGCTCGCGGCGCACGCCGCCGCGCGGGATTGGCCGGCCTTGCGGCGAACGCTCCTCCGCGCGCTGGCCGCGGTCGTCGCGCTAGCGCTTCCGGCGCTCGTGGTGCTGGTCGTCCTCGGCCGTCCCACGATCCGGATTCTCTTCGAGCACGGCAAGTTCAGCCCGGCCGACGGGGCGCTGACCTACGCCATGCTCGTTCCCTATGCCCTGGGCCTGCCGGCGTACGTTGCGACCGAGGTGATCACACGCGGGCTGATCGCCCTGCGCGATACCCGCACTCCGCTCCTCACGAACACCCTCCAGCTCTGCGGGCGCGCCGGCCTCGTGATGCTGCTCCTCCCCAGGATCGGCGTCGTCGCCATTCCGCTCGCTTTCGCCGTGACCGCGGCCGTCGAAACCGTCGCGCTCGCGACGGCGCTGTGGTGGAAGCTGCGGCGCCGCGAAGAAGATGTGGATCGAGGCGGGTCGTGATCAGCATATATCATCTGGCCGTCAGGCCCACATTCCCGCATGAGCTCGGCACTCGCCGCAGCGCTGTGCTGCACGGCCGGCAGCACAGCGCCAGACAGCGCGGCCATGAGCTCGGGCAGCGGAATCGACAGAAAGGTCTCCACGACGCGCTGATCGAACTGTGTGCCGCTGCAGCGCCGGATCTCGACGAAGGCGACCTCGGGCGGCAACGCCTGGCGGTAGGGACGGTCGGAGGCCATGGCGTCGAAGGTGTCGGCGACCGCGAAGATGCGCGCGCCAAGCGGGATGTTGCGGCCGCGCGGCCGGCTTGGATAGCCCGAGCCATCATAGGCTTCATGATGTATGTCTTGACGGGAGTATAGGCCGGGTCCCTTATCGACTTACCTTACAGCGGCGCGAATTACCATGCCAGGGCGCGCCGCTAGAATCTTCATGACCCATCCGGCACCAAGCGCAGGGTCATGCGCGTGGCACGCGTAACCGCCTCCTCGGACCAGGCGAGCGCGATGCCTTTGCCACGCTGCCAGAGCGGGAACTGGTCGGCATAGTGCGGTGAAAGCGGATTCCCGCTCTGGCCGCCCGGTAGCACCCAGCGGCTGTTGTCCCATGCGCCGACGTCCACGACCATCCGCAGCGACGCTATGATTCCCGGGTTCGCGGCCGGCCGGCGGATCCCGGCGGCGGCCTGTGCGACCGTGTTCGTATCGCCGCCCCACGGTACCGGCCCAACGTTGAAGACCCGGTCGAGCGGTTTGCGGGCGCCGAGGGCATGCCGCAGTGTGAGCGACCGCACGCGGCCCCAGGCCCACCCTTCCGGCGCCTCCCCATGGCTCGCCCGGAGCTGGCGCACGACCGTACCGAGCGCATCACCGATCTCCGTCGGCCACGGATGTGCGAGCCAGTCCGGCGGCTGGTCGCGCAGCAGCCGCGACAGGTGTCCCACCCGCCGCACCCCGAAGGTCGTCGTCGGCAGCAGCGGCGTGAAGCCGCGCCCGATCGCCCACCCGTAGCTGCGCGGCGCCTTCGCCTTCGCCACACGCTGCGCCATCTCCGCCAAGAAGAGCTCCCACACCGCGGCCGCCGGCGAGTCTATCGTAATCTCGCCGTTCCAGTCGCGCAGCAGCGCGAGCGCCTGCATCGCCGCCGGATCGACCGGGTCCGCCCGAAGGACCACCGGGCGCATCTCGCGCCACGGCAGGGACACGACGTCCATCTGGAGCGCCTGCGTCGCCGTCACGCTCCAGTCGGACCGGCTCGCCAGCTCCTCCACGATGCGCGCCTGGCGATAGCCGTCGATCCAATCGACGCCCAGAAAGACCGGCGTGTCGACGAGCGGCCGGTTGTTGGCCGTCGCCACGAAGCCGGCGGCCGGGTCCTCGAGGTAGGGCATCTGCTCGAATGCGACCGGATCGTCCTCCCAGCCGGACGCCGCGTCCCAGCCCGCGAGTGGAAGCGTTCCACAGCCCCTGCGGCGGCGCGGGGCCCGCCCGATCAGCTGCCATCCGGCATGCCCCGCCACATCGGCGTAAACCATATTCTGCGATAGAGCCGGCCACTCACGAAAGGTGGCCCGAAACTCTTCGAAGCTCCGCACGCGGTGCAGATCGAAGAACCCGCGCAGCGGGCGGGGATCGAGCCAGGCCGCTCGCAGCGAGACGGCACCGGCTTCGTCCCACAGCGCCGGCCCGACGAGCGGTCCTCGCGGCGTGATGAGGACCTCCTCCGTGACCGTCCGTCCACCCTTGACCTCGATGCGCTCCCTGATCACCTCGCACGGCACGTAGGCCTCGCCCTGTCGCACACTCCGGCCGGCCGGCCCGGTCTGCTCGAGAAAAAAGTCGGTATCGTCGACCATTCCGGCGGTCAGGCCCCAGGCGGCGTAGCCGTTGTGGGCCGCGGCAAAAGTAGGCGTCCCCGCGAACGCGGCGCCCGCGATACCCCAACCAGGGGCTCGTAGATGCGCGAGGTACCAGTGGGCCGGAAGCCCGGGGCCGAGATGCGGATCGTTGGCCAGGATCGGACGGCCGGTCGCCGTGCGTGAGGGCATCACCACCCAGTTGTTGGAGCCACCGCCCATGCCCATCTGCGCCGCGAAGAGCTGCAGATCCTCGGCCAGGCGATCCAGCGCCGGCCCGGCGACGGTGCCTGGAGGGCCTCACCCGCTGTGCAGCCGGCTACTGCGCGATCTGGCGATCCAGCGCCGGCCCGGCGACGGTGCCTGGAGGTGACGTCACAGGCAGCGACTCCGGATATGCCGGATCGAGGGCTGCCAGGGCTTCGGGGCCGTCCTCCGTGAGCATTTTGAGCCGTGCTAGCTCGACGTCCCAGTTCGCCGGGAGCAGGAAGGCCTGGAGCTTGGCGAGCCCGAGCGCGTCGACGATCGTCCAGGGCGTTCGTCGGGCGCGGAGCAGCACGAGCTCATGGCTTACGCGGCGACGCCCGCGTGACGCGCCGGCGTTGATGCCGTGCACAAAGGCCTCGACCGTCGCCCGGATATCCGCGTCGAGCACGTCAAGCTGCTGCCGCGCTGCCCGCGCAAAGCCGATGCGGCGCGCCAGGCGGTCGACGACCAGACCATCGGGGCCGACGAGCGCCGCGAGCGTGCCACGCACCACCCGCAGCAGCATTTCGAGCTGGAAGGTGCGATCCTGGCCCTGGCAAAAGCCGAGGCCGTACCAGGCATCCAGGTCGCGCTCCACGTCGATATGTGGAATACCCCATGCATCACGCCTGATAACCACCGGTCGCTCGATCCCCGGGACGGACACCGTGCCGGCGGTCGTCGGGAGGCGCCGTCCGAGCAGCATGG
>JBBSGA010000208.1:0-10974 GCA_038254585.1 Chloroflexales bacterium | reverse complement strand
CGGGCTAGGTCAGGTGAGGTTGTGCCCAAAATGGTTCGAACTCGCGAAAATTGCCGCTTGACATTTCACCGCATCGCTTAATCATTCTGTTGCCAGTTCGCGAGGCGCGGAATCACCGTTCCTGTGCATCGACAGGATTCGATATGGCCCGTTTCTCGCGAATCCTTACCATCCCCCACGAACGTCAACTCCGTTTCACGGAAATTGGCGAAGGGCTGGATCACGTAGCTCGGACTGGACAAGGATGCCTTGGCGTCGTTTGACTCCTGCGCTTTCTCAGCTACCTGGACGTGTTTGACATTCAGGGCATACAGAGCCACAGTAGTCAACTCCGCAGCACTATGGAGCATTGGCGGGCCGCAGGCGAGCTTCGGAACTGCCCGTGCGGACGCGGGACGCATGCAAGGAATGAGTTGGAGAGAGCGTTGAGCACCTTCCTGATGGCATGGTCCTGGAATCCGGCGATCCTGGTAGGGCTCATGGTGTACGCCAGCGTGTACGCTCGCGGCTGGGTGCAGCTACGTCGGCGAGGCCGGGGAGTCCGGATTCCTCCCTGGCGCGCCTCGTGCTATTTCGGCGGACTTGCTACGCTCGGACTCGCGTTGCTCTCGCCACTCGCGACCTACGGTGACCGGTTGTTTTTCGCACACATGATCGAGCACATGTTCATCATGGACGTCACGCCACTGCTGGTGTTGCTCGGCGCGCCACTGCTGCCGGTGCTGTGGGCCTTTCCGAAGCACACGCGCCGGGCGTTTGGCCTCCACTGCGCGCCGCGGACCCCGCTGCACCGCATCTGCCGTGTGCTGACGACACCCGCACTCGCCCTGATGATTTACCTGCTGGTCATCGCCGCGTGGCACCTGCCCACGCTGTATGATGCCGCCCAGGGAACCTCCGTCATCCACGGCCTGGAGCATCTGGTCTTTCTCGGCGCCGGTCTGCTTTTCTGGTGGCCGGTCGTGCATCCCACGGGCGGCAGGCGGCGCCTTGGCTACGAGATGGCCCCACTGTACCTGCTGGCGGCCGCGAGCGAGAGTGGGCTGCTCGGCGGACTCTTCATCGCGTCGAGCCGGCCGTTGTACGCAGCCTACCTGCAGCAACCCCGTATCGCGGGCCTTTCCCCACTCGTGGACCAGGAGATTGGCGGGCTGAGCATGATGGTCGGCGACGTGATCTACATCGCGGGCACCGTCGTGGCGTTCATTAAGTACATCAACCACGACGAACGCACGGCAGAGGCAGCGGTCGACCAAGCGCGCTCCCTACACTAGATGTCCCGTCTGGTTCGGCCAGGCGAGGGACAAACCCCTTACCCCGATCGATCGGGATCCGTTGTTGCTGGGAACGGGCGGCTGGCGGTGGGGCTGGCACACGCAGCTGACCGCTGTACTGGCTACTTCCGTCACCTGATGTAAAGAAAATGACTAGACACAGCCACACTTTCAATCAATAGATTCGCAATTATGTCAACAGGAAAATTGACGTATGCCGACGGATGACTGCAGTAGGCAGCACAGGTGGCAAAACCTGGTCGCCTGTCGACGGTCACTTCAAGCCGGAGGTCCGGATTCGTGGGAAAATAGCTCAGCCTTTTGAACTCCTGCCGCTGCTCCGACGTCAACAGATTTTCCGGATGGGTAGCGAAGCCGTAGCCCTTCTGTGCCCGGACTGCGTCGAGTCCGCTCATCTGTCGTTTCTGTCTTCCACTGCGCTGACATGCACGGGTGCGTACGAGGAGGCCACCGCACGAGCATACTGCCGCCAGCGATGACCTCCTCCAGGCACTTAGTTCGACGACGTGGCCCGCGTAATCGCGATGGTGCCACGCATGCCCGCGCCATAGTGCCCCGGAACATGGCAGCCGTACAGCAGCGTGCCGGGCGTGGCGAAGGTGTAGATGAGCGTCACCGTCTTCCCGGCCGGAACGTTGACGGCGTACGCGGCGCCGTTGCCCATGGCCATCCCTTTCATAGTGCTGCTCTGCTGCATTTCCTGCTCATGCGCGCGCTGCACCGCCTCGTCGCCCACGACAAACTCATGCGCGACCTTGCCCGTGTTCGTCACCCGGAAGGTCACCGTTTCGCCTTCATGAATCTGCAGCACGGATGGTGCGAAGCGCAGATCGTCGCCGACGGCGATCGCGATCACGTGATTCGCCCTGGCCGCGCTTGGGGCGCTCGTCGCTCCACCCGCGGACATCCCGGCCATGGCCTCGCCGGGGCGAGCAAGCACCAGCGCGACTCCGCCGATGGCCAGCGCGACGATGGCAATCGCCACCAGATAGGCGTACTCGCCGACCCGCGACTTGAGGGAAGGGTGCAGGATCGCCGCAGCGTCCTTCGGCGGGCGGAAGCCGCGTAGGCGCAGCGCGTTGGTCACCACGCTCACGCTGCTCATCGCCATCGCCGCGGCGGCGAGCAGCGGGCTGAGCAGGACCCCAAAGACCGGATACAGGGCGCCCATCGCCACCGGGATCAGCAACACGTTGTAGGCGAAGGCCCAGAAGAGGCCCTGCTTAATAGCGCCCACCGTCTTGCGCGACAGCGCAATCGCCGTGACAATACTCCGCAGATCGCCGCCGATGAGCGTCACATCGGATGCAGCCATGGCCACATCGGTGCCGGTGCCGATCGCGATGCCGAGGTCAGCCTGGGCCAATGCGGGCGCATCGTTGATGCCATCGCCCACCATCGCAACCGTGCGTCCGTCCGCCTGCAGCGCCTTCACCTTGTCGACTTTCTGTTCCGGCAGCACCTCGGCCAGGATGTGCGCAATGCCAACCTGCCGCGCGATCGCCTCGGCCGTGGCCCGGTTGTCGCCGGTCAGCATCCAGACGTCAAGACCCAGCGCCTTGAGCTCCGCGACGGCCTCCTGCGACTCCGGTTTCAGCGTGTCGGCCACCGCGATCAGGCCCGCCCCTTCGCCGTTCAGCGCAACGTACATCGGCGTGGCTCCGCCGCGGGCAAGTTGGTCCGCGCGCTCCGCCAGCCCATCCAACGTGGCACCCACGTACTCCATCAGCGCGCGGTTGCCCAGCGCCAACGCACGGCCCTCGACCGTCGCCTGAATGCCTTTGCCCGTGATAGACGCGAAGTGCGCCGTCGGGGGCAGGTCGAGGCCAAGTTCACGGGCACGCGCCACAATCGCCTCGCCCAGCGGGTGTTCGGACCCGACCTCGGCTGCGGCTGCCAGGCGCAGCAGTTCACGTTCATCGATGCGGTTGGTTGCCACGATGGCCGTCACGGCCGGCTTGCCGCGCGTCAGTGTTCCGGTCTTGTCCAGGACGATCGTGGTGATCTTGCGTGCCTGCTCGAGGGCCTCGCCGCCCCGGATCAGGATGCCATGCTCGGCTGCCTTGCCTGTGCCGACCATGATCGCAGTCGGCGTGGCCAGCCCCAGTGCGCAGGGGCAGGCGATGATCAGTACGGCGATCGCTGCCTGCAGCGCCAGTGTCAAGCGTGGCTCAGGGCCGAGCAGCAGCCATCCAGCGAAGGTGAGAACCGCGAGCACGAGTACGGCGGGGACAAAGTACCCAGCGATGGTGTCGGCCAGGCGCTGCATGGGCGCCTTCGAGCCCTGTGCATCCTCGGCCAGCCGCACGATCTGGGCGAGCGTCGTTTCCTTGCCCACCTTGGTTGCCCTGAAGATAAAGCTGCCGGTCTTGTTCAGTGTCGCGCCGATCACGCTATCACCCGCGACCTTTTCGACCGGCAGACTCTCCCCGGTCAGCATACTTTCGTCGACCGCCGAGCTGCCCTCCGTGACGACGCCATCGACGGGAACCTTCTCCCCGGGTCGGACACGCACCAGATCGCCTGCTACCACGGCGTCGATCGGAATATCGTGCTCGATGCCCCGGCGGATCACGCGCGCTGTTTTCGCTTGCAGGCCCATGAGCGCCTTGATCGCCGCCCCGGTCTGCTTTTTGGCGCGCGCCTCCATCCAGCGTCCCAGCAGGATCAAGGCGATAATGATGATCGCGGTCTCATAGTACAGGTGATATTGGAAGCCCCAGCGCTGGGCAAGGGTGGGCCACAGGGTCACAAAGGTGCTGTAGCCATAGGCCACACTGGTGCCGACCGCCACCAGCGTATTCATATTTGTGCTGCCGTGCCGCGCAGCGGCCCAGGCGGCGCGGTAAAAGACACGTCCGGCCCAGAACTGGACCAGCGTCGCGACGATCAGCAGCACCGGTGCCAGCAGCGTCATGTCGATCGTGAGCGGCAGGTACATGAATGCCATCATGACCAGGCCCGCGGCCAGGCTGACAAGCCACTTCGTGCGGAGGTCGTCGAGCTCCCGCTGTCGCTCCAGCTCGCGCGCGTCGACCGGTTCGACGGCCGATCCCGCCCCGACGGCTTCTGCGCCTGGAGCAGCCGCGGGAGCGGGAAGCGATCCCACACGGTAGCCCGCATGCTCGACCGCCGTGCGCAGCTGGGCCAGATCCGTCACCGTGGAATCGAAGACAACCCGCGCCTTTTCCGTCGCGAGGTTGACACTGGCTTCCTGGACTCCCGGCACCTTCGCCAGCGCTTTCTCGACGCGGCGAACACACGACGCGCAGGTCATGCCTTCGATTGGCAGCAGGGCGTCGCCTCCTGAGGACGTGCTGGGTGCATCAGCGCTCGTGCCTGCCAATGCGGGCGTAACCGGCGGCAGAACCGCCTCGGCCGGCATCTCCCGCACGCTGTAGCCCGCCTTTTCGACGGCCGCTTTCAACTGCGTGGGGCTCGCGGCGCCGGGATCGTAGACGACCCGAGCGCGCTCGGTCGCGAGATTGACGCTGGCCTCCTGCACACCCTCGACCTTGGTCAGCGCCTTTTCGATACGGCGGACGCAAGAAGCGCAGGTCATGCCGGCGACGGGAAAAGTTAACTCTTGTGGTGCCATCAAATATCTCTTTCAGTGTTATACCAATTGGCTCAAGCCATGCAGCATTTAGTTCCACACCGTTACGTCAATATAGCCAGCGGGCGTGATCGCCGCGACCACGGTGACCGCTTCCACCCTGCGGCTCGGCGGTAACCTGCACGGTTTGGCACGGGAGGGGGAGCGCAACGTGCTTCGCCCCGGCCAGCTACGACTCCTTGCTGATCGTGAGCGAACGTCCTGCTGGCCGTCACTGTGCACAACCGTCCTTCCGTCGTCATGGTGATGAACCGCTCCGGGCCGCACGATACGTACATCGTACCGTGGGCCGATGGCCCACACAATCCGCCAGATCACCTACCGCGCGTGCCTATTGTCGCCTGGCATCGTCGATCGCGGAGCAGAGTGGTCTTGGCACGTGACGCGGGTGGAGCGCCAGCATCACGTGGCAACCAAGCGAAGCCGGCTCGACGTGTTGACCCGTTCACGGCCCGCCCTTGCCCACATCGCAAGACCAGCCTACTCAAACCGCGGCCTGTGGCAGGCCGCACGGCCTTCGGCCGGTCGTTTGTGTGGATCAAGACGACCCAGCCTACCCATGATCACCGGGCCGAGCGGCTTCACTCCGACAAATAGGCAATTCGGCGGATTGCCTGGCGGTATCCACCGACGTAACGTTAAAGTTGCCTTCAGGGTCTGCAAACGGGCACTGCGGTGAAGCACGTCTTGGGAGCCCCGAGTTCACGGACGGGGAATAACGTGCCCAGTGCCGAGCGGCATCCTGCACGGCTATTGCGGACTCCAAGGCACGGACAACCGCAAAGCAAGATACGGAGGAAGATCATGGCTCAGACGGTACTCAACGTCCCAGACATTAGCTGCGAGCATTGCGAGCGCGCGATCACCCAGGCGCTTCGACCGCTGACCGGCGTTAGCGCGGTACGCGTGGATATTCCGGCCAAGCAGGTCCACCTCGACTATGACCCGGCCCACCTCGACCTGACACAGGTCGGGGAGATCCTCGACGAGGAAGGCTATCCGGTCGCGCCGACGGCGCAGGGATAGGGACAACACGATGGCGCCTTCCGTCCGTGACAGCCTGCTGCCGCATAGCGATGGCGTGCAAGACGGCCCATGTCCGATCTGTGATCGGGCTGATACCGCGCCAGCGGTGCCGGCACGACGGCTCCGTACGATCAAGGTTCGTGCACGCAACGAGGACTTCCGCATCGTCCAGCTCCAAGGCAACCTCTTTGTCTGCTCCAAAGCTCACGGCAACTGCTGCTGTGGCTGGACCGAGAAGGGCCGTGCCCCCGTCAACATTGCGCTCTACGAGCGTGAATGGGAGCAGCGCAAGCTTCGTAACAAGCTGCACCTGAGCTTCACAGGGTGCCTCGGCCCCTGTGCCGCGGGCAACAACGCACTGCTCCAGATCCTCGGCCGCTCGATCTGGTTCAAGGATCTTAACGATGATGCGCTCATCCCGGCGATGTTCGACTACGCGGAGGCGATGCTGGCCTCCGGCCGCATCCTTGCGCCGCCTCAGGTCTTGCACGACCATGTCTACGACCGCTACCTGCCGCCGCCAGATACGAACGATACCCTGCTCCCAATGGAGGCTACCGCGGACGATGAATCGGGGATCGAGCGCCTGGATCCGGTCTGTTTAATGGACGTTGACCCGGCAACCGCGCGGTATACGCTCGAGTACGAGGGACGCACGATCTATTTCTGCGCACCCGCGTGTAAGAAGGCATTTGAGCGTGATCCATCCGCATATCTCATTGCATGAGCTGAGAGACTGATCCCTGGTTCCTGGCACGGCGGCGCCCTGCGCGCTTCTGGTCGCGCGCAGCATCCGTGGATAGGCCACCCGCGGTGGCTGCCGTTGAGGCACGCGACGTGTCGCACATGTTTGCCTTCGGGTAAGCGGCTTCAACGCGTGGTTGCAGTCACGACAACCGCAGGACTACGCAGTCGACGGCAATCGGCTCTGGAAGGACCTGCCGACGTTTATGTCAAACAGGGACGGAAAGGAGGGTAACAGCTGCTGGGCAACGCTACCCCCATGGTCATGGAAGACAGTACGTGTGTGGGGAATTGCGGCCGACTCAACCTCACGGGCCGTTCTATTCCGGCGCTCGGAGCTCGCACACGGACCCGGAGCTGCAGCCAACGTAGCAGAGCATCCGAAGATTGCCACGCTCCTAGGGGATGGCTGCCACATGCACGTCGCACCTGCAGCTGAGCCTACGGTTCAGAACGAGACCATCGTGGGCCTCGCTCCGGCCAGCGTCGCCCTTCTGACGGCAACGGGGCCACCGCACCGTCAAACCCCCATGACAGGTCGATCGCACTGCTGTCGCCGTGCTGCATTTGAGAAGCGATGCTGCATCTGGCGCTGCCCGCTTGCCGACCCTGCGGGGCCGGCAAGCGACGGGCCGCGTCCTTTCTCCCGGCAGTCGCAGCGAAGTCCTGGTCGACGGCGTATGTCGCTGAGGTCGATGTCGCGCGATCCGAAGACCGGCATTGGCCTGGCTGGAGGCAGATGCCGCATGTGCATCGGCACTGCACTGGGCACGCTACGTACCGCGTTCCTCGTCGCTCCGTGACCCGGGGCCGACCGTTGAGAGATGGGAGCGTGTATGGCAGGACGCACCGCAGGCCGTGTGGGATACGGAGCGGCTGTCTCGCTCGCCGGGACCTGACCCCCACGGCTGCCTTCCACGAGGTAGATGGTCGCTACGGTACCACTGACGAGGGCACCAAGCATACGACCTGTCCTCATCCGTCATCCTCGCTTGCGGGTCGTCGTTATCGGCGAAACCTACCCTCCGGATGGTCGCACCGACCTGTCGAGGAGTATCCCGCTTTCGTCGGATACTTGGTGGCACTCCATGTTGCGTCCCACCGATCGCCGCTTCCGCCCGCCCTTCCACACGCAGTGACCGCGGCACGACGACCGATTTTACCATCTCCTTGACAGCCTTGAGCCCGTTGCCGTCGAAACCTGGATCCACTATCATGGGCCGATGCAGCCGCACTACACGCCCGTGCCCGCCCTCGGCTTCGACCTCCTCACGCCGCTCTTTGACCACGTCGTGGAACTCCTCGGTTTTGGCCGGACCTTCAAGGCAAAAGTCGCCATCGCCGCGCAGGTACAGCCGGACGAGCGCATCCTGGATCTTGGTTGCGGCACGGCGACGCTCCTGATCCTCGTGAAGTGGCGAACTGCCACGGCCCGAGCGATCGGCATCGACCTCGACCCACGGATCCTCCGCGTTGCCAGGTCGAAGATCGAGCGGGGAGGACACGACATCGCACTGGTGCGGGCAGGTGCCGAGGTCATGCCGCTCGCGGATGCCTCAGTCGATGTCATCATGAGTAGCCTGACCTTTCACCATCTCCCGACGACGATCAAGCGACAAGCATGCGCTGAAGCGTTTCGTGTGTTGAAGCCAGCCGGCCGATTCATGCTCGCTGATTTTGGCACGCTAGACGATGCGCTCGCGCGGCTGCTCACGCTTGTTGGACGTTCTCTGCCGCTACCGGAGGTGCAAACGTTGCAAGGCAACCTCGCGGGTCAGATTCCGCTCTTCCTCAGGGACGCTGGCTTTGAGGTCGCGGAAGTGCGAGCACCCTACCGTGGTGTGCAGTTCTGGCGAGCTACCAAGCGCTCCTCGTCTTCAGAAGAGCGTTCGTGAATCGGGTGGTGGCGCAGTGGTCCTGAGCGCGCGGCAGCCACCACCTCAATCCCCACACAGCTTCCAAACAACCCTTCAGCCACCCGTCCCGTTCCTGCTCATGCGAGCCACTGGCCTCCTCTTCTTGAACGGGACTGTGGATGCGTCACGGAGTCCAACGCTAGCAGCAGGAGCAACGCCCAACCGCGTGGAGGCATGATCAGGGGCTGGATCAGAGCATGCCGAGCTGTGCTTCTCCTCGCTTCGACGGACGGAACATTTCATCCCTGAAGCCCGACCCCGGACGAGCGCTCTCGACCGGCCAATCGCGTGACGACCGAAGCGCCCAGCACAAGGGCGAGACAATCATGCCTCGCCCTTGTGCTCACGATCGGGAAACGTTGGAGGTACCGGACGGCTCGCGCGAGTGTATACGCAGCCTGCGATCTACTGCGCCCAGACGACAAACGTGACTACCCTGTGCCCGCCGCCGAAGTCGCGCGCGTAGATCGCCGAGCGGCCGTTGCGGGCCGTCTTGACGACCTTCCCCCACTGATCCGGCGTGCTGAGGTCGGCGTTGGCCACCTCCGCAGGGGTCGTGCCGGCTAGTGCCGCGCCGATCGTCGTGGTGCTATCGAGATGCGAGTAGATCGTCACCAATTCGTCGTAGTCGTGCTGGTTCGGGTGGATAGACTTCGTGTCCGAGTTGCTCGTGTTCTGGTAGTAGTCCATGCACGTATTGAGCGATGAGCCATCCGTGCTCTGATGGTCGAGGCCGAGCGTGTGGCCGACCTCCTGGCACATTACGTGTTCCTTCTCGCTGGTGTTGTTGTACTGGGCCAGCGTGAAGTAGGTATCGTTTACCTTGACGGTGCCCTGCGTGATATGGCTGCCGCTGACCCAAACTTGCGCAACCCCGAGCCAGCCGTTGTTGCCGTACGCGCCGTTGCAGACCTCGTCGCGTCCGCTAGTGGGCCGGCACCGCTTGGTACTCGACTGGCCAGCGACAACTGTCATATCCAGCACGGTGGATTTGCTCCAGTCGCTGGCGGTGGTGCCGAGGTAACTCTTCCAGCTGGTGGACAGGTTGTCGCCAACCTGTAGGGTGAACGGGTTGGCGGTGCGCGCCCAGTGATAGCCATTCCAGGAATGGTTGGCGCCGGCGGCGGAGGGGAAAACGGCGAGGGCGAGCACGGCCAGGAGAACAACGAGAAACCGGCTAGTACGCGGCATTGAGGTCATTTCGAAAACTCCTCTCGCATGAAGAGCTCATACTGCTCTCAGCACTGTTCGGTCGAGTCGCGGTGGAAGCTGCGGCCGATCACCCCCTCCGCCAATCTTTGCATGGATACGACACGATTGGACGAATTACGTGTGCCAGCCACGAGGTCCAGCGCGAAGGGCACGGCGTGTGCGATCCCTGCTCTCGCGGCGTCGCGTCTGGATACTCTAACAGAATGTGTCAAGAACGCCCGAATACATGTTGGTCAGCAGGCTCGCCACGGGTTGCAGCAGTGACTGCGCGAACGTCCCGGCATGGCTCGCCGATAGCCACGTCCTGCGTCAGGAATAACAGAGGCGACCCGGGAAGGAGCGCCGGCGCGAAGCGCAGTGCCCGGGCAGGCGTGAGGCTGCGAACAAGGAGCCCGAATGATGCAGCGTTACGGAGGCGTACGCGTCCTGCTGCGGGGTGTGGCCCGCGAAGGATGTCTGAAAAGGTCTGCCGCATCGCCGCTCCGCCTGTCGCTGTGGAGGCAGCGTGCTATACTTGGCGCAAGGCTGCCCCGGGACACTTCTTATAACTGATGTTGCTAGTTCATCTTACAGGGCAAACCATGTCATCGATGGTTTATAACTGATGTTGCTAGTTGATCATGGAAGAAATATAGATCTCATGCCAAAGAACCGTTACTCACCACCATTATTCTTGTCGCCACCGTTCCGCAGCACCCAGCTCGCTGCCGGCAGGCAGACGCCGCTGCGCCCCCCATCGCTGTGACAGTTTCAGAATCGCTTGGCGAGAACACGATAGAGGCGATAGGTACATAAATTGACACACGGCATCGGTGGTATTACGATGAAAGCGCTAACCACTATCGTAAGGAGCCACCGATGCCACAAGACGAGTTCATTACCCGCCTCTTTTGTAGCATAGACCAAGAACTGGGTCCTGTCAAGAAATATGACGACGAGATGCTGTACGCCAGCGAAGTGGTGACATTGCTCGTGCTGTTTGCCATCAACGGTGGCAAGTTCCGTGCGTTTTATCGTTGGATTAACTATAATCATCGATGTTTGTTTCCGAAGCTGCCAGAGATGACACGATTATCTCGGCTCTTTCAAGCACATCAGGGCTATCTGAAGCGGTTCCTTGTGGCGCCGACAACGTTGAGTATCATTGACACCTATGGGATCGAAT